>CADARW010000155.1 GCA_902790405.1 uncultured Bacteroidia bacterium
CCCGATTATTCATCATTCAGCGCCGCAGCATCGGCCTTGTCGGCAGGAGTTTCTGGAGAAGTAATATTCCAGGTGGCTCCAGGCACATACGAGGAGTACGTAACAATCAACTCCATCTCGGGAACAAGTTCCACAAACAAAGTCATTTTCAGAGGTATGGGTACCGACAATCAGCAGGTTGTAATAACTAGCAATGCTGGATATACCGACAACAGCACACTGAAACTCAATGGCGCCGATTTCGTAACATTTGAAAATTTGACGATTACAACCACATCGGCTAACAATGCCGTACTTCTTAGGCTTTCGGGGGATGTTGACAACGACCGTTTCGACAATGTTCGTTTCGTTGGAGTAGAAGTAACTTCGTCATCAACCGACAACAACAAGAATCTTGTCCACATGGATAGCGGAAGCGGCAGAGACAACAACGAATTTGTAGGATGCCAGTTCATCAACGGTTGTATAGCATTATATTTACAAGGAAACAACATGACACAGTTCAATAATGGCGTTCTGGTAGAAAACTGCTCATTCTCGAACCAGCAGTTCAAATCCATATACCTAACCTTCTACTACGACGCCATTGTCCGCGGCAATACCATTGTCAACGCAAACGATTACAAAACAGACTACAACGCTATCGATGTATTCCAATGCTTCAATGCGTGTGTGTTTGAAAACAACATAATGAACATCACCAGAACGACAAGCTACTCCACAGTAGTAAAACTGCGTCCGTGCGTGGGCAACGAAGAAAATCATATCATTTTCAGAAACAACATTGTCAACCTGAGCTCTAACGCATCCAGCAGTAGCTATTGCTTTAGAATCTCGAACAATAACAGCGCATATATTGATGTTGCACACAACACATTCAAATGCGCAGGAACAGGAACTAACGTCAATATCCACGTCGAAAACAACGGACAGCACCTTTCATTCTACAACAATCTGCTTGTAAATGAAACTGATGGATTTGTCTTCCGCTTCAATACTACCGCCCTTACCGAACGTTACAGCGACTACAACCGCGTATCGTTTAACGGCAACAACTTCGCCCGTCGCAGTACATACGACATTGCTACCTTGGAAGACTGGACAGACTCGGTTAGCCTCGATGCACACTCTGCATTATGCACCCCGACTTTTGTAAGTGCGCAAGACCTTCACTTGATGAGCAGTGACGGCATTAATGTTGCAAACCCGCTATCGTATGTTACCACAGACATTGATGGGGAAACACGTTCACAAACCCCTTGTGCTGGCGCCGACGAACATTTTGCCAACACAAACCAGCCGCCGATTGTGCTTAATCCTATCAGCGACATCACAATGGAAAACTTTCCTGACAGCAGAGATGTTGACATTTCACAAGTCTTCGACGACCCCGACGATGATAATGAAAACATTGAAATTTCATTGCTTTCGAATAGCAATCCGACTCTTGTAAGCGCGACATTAGACGAAAATACAATATCACTGACTCGACTTCTTTCTACAGGCGGAGTTGCCACGATCAGCCTGCAGGCCATAAGTGCAGAAGACACAATCACGACTTCATTTTCAGTCACTTGCGTAGCCCAGGACTTACCACCAGTTGTTGTCAATCCAATCAGTCCAGTTGTTTTCTCAACATTCCCGCAAACACTCACCTTCGACTTGGAAGGCGTCTTCGATGACCCCGACAACAACAACCTGTTTATGGAATACGAAGCCGAGGCCGATGGCGAATATGTAACAGCCTATGTGGATTATGACGATATGCTTGTCATTGTACGCAATACGGCAAACGAATTTACCGACAATGTTGTCGTCACAGCTACCAGCAATGGAAGAAGCGTAGAAATGAATGTATCAGTATCGGGTTCAGAAATTACAATCGAAATTGCAACTGCCGATTTCGAAGACGTTGAACTTTCGTCGCAAGGCTACTGGACACCAGCACAAGAAGGCGAAGCCCAGATGATTAGCCAGGGCTGGATATTCAGCAATTACTATTCATCATATTTCTGGGGAGGTTTCACAGCTTCGAACAGAACAGACACTTCGCAGGATGGCATGAATGCCCAATACACGGCAATAACAGGCGAGGGACACAACAGCTCGTCAAACTACGCTGTTGCATATACATACGGATCTCGCACCGAAATTACCGCTGCCGACGGACAGGCTCACACGGTTACCGGATGCTATGTTACCAATAACCTTTGGGCATACAAACACATGCTTAATGGAGAGTATGGTCTGGTATTTGGCGGAAGCGACGGAACAGCACCCGATTACTTTGTTCTTCATGCTACCGGCAAAGACTCGAATGGCAACACAACTGGTAGTTTGGACTTCTATTTGGCAGACTATCGTTTCGACAATTCCGATGACGACTACATTTTAAACACTTGGGAATGGTTCGACCTTAGCTCGCTAGGCGAAGTCGCATCAATATCATTTAGTTTGGAATCAACCATTGGCAACGGCGGCGGCATGCTCACACCTGCTTACTTCTGCATGGACGATTTCAACGGAACCGCCCCCACTCCACACGAAGACCAGGCTCCATACATCGCAAATCCTGTTGCCGACTGGACTTCGAACTTATTCCCCGACTCAACAACCATTGATTTGAGCGGTGTTGCCAACGACGACGACAGCCCTGCCGAGGCAATCACATATTCATTAGTCTCCAATTCAAACGAAACAGCTGTCGATGCACAAGTAGAACAAAACAGCCTCAATATCACACGTCTGACCGCAGAAGAAGCAACATCAATCTTGACTTTGAGAGCAACTAGCGGCGACTTATATGTAGACTTCACGGTAAATGTGATTCTAAATTTGGTTGTAAGTGTGCGTAGCTACGAAACCGAAATGTCAATCTATCCAAATCCAACCGACGGACAAATTACCATAAGCATACCGCAGTCAACTGGATACGATTACACCATATCAAATATGATTGGTCAGGGAGTTATGTATGGACATAGCTTTGGTGAAACTACACAACTAGATCTATCAGGCTTAAACAAAGGCATTTACAACATTAACATACAAGTTGAGAATACGTCGTATGTTCAAAAAATTGTCGTAAGATAAAAAATAAATGTTCAACAATAGGATGGGCTGTCCAAAAGACAGCCTTTTCTATTTCTACAAAAACTAAATCATTCGTAATTTTTATTTATCTTTGAAGTTTAAATATATATCGGAATATATGAGAAAGCTCGCTATAATATTAATCCTAATAAGTATCGGCATCAACCTATATTCCCAAAGCGACACTGTAATATTTTCTGCATCAGGTGGTTTCTACGAAGATAGTTTTGAATTGACACTTAGCAACAATAACCCAGAAAATCGCATATTCTACACAATCAATGGAAACACACCTACTCCACAATCGTACCAATACACTCAACCATTGCACATTGACGAAAATCTATATTCAAGGTCGGATATTTACAAGATAGAGAACACCACCGACCCTTGGTATGCTCCAGACTCAATCCAAAAATGTATAGTCATACGTGCGGCAGTATTCGACACAAACGGCAACTGTATCAGTAAAGTTGCAACTAACAGTTACTTTATACTATCTCTTGGCTGTAATATGCATGGCCTTCCTGTTCTTTCAATATGCTCCGACTCTACAGGACTATTCGACTATGAAAACGGAATAATGATACCTGGCTTACACACTAATCCTGAAAATATACTATGGACAGGGAATTATTTCCAAAAAGGACAAGAATGGGAGCGCGTATGCAATATTGAATTCTATGAAACAAACAATACGGGCATAAATCAAATAGCAGGATTACGTACACATGGCAACGCATCGAGACGATACTCACAAAAGAGTATGAGATTCTACGCAAGAGAAGAATATGGAAAAAAGAAATTCAACCATTATTTTTTTCCAGAATTGCCATTTCATAAATTTAAAAGACTCGTTATACGACCGTTCAGATGTAGCCATTGGATAACATCAGGAGTTCAAGACCATATAAGCCAAACTATAGCTCGCAACTTGGATATTGATGTTCTTGCATCCAGACCAATAACAGTATTCCTTAACGGCGAATATTGGGGGATTTACTTCTTAGAAGAATCATGCGACAAGCACTACATAAGCGACCACTATGAAATAGATGACGATAGTTGCAACATTGTTAAGTATTTCGGAGGAGTAACAGAAGAAGGGAATGGTGACAATTGGTTGATAATATTTAATTGGCTAAATAATGTAACCCTTTCCGACGAAAGCAATTATGCCATAATGGACTCAGCAATTGACATAAGCAATTTTATTGACTATGAGATTTTTCAAATATTTTCAGCGAATTTCGACTGGCCAGCAAATAATGTAAGACTATGGCAAGCCGAAGATAGAAAATGGAGATGTATGCTATTTGATGCAGATGGATGCTTCTTTATGCTTTACTGGGATGCTCTTGCAAATGCATTAAGTACAACAGGAACATATCCAACTAATGCAAATAGCACATTGGTATTAAGGAAACTACTTGAAAATAAAAACTTTTCGGAACGTTTTGTCGCCCGTTTCCATCAACTTGTGGCATCTGTTTTTTCATATTCTAATACATCTATCGTTTTAAATTCTGTAAAGAATGCTATTAATGACGAAATACCTAGACAATGCGAAAGATTCGATTTCCCTCATAATTACGAACAATGGCAATACCACATTGATAGCATTGATAACTTTTTAAGGCGACAACCGACAATAATAATTGATAGATTAGAAGAGGAAATAGAAGGAATTGAACATTACCAGACATGTACTGCTTTTTCAATATTCCCCAATCCAACTAGCGATTACATAAACATCAGCATTTCCAACACCAAATGGGGAGTTGTCCGGATCGACATCTTCGACCTGCAAGGCCGCACCGTT
>CADARW010000156.1 GCA_902790405.1 uncultured Bacteroidia bacterium
ACATTCTTGATTGTTAATACATTGGACTCTTTGTCGTGTTCGCCGCCGAAATACAGGTGCAGAGCCACAGCGATTGCTGCGTAGTCGGCATCGTCAACTTTTCCGCTGGCTTTGGCTTCGGTTTCAGGCTTCGGTGCTTCCACCTTTGCTTCCTGCTTCTTACCTCTCTTAGCAATAACGCCGAAAAGCGTCATTACTATCACGAAGAAAGCCATAATGAGCAAAACTATGCAGAAACATATTCCTACCAATGCCCAAGTGTCGTTCCAGCCCCAGTTTTCTGCGTTGACTGCTAATAACATATTACTCATGACAATACGGTTTATAGAGGAATATTATTATGTTTCTTGTTAGGACGGGTATCCTTCTTGGTTGCCAAAGCTGCAAGTGCGCGGATGATTCTGAAACGAGTGTTGCGCGGTTCGATTACATCGTCGATGTATCCGTACTTGGCTGCCTGATAAGGATTTGCAAATGCTTCCTTGTATTCGGCTTCCTTCTCTGCTGCATATTTGGCTTTTTCTTCCGGATTTTCGATTTCCTTCATTCCCTTTGCGTAGAGAACTTCGATAGCACCCGATGCACCCATAACAGCGATTTCTGCTGACGGCCATGCGTAGTTGAAGTCGCCCTTGAGCTGCTTCGAACTCATAACATCGTGTGCACCACCGTACGACTTGCGCAATGTAACGGTAACCTTCGGAACTGTAGCTTCGCCGTATGCGTACATAAGCTTTGCACCGTTGGTGATGATGCCGCCGTATTCCTGATTGCTACCCGGCATAAATCCAGGAACATCAACCAAAGTTACCAGCGGAATGTTGAAGCAGTCGCAGAACCTGATGAAACGGGCGCCCTTGCGCGACGATTCGATGTCGAGGCAACCTGCGAGGAACGACGGCTGGTTGGCAACAATCCCTACCGACTGTCCGTTGAAACGGGCGAAACCTACAACGATGTTCTTTGCATAGTCCTTGTGAACCTCCTCGAACTCGCCGTTATCGACGATGAGCTTTATGATGTCCTTAACATCGTAAGGCTTGTTGGGGTTGTCGGGAAGAATCGTGTTCAAAGCATCTTCCATTCTGTCAATCGGGTCGGTGCATTCAACGCGCGGAGTCTGCTCCTTGAAGTTCTGAGGCATATAGGAGATAAGTCTCTTCAAGGTGTCGATTGCATCTTCCTCGTCGTGAGCCACAAAGTGAGCCACACCCGACTTCGATGCGTGAACCATTGCACCGCCGAGATCGTTTTCGGTGATAGTTTCGCCGGTAACGGTCTTGGTTACCTTTGGACCAGTTACGAACATATAGCTATTCGATTCCGACATGATAATATAGTCGGTGAGAGCCGGTGAATAAACAGCACCACCTGCGCATGGACCGAGGATAGCCGACAACTGCGGAACTACGCCCGATGCTTCGATGTTGCGCTGGAAAATTTCAGCGTAGCCCGAAAGGCTGGTAACGCCTTCCTGAATACGAGCGCCACCGCTATCGTTCAAGCCGATGATAGGAACGCCGGCCTTCATAGCCATATCCATAACCTTGCAGATTTTCTTGGCGTTGGTTTCCGACAGAGAACCGCCCATTACGGTAAAGTCCTGTGAGAAAACATAAACCATTCTGCCACCGATAGTTCCGTAGCCGGTAACGACGCCGTCGCCGAGGAACGATTCCTTCTCGATGCCGAAATTGTGGCATCTGTGGGTTACAAACATGTCGATTTCTTCGAAGCTACCTTCGTCGAGGAGCATGTTGATTCTTTCGCGGGCAGTGTATTTGCCCTTCTTATGCTGTGATTCGATGCGCTTTTCGCCACCGCCCAGACGGGCTTCGGCACGCATGTCAACCAATTTTTTAATTTTTTCTTCTAAAGCCATCTTGTGATTTTTTACTTGTTCTTGTCTTCGCAAAATTCAGTGAGCACGCCGAAAGTTGACTTCGGGTGGAGGAAAGCAATGCTGAGGCCTTCGGCACCCTTGCGCGGAGCCTTGTCGATAAGGCGCAAACCAGCGAGTTCGGCATCCGACAAGCATTTTTCGACACCGTTTACGCAGAAAGCGATGTGGTGAATGCCTTCGCCCTTGTTCTCGATGAACTTTCCAACTGGGCTGTCGGCCTCCATCGGCTCAAGAAGCTCGATTTTTGTCTGTCCAACCTTGAAAAATGCTGTAGTTACCTTCTGGTCAACAACTTTTTCGATAGCATAACACTTGAGACCCAATACGCCTTCGTAGTATTTTTTAGCCTCTTCGATTGACTTAACGGCAATGCCAATGTGTTCTATGTGAGATATATCCATTTTAAAAATATTTTAAAAATTTTTGCGCAAATTTACAAAGATATTTTCAGTTTTAAAATATTTGTTTGAGGTTTTTTGAGGGTGTTTTTGAGCAGGGGAAATGGTGGGGATTTGGGTGGCTAATAGCATCAATAGTGGCTATAGCGACTATAGCCACTATAGGCCGCCATCTCCACCAGACCTTGTTTCCTTCCTAATTTTTGTCATTTTCTCCCGAAGCCCACCATTTTTAGCAAAATTATCCTGCAATACCTTAATGTATTTATGCAGTTGTGTCGGATTTGCAATCCGACACATACGAGTATTAGCATTTGTAATGCAAAAACAGAACACCATTAGGCGGATTGCTGTTTGGGGCAGCGAGCTAAAGGTTCACAAAACCAGACAACATTGAGAGGAGGAAACGATTTATTGTAAAAGCAATGTTTATTAATTTTTTCAGTGCGTTGAAGAAATTTGTACAAAATTATTCATTGCGTTGAAGATTTTAATTATTTTTGCATCGACAAAAAGAATGAATTATGATTGAAAGAAGATTGGCAAATGTTATTTCAAGTTTGTTGACAAACCAAAAGGTTTTGCTTGTATATGGAGCAAGACGAGTTGGTAAAACCGTATTAATCAGGCAGGTGTCTGAAAAGTATGCGGGAAAGACTTTGTTCCTGAACGGAGAAGATGCTTCTACGGAAGTAATGTTTCGGGAAAGAACAGCAGCGCATTATAGGCAATTGCTTAGCGGAGTTGACCTTTTAATAATTGATGAGGCACAAAATATTCCTGAAATTGGCAAAATATTGAAGCTGATAGTTGATGATGTTGAAAACATTCAGGTCATTGCATCTGGTTCTTCCTCATTTGATTTGCGAAATCAAACTGGCGAGCCATTGGTCGGAAGGTCATACACTTTCCACTTATCGCCATTGTCTGCTGAGGAATGGCTGACGCAAATTCCTGCTGCACAATTATATATGGATCTTGAAGAACGTCTTGTATATGGCAACTACCCTGAGCTTCTTTCTATTAAAAGTTTTGAGCAAAAGCAAATGTACTTAAGCGAGCTTGCGCAATCGTACCTGCTTAAAGATATTCTGACATTGGACGGCATAAAAAACTCAAGCAAAATGTATAATCTATTGCGCTTGGTTGCTTTTCAAATGGGGAGCGAAGTTTCGTATGACGAACTCGGCAAACATCTGTCGTTGAGCAGGAACACTGTGGAAAAATACCTTGATTTGCTAGCAAAAACTTTCGTAATCTATCGGCTTCCGGCGTATTCGCGTAATCCGCGCAAGGAGGTCAGTAAAGCTGGCAAATGGTATTTCTACGACAATGGCATTCGAAATGCTGTAATTGGAGATTTCCGTCCGCTTGCAATACGGCAGGATGTTGGGGCATTGTGGGAAAGTTATATGATATCGGAGCGTATGAAACTCAACGACAACAGACACGGCACTTCTATGTACTATTTCTGGCGAACATACAATGGACAGGAAATTGACTTGATAGAAGAGCGCAACGGAGAATTGAAGGCTTTTGAGTTCAAGTGGGGAGATAAAAAGCCGAAGTGTCCCAGTTCGTTCAAGGACAACTATCCCGATGTGCCATTTACATCAGTAAATAAATCCAACTTCATTGATTTTGTAACGAAATAATTACTAAATTTTTCATTGCATTGAATAAATTAGTACAAAAATCTTCAATCAGTTAAAGATTTTCATTATTTCGCATAACTCAAAAGTGTGATTACTTTGTGTACGAAAGATTATTGCTGGGGCTTTTTCCGAGAATATCACTACATATCTTCCATCGACAGCAGCCTATATTCAATTTCGTAGTCGGCAAGATTCGGCTTCAGCACTAATTTACCTTATCACCCACTTCCCAGCACCAACAATTTGCTCTTTCGCTGTGCCCGGGTAAATTGTAGCTGATGCGCCTACTGGAACCGTAATTTTCAGTTCTGTTGCATTTATTTCAACGCAAATGTCGCCAAAAGGTGTCGGTTTTGTTGCCTTTACCCAGCTGATGCCGTCTGCGGGTTGTGGGTCGATGAAGAAATGTCGGTAGCCGGGTGCCGACTCGTCGGGACGGATGCCAGCCAAAGCCTGATAGAACCAAGTGCCGATGCCGTTGTAGCAGTTGTGTACGCGACTGCGCTCATGTCCCCACGATTCCCAAGTCGCGGTTGCTCCGTTGGCAATCATATATAGGTAGCCGGGGTAATCGGGCTGTCGCAAAATGGTAGCCATCAGGTCGGTATGCTTGGTTTGGATTGCCCATTCGGTAAAAATCGGCAGGCCGAACAATCCGACGGCAATGTGCGACTTGTATTTCCCGTACGAATCGGCTAAAAGTTGCTTGGTAACTTCTTGTGCCACATTGTTTTCGGTCGCAATGCCAGTCAGTATGGCGTAGGCGTTGTCGAAAGGTGTTCCGTTGGCGTAACTGTGTGTTTCGGGATGGTAGAACTGCTTGTGAATGGCGGAATTCAGTCGTTTGCGCTTGTCGGCGAACTTTTGTGCATCGTCGGTGCGACCAAGGAGGTTTGCCATTTTTACCATA
>CADARW010000157.1 GCA_902790405.1 uncultured Bacteroidia bacterium
CAACATTATTTCTGAAGATCAAATTTTAACCATTTTTTAGGAATTGGCAACCTAAACATTAATAGCATTGAGTAACTTTGCAGAAAATTAAAATTCATACACAAATGAAGAAATATTGTATCGGCATTTTAGCCTTAAATGTATTGATTATGTTATCATCGTGCAATGAAACGAAAACGAGTGACGAACCTTTGAAGTACCCCGAAACAAAAAAGTGCGACACCGTTGACAACTATTTTGGAACAGCAGTTGCCGACCCGTACCGCTGGCTCGAGGACGATTTTTCCGACGAGACCGCCAACTGGGTAAAGGCACAAAACGAGGTTACAAACAACTACCTCGCAAAGATTTCGTACCGCGACAAAATGAAGAATCGCCTTCAGGAAATAATGAACTACCCGAAGGAAAGCGCTCCATCGAAGAAAGGCAGCCGCTACTTCTTCTACCGCAACGACGGCCTTCAGAACCAGAGCGTTCTGTACTACAAGAACTCACTCAACGGTGAAGCAGTTGAACTCCTTGACCCCAACAAGCTGTCGGACGACGGCACTGTTGCACTGTCGAACCTTGGCATCTCCGATGACGGAAACTACCTTGGCTACGCCATCTCGCGCAACGGTAGCGACTGGGAAGAAATTTTCGTCAAGAACATAGAAACCGGCGAAACTCTTAATGACCACCTTATGTGGGTGAAATTCACCAGCATAGCTTGGAAGGACGATGGATTCTTCTATAGCCGTTTCCCAGAACCGACAAACGAACTATCGGGTGTAAACGAAAACGGTCAGCTCTACTACCACAAGGTTGGCACCGAGCAAAAGGAAGACCAGCTTGCATACGAAGACAAGACTAATCCCGACATCAGTTTCAACGCCGATGTAATCAACAAACGATACCTTATTATATATGGTAGCGAATCAACTTCTGGCAACTGCCTGTTCTACAAAGACTTGAATAAGGCTAATTCGGAATTTGTGAAGCTTGTTGACAATTTCGACAACGACTACGCCGTAATCGACGAAATCGACGGCAACTTCATCGTCATGACAAACTATTTTGCTCCCGAATACAAGGTTATCAAGATTTTCCTCGACAACCCGACTCCTGCAAAATGGTTAGACCTTATTCCAAAGTCTGACGCAGGCGTACTTACCGAAGTTAGCCACATCGGTAAGAAGTTGATTGCCAACTACACCAAGGATGCTCATACCGTAATACGCATCTTCGACGAGGAAGGTCATTTCATCAGCAACCTCGACAACGATATGATTGGAACAATCGGTGGATTCAGCGGAGACACCGAAGATACCGAAACTTTCTACACCGTGACCTCCTACACGACTCCAGCCGCAATCTACAAATACGACATCGAAAACAACAAGTCGGAACTTTACAAGAACTCAGAAATCAAGTTCAACGCCGACGAATATGTCACCGAGCAGAAGTTCTACACCTCGAAGGACGGCACGAAAGTTCCGATCTTCCTCACCCACAAGAAGGACATCGCCCTTGACGGCAACAATCCCACCCTACTTTACGGATACGGCGGATTCAACATTTCGCTCACACCAAGTTTCAGCGCTACTCGCATTGCTTGGCTCGAACAAGGCGGAGTTTATGCAGTTGCAAACATCCGTGGCGGTGGCGAATACGGTAAGACATGGCACGAAGCAGGAACCAAGATGCAGAAGCAGAATGTCTTCGACGACTTCATCGCAGCAGCCGAGTTCCTTATCAACGAGAAATACACCTGCAAGGAGAAACTTGCTATCCAGGGCGGTTCTAACGGCGGTTTGCTTGTAGGCGCAGTTGTAAACCAGCGTCCCGACCTTTTTGCTGTTGCAATTCCACAGGTTGGCGTTATGGATATGCTCCGCTACCACAAGTTCACTATCGGCAGATACTGGGCTGTTGACTACGGCACAAGCGAGGACAGCAAGGAAATGTTCGAATACATATATAAATATTCGCCGTTGCATTCAGTTAAGAATGGCGAAGAATACCCAGCAATCCTCGTTACCACCGCCGACCACGACGACAGAGTTGTCCCGGCACACTCGTTCAAGTATGCAGCCACCCTGCAAAACAGCGAAATCGGCAACAAACCGCACCTTATCCGCATCGAAAGCAATGCAGGCCACGGAAGCGGCAAACCTCTCGACAAGGCTATAAACGAGGTAGTTGACATCTACTCCTTCATTTTCTACAACATGGGAATTGAACCAAAGTACTAAACGATACCATAATTATAAATTAAAAAAAATGCCGGAGAAATCTGGCATTTTTTTGTTGATAGACGTGTAATATCTACCGAAAACATTGTGGCACAAACAACTCTCAGATAACACCTGTCTGTTAATTACTTTTTGAAAAAAAGTAGCCACAAAATACACTTGATAAAGGCCAAACTTACTAATTTCGTAGCAGGTATTTTAAGATTTGCAAGATGGTTAATTTCACGCACTTACACGTTCACTCTCACTACTCTGTACTCGACGGAATGTCGAAGGTTCCCGACTTGGTAAACAAGGCCATGAAAACCGGCATGTATGCACTCGCCCTCACCGACCATGGCAACATGTACGGTATAAAAGATTTTGTGGATACTGTCAAAGGTGTAAACGGAAAAACCAAGGACAAAATCAAGGAACAGGAGAAAATTCTTGCAAAAGAGGATGCCACCGAAGAGGAAAAAGCCAATGCTACCCAAAAGATTGAAGAACTGAAGAAACAGATTTTCAAGCCGATAATCGGAATCGAAGCCTACTGCGCACGTCGTGGACTAAAGCTAAAGGACAAGGACTACCGCGAAGCTTCTCCCGAAACCGGAAAGATGAAAATCGTCGACAACAGCGGATACCGTTTAATATTATTGGCAAAGAACAAAAAGGTCGCTAACAAGCTCGACAAGGCAGAAGAATCGGTACTATGGTTCAAGCGTGTGTTTGGCGACGACTTCTACATCGAACTTCAGCGCCATAAGACCGACAAGCCTGGCGGTGCACGCGACACCTACGAGAAACAATGTGCCGTAAATAAAGTGCTGATAGAACTTGCCCGCAAGCACGACATCAAGATTATAGCCACAAACGATGTCCATTTCGTGGAGGAAGAACACGGCGAAGCCCACGAGCGACTCATCTGCCTCAGCACGCAGACCGAACTGAACGCCCCAAACCGAGGAATGGCATACACCAAGCAGGAATGGCTAAAGTCGCCAGAAGAAATGGAAGCTATCTTCTCCGACCTGCCCGAAGCATTGGAAAACACAATGGAAATCGCCGACAAGGTTGAAGTTTACGACATCGACTCTGGTCCTATTATGCCGGCATTCCCTATTCCCGAAGATTTTGGTACAGAGGAAGAATATCGCCAGAAATTCACTCACGAAGACCTTTTCAACGAATTTACCCAAGACGAAAACGGCAACGTCGTGATGTCGCAGGAAGAAGCTGAGAAAAAAATCAAGAAAATTGGCGGTTACGAAAAGCTGTACCGAATTAAACTCGAAGCCGACTACCTTGCAAAATTGGCGTGGGACGGTGCACACAAGCGTTACGGCGAGAATCTCACACAAGAACAAACCGACAGAATAAAATTCGAACTGCACATAATGAAGACTATGGGTTTCCCAGGCTACTTCCTTATAGTTCAAGATTATATACGCGGAGCAAGGGAAGAATTGGGGGTTTGGGTTGGTCCTGGCCGTGGTTCGGCTGCCGGTTCTGTTGTTGCATACTGCCTGCATATTACCGACCTCGACCCACTGAAGTACGACCTTCTGTTCGAGCGTTTCCTAAACCCCGACCGTATATCATTGCCCGATATCGATGTTGACTTCGACGATGCAGGACGAGGAAAGGTACTCGACTGGGTAACACATAAATACGGAGCGGAAAAGGTCGCTCACATCATAACCTACGGAACAATGGCAACCAAGTCGGCAATTGCCGATGTTGGTCGCGTGCAGGGAGTTCCCTTGGAACGAGTCAACGAAATAAAGAAACTGATTCCCGACAAGTTCCCCGACAACATTAAAGACGAGAAAGGGAAAAATCCAAAGGTAAACCTGAAGAACTGCATAAAGTATGTCCCTGAAATAAAACAGATTGTCGAAGGAGACGACTACAACGCAGCCACAATGATTGAATATGCAGAAGAACTCGAAGGCACTATCCGTCAGGTGGGAATACACGCCTGCGGCTTCATCATCGGTGCCGACGACCTCAGCAAGTTCGCCCCTATTAGCACCATCGAGGACAAGGAGAGCGAAGGTCGCGTACCTGTAACGCAGTACGACGGACATGTCATCGAAAGCGTTGGACTTATAAAGATGGACTTCCTCGGACTAATTACCTTGTCGATAATGAAGGAAGCCGTTTCCAACATAAAGAAGACAAAAGGTATCGACTTCGACATCAACAGCATTCCTATCGATGACCCCGATACATTCAAAATATATTGTGCAGGCAAGACTGTCGCCATATTCCAGTTTGAATCGCCTGGAATGCAGAAACACCTCCGCGACCTGCAGCCAACAGTATTCGAGGACCTCATAGCTATGAATGCCCTCTACCGCCCAGGACCAATGGCGTACATACCGCAGTTCATTGCCCGCAAGCACGGCAAGGAACCTATTACATACGACATCCCCGTAATGGAGAAATACCTTAAGGACACCTACGGAATCACAGTATATCAGGAGCAGGTGATGTTGCTGTCGCGACTGCTTGCCGACTTCACACGTGGCGAAAGCGATGCTCTACGTAAGGCTATGGGTAAGAAAAAGAAGGACATTGTTGATGCAATGAAGCCTAAGTTTATCGAAGGCGGAAAGAAAAACGGTCACGACCCGAAGATTCTGGAAAAAATATGGAGCGACTGGGAGAGCTTTGCTTCGTACGCATTCAACAAGTCGCACGCTGCATGCTACGCGTGGGTTTCGTACCAGACGGCATACCTCAAGGCACACTACCCTGCCGAATTCATGGCAGCCAACCTTACACTCAACAAGGACGATATTACCGAAGTCACAAAATTGATGAGCGAGTGCAAGAGTATGAAGATTAACGTATTGTCGCCAGATATAAACGAAAGTGACCTCAACTTCACGGTAACGAAAAATGGCGACATCCGTTTCGGTCTCGGCGGCGTAAAAGGCGTTGGTGAAGGTGCTGTAATGGCAATAATCTCCGAGCGTGAAGCCAACGGACCATACAAGGACATTTTCGACTTCGTATCGCGTGTCAACCTGCAGGCTGTAAACAAGAAGACCATCGAAGCATTGACTTTCGGCGGAACATTCGACAGTTTCGACTCGCCAACAAATCCAAATGCCACCTCACGCGACCAGATTGTATCGGATTTCGGCGAAAAAGGCGAAACATCGCTCGACATGCTGATAAAGTTCGGTCGTTCGGTACAGCAGCAGAAAAACGACAACACGATGTCATTGTTCGGTGCGACATCGTCGTCTTTCTCGATAGCGTTTCCGAAATTGCCACCGAGGATGGACAAGATGATATACATGCCTACGCTACTCAAAAACGAATATTCGGTGCTCGGCATATATCTGTCGTCGCACCCGCTCGACAAGTTCAAGTTTTTAATCAACAACACCAACATCACACACCTCGACATAGCCTCGAAAATAATCGAAGAAAAAAACGCAAAGACAAAATTCACAATCGTCGGCTATGTAACAAAAGCTTCAGAAAGAACGTCAAAAAACGGAAATCTATTTGGAGAATACACAATAATCGACTACTATGGAGAACTGAAATTTGCCCTGTTCGGGAAAGACTACACAGCATATAAGGCGGTCCTCAACGAAGGTTATTCGGTAATAATAGACGTTGAAATCAAGGAAAGGTTCGCCTTCAAGAACGACAAGAAGCAGGACAACAAGGAAGTAAACCTATCAGCCGTATACTCGGGCATAAGACTGCTGCAGGACATCGACATAAAATCGGTAAACCTGTATATGAACATCAACGATATCGACAGCAAATTCAGAGCCGATTTCTACGATGTGATAAACCGTTGCAGCGGAAAGACAGAACTATACCTCACGCTAATATCCAATTTCGACAACAAAGGCATAAAACTCGTATCGAGGAAAAATACGATAGATGCAAACATGGAAGAGTTTAGCAGATTTATTGCGTCTTATCCCAATATCATAAAAAAAGTAAATATAAAAATATAGTATTACATAAAAAAATGTTAACTTTGCGTAAAATTTCAGAACACTGATATTTATGAGAAGATTTATTGGACTCTTAATCATACTGTTACCGTTAACAGTATTTTCACAAAAAATGGTGAATGGCTTCGGTGTGGAAGTATTTCTAGGCAAATCCTATACTTCTCCCGACAATATGAAATTCAGGTACAACGGAATGGAACATGATTGCCACATGAGTGGAGTATCGAATGTATTCGGCGGTACAGCTTACTTCCCGTTCGACTTTGGAATAAAACGGAACCGATTCACAATCGCACCTGGTCTTGAATACAGATCGTGTGTGCTGAGTCTCGAACAAAAAGAAGGTGACGAAATTAAAGGTAGCGACGGCACCGTAAGGGAAGGCCTTGGACTTAAGTTAATATCTTACACTCCTCTTGTGCAAGTGTTATACCGGCCACATTTCTACCTAGGGCCTATTCACATGTCGTTTAGCATTGGAGCAAATTTCAAGTATATTGTTTATAAAACATTAGAAATTTGCGACAAAGACGACTACACTCTTGTAGCATACGACAAGAATAGTACTGCTACCGATAACGAATACATAAATTTTATGGACAACACATCGGCAATGCGTCTTCGCGACATAAACTTCCATATCGACCCAAGGTTTGGATTCGACTTCTATATCCAGAATTCGTTCATGATATCTTTCGCCGATTTCTGCATGCGGTGGTTATCCTCGCTGGGGCGGGGTAGTGCCCAACTGTGGTACAACCACAAGGCAATAAACAGTCCGGCAATCAGGTAGAACACCAAGCTCCACGCATACGCAATGCTGCGCGTAAGTACCTGCAGAACGCCTGCCAAGCCCACCAATAGTCCTGAAGAGAAGATGGTAGCTATGCGATAAAAGGTGCTGCGGATTCCAACGAAGTAAGCCTGTTCGTGCTGTTCAAGTCCCAGCATATAGAAACCATCGGCAGCTATGTCGTGGGTAGCGCTGCTGAAGGCCAATAGCCAGAAGAAAGCCAACGAACCTTGCAACCACCAGGGCCCTGGAATTGTGAATGCCACACCAGCCAGAGCTGCTGCTATCAGTATCTGCATCACCAGAATCCACCAGCGCTTGGTGCGCAGCATGTCAACAAACGGGCTCCATAGGGGTTTGATAACCCAAGGCAGATAAAGCCACGAAGTGTAGAGAGTGATGTCGGCATTCGACAACCCGAGGCGCTTGTAGATGATGACCGAGATAGTCATAACAGCTACGTAAGGCACGCCTTCAGCAAAGTAAAGTGTGGGCACCCAAGCCCATGGTGAATGATTTTTACTCATATAGTTTCTTTATTTCAGCATTTCGGTAATAGAATAGTAGTATCTCATCATAGGGGTGACCCTGTTCGCCCATAACGGCGGCACCTATCTGGCACAAGCCTACACCGTGGCCCCAACCCTTGCCGTGCAG
>CADARW010000158.1 GCA_902790405.1 uncultured Bacteroidia bacterium
TTCATTTGCTGGATGATGTTCTCCGATATTTCTGTGGCTTTTTCGGCGGTTTCCCACGAAACGGCCAGTCCTATACTCTTGTTTCCGTCGATTGTAGCAGCAATGCGCGACCTGAGGTCTTCGCTCGAAACGTCACAGTTACGGGCTACGCCGTCAATCAAGTCATTGTCCTTTATTGCCACGATGACGTATTTGTTTACGTCCATGGTAGTCTTTATAGGCAAGGTTGGTACTATAAATGATGAATTTACAGTCTGCAACTGCGGTCTAGTGAAAATTATTGCCGAAGCAATTGCTGTTGCAACACAAGTAATTATGATTACTGCGGTTATTTTTCCTTTTGTCGATTCGATAGTCTTCATCAAAAAAACGTATTTTTTTGCAAAATTATAAATAATAAAATCAACTGCCACAATAGTTTGCAAAAGATTTTAATAATAGGTTGTTCATTTGCTCAACCTTGATGAAAAATAAAAAAAAATGATTCGTTTTGAATGATTATTATTACTTTCGCGACACTAAAAAATAATTATAACGATGAAAATAGCTCTCGCTCAATTGAACTATCACATTGGAAATTATGAGGCCAATGTAGAAAAAATAATATCAACAGCTAGAAAATCAAAAGAAAACGGTGCCGACCTTGTCGTATTTTCCGAATTGGCAGTCTGCGGATATTGTCCGGACGATTTGCTTTATCGCACCGATTTTATTAATGATTGTAATGATGCCGTTGAAAAGATAATAGCAGAATGTGCTGATATTCCAATAATTATCGGTGCTCCAATGTCGAGTGGAAAACAACTTTTCAATGCTGCTCTGTTCATCAACAAAGGTGTTGTTAAGTCGCAATGCAAGATGGTGTTGCCTAATATAGATGTGCTGAACGAACATAGGTATTTCGAACCAAGCGACAAGTTCGACCTTATTGATGTCAATGGCGTGAAAATAGCACTTGCTGTTGGTGGGGATGTCCTTGATTACCCGATGGCTATGCTTGCGAAGTTAAATCCTAACTTTATAGTAAATATTTCGGCTGTACCATATTCGTACGACACTTCTTATCAACAAAAGTTGTCGGAAGTAGCTCTGAAATACAAGTTGCCTTTGCTTAACGTTAACCAGGTCGGAGCGAATACCAATATGATATATGAAGGCCGAAGCATTGCTTTCAACGAAAACGGTAAAGTGATATCTGAATGTAAATGTTTCGAAGAAGATTTGCAAATTGTTGATACAGATTTGTTTAAATCGGCAGGAGTGGAGCTTCGCAAATTTGACACAACCGAAAGCATTTTCCGTGCGATTACACTAGGTTTACGCGACTATTTTGCAAAGATGAACTTCAAGACTGCTGTTCTTGGTTTGTCGGGCGGAATCGATTCTGCTGTTGTGTTAGCTCTTGCAGTAAATGCTCTCGGAAGCGAAAATGTTCATTCGATTCTTATGCCGACACGCTACTCGACATCACATTCTGTTGATGATTCTTTGGAAATGTTAAAACGAACAAAATCAAGCTACAACATTATTCCAATTGAAGATTTACGTAAACAGTTTGGTGTGGCTATGAGCGAGGCTTTTGTGGGAACAAAACCAGGACTTGCCGAGGAAAATATTCAGGCTCGTTTGCGTGGCAGCATACTTATGGCATATTCCAATAAGTTCGGTAACATTTTGCTCAACACTTCCAACAAGAGCGAAGAAGCAGTCGGCTACTCGACGCTTTACGGCGATATGTGCGGTTCGCTATCACTGCTGGGCGATGTCTACAAGACTGAGGTTTACCGACTTGCAAGGTATATCAACGAACATTGCGGCAACATTATCCCCGAAAATATCATCACCAAGGCTCCATCGGCTGAATTGCGTCCCGACCAGAAAGACCAGGATTCGCTGCCACCGTACGATGTCCTTGATGGCATCCTTAACTGTTACCTCGAAAACAATATGACTGCCGACGAAATAAAAGCCAAAGGCTTTGATGCAGAAACGGTTGACTTTGTTTTGAAACTTGTCAAGCGTGTTGAATACAAGCGTTTTCAGGCTCCGCCTATTCTGCGAGTTTCGTCATGCGCATTCGGACATTCGCAAAGTGTGCCGCTGGTGGCGAGGTATTAATAGATAATGGCCAATTGACAATTAACAATTGATAATTGATAATTTGTAGCGGAGCAATGCATTGCTCCGCTACAAATTTTATGTTTAATGCATTTAGGTAGTGCTCATTTTTTTTTGTTGTCCATAAGCAATAAAAATAAACTTTTTAAAACTTTTGTTGTTTATAAACAATAAAATCTGATCTATTTCGGATTTGTTGTCTGTCGGTTTTTCCACCATGTACACAAATACATAATAACAAAAAAGGTTGCCATTCGACAACCTTTTTTGTTATGTACCTATTTATTATTACAATAATTTCTTCTTCAGGTTCAGAATCATGTCCTCGGTCATTTTGTCGAGGTCGTACTGAGGCTTCCATCCCCATTCGTTACGAGCGCAGCTGTCGTCCATCTTGTTTGGCCAGCTGTCGGCAATTGCCTGCTTGATAGGTTCTGGTTCGTAAACCATTTCGAAGTTAGGATAGTGCTTCTTGATTGCATTGTAGATGATTTCCGGGTCGAAGCTCATTGCCGTTACGTTGAAGCTATTGCGGTGAACAAGCTTTGATGGGTCGGCTTCCATAATGTCAATCATAGCCTTTTGTGCATCAGGCATATACATCATATCCATGAAAGTTCCTTTCTTCAGCGGGCATACGAACTTTTCGCCCTTAACTGCTGCGTAGTAAATTTCTACAGCGTAGTCGGTTGTGCCGCCGCCCGGCAATGTGAGGTGGCTGATAAGACCTGGGAAGCGTACGCTACGGGTGTCAACGCCGAAACGTGTGAAGTAGTAGTCGCTAAGCAATTCGCCAGTAACCTTGGTTACACCGTAAATGGTGTTTGGACGCTGGATGGTGTCCTGCGGAGTGTTGTCGTGCGGAGTGCTGGGACCAAAAGCACCGATGCTACTTGGTGTAAAGACTGCACAGTTGAACAGACGGGCAACTTCGAGGCAGTTGACCAGTGAACCAATGCCAACATTCCAGCCCAGCATTGGGTTGAGTTCTGCAGTTGCACTCAATATTGCGGCAAGATTGTAAATCGTGTCGATGTTGTACTTTTTTACAGCAGCGGCAATTTGCATAACCTGAGTAGAGTCAATGCGTTCAATAGGACCGCGCTCGTAATCCTGTCCTTTGAGAGGACGCAAATCGGAGCAAATAACGTGATTGTCACCATAAATGTCGCGCAGGTTGCGAGTCAATTCGGAACCAATCTGTCCGCCTGCACCAATAATCAATATGTTTTTCATTGTTTAATACTTAAAAATCAATTTTCAATATGTTTTGCAAAAATATATAATATGCAACAATGCGCAAAGAGTTTTCGATTATTCTTTTTTCACTTGCTTATGAACAAAAAAAGCCCCACAACGTGGGGCCATTATTCTCGAAAAATTCCGTTATTCTTCGGTCTTGCTGCTTGTTGCAATGACTTCGCCTGTGGCGAAATTCTTCACTAGCAGGCTCTTGAAATACCAGCGCTTGTTTCCGTTGGTATAGTCGTCGATATTTTTGCCTAACAGTTCGTAAGCCAGATTGCTAATCTTTCCAGCCTGCTTTTGTCCAGGTTTTACCTTTATTTCCTTGTGACCGCTGTGACGTATTTCGCCCGATTCTTCATCTTCGATGTAAAGTTCGTAGCACACAACTACTTCGGTTGTACCTGTGTTCTGAAAGAACAATGACAGTTCGATAGGACTGTTTGCGTCCTTAGAGTTGGAGTGGGCAAGCTTTGTCTTTATCTGCACGTCTGCAAGAGTCTCAAAATCAGTGTATCCCTTCTGTCCGAATACTGTAATGCTTGCTATCGCAATAGCAACTAATAAAACTAATCTTTTCATATTATTTGGTATTTTCTTCAACTTGTGGTTTAACATATTTACCAACGAACAATATTGCATTGTTCTTGTTTTCTCTGATTACAAATATAAACGGTCTGTTGATGTTGACGCTAGGAGTCTGACTTACGGCCATTGATTTTTCTCTGACTATCACAGCGGTAGCAGCTGCAGCTTCGGTACCTTTTTCGGAAACTTCGACAAATGCCTTGTGTATAACCTCGTCGATAAAAAGGTTGCTCTTGCCGTTCATCTTCGAGAAGTCGGCGCTCTTGGAGAATGCAGCTTTAATACCCATATTCATCAGGGCTTTTTTCATTTCGAAGCGTGATTCTACCTTGAACTTTGGCATCGAAAGGTTAACCTTGAGGGCTGCAAGCGTATTTTCCAGCTTTTCGAACTTCTCAAGGCTGAACTCAGATATATATTTGTCAAGGTCGGCATTTTCCTTTGGCATTATTATGAACATCGAAGCGACTTCCTTGCTGTAGTCAATCTTTATCATTTGAGCTTCGTCGTTTTCGCTTAGTCCGACTTTCTGCTGTCCGTTCATGAAATCGGTAATGTATTCAACCGAGTTCTTGCCGTAGAAAGTCATCTTTCTGGTCTTGTCAGCATTGAATTCGGTGTTCCAGCTTGCATTGAAATATATGGCATTCAGGAGTATAAGTCTGGTTAACTCGTCGATGTCGTTGTTCGAAAGCAAGTCTTTGATCTTATCGTTGGTATTTTTCGATACCCACGAGTTGATTTTCTTTACAGCTTCGGCACGTTCTTCGACCTTGCTGAAGTCGGCCTGCGATATGGTTGCATTGAAATCCTTAAGGCACTTCATATACGAGTCAAGGAACTTGTAGTTTTTCTGG
>CADARW010000159.1 GCA_902790405.1 uncultured Bacteroidia bacterium
ACAACCCTTATATTTTGCTCACAACCTGTATGTCAATAGTACTCTTGTAACTGATTTAGTTGTCCCGGATTCCGTGACTGAAATAAAAGAGTATGCTTTCTATAGAGCGACTAGCTTGTCATCTGTTACAATTCCTAATTCTGTTACGAGCATTGGCTATTATGCATTTTCTGGTTGCAGCGGACTGACAGAGTTTACAATTCCTAATTCTGTTACGAGCATTGGCGATTTTGCATTTTCTGGTTGCAACGGACTGACTGCAGTTTATTATGCAGGTACTATTGCACAATGGTGTGGAATAACATTCGCCAATTACTCCGCACAACCCTTATATTTTGCTCACAACCTGTATGTCAATAGTACTCTTGTAACTGATTTAGTTGTCCCGGATTCCGTGACTGAAATAAAAGAGTATGCTTTAGCGACTAGCTTGTCATCTGTTACAATCCCCAATTCAGTAACACGCATTGGCAGTAGTGCATTTGATGGTTGCAGAGGTCTGATATCTGTTGCTATCGGTAATTCTGTTACTAGCATTGGCAATTCTGCGTTAAAAAATTGCAGCGGACTGACAGAGGTTACAATTCCCAATTCAGTTGCGAGCATTGGTGCTTATGCATTTTCAAATTGCAGCGGTCTTACAACTGTCAATTTTAATGCAACAAATTGTACAAGAATGCGTTATGTTTGGGAAGCAGATTCTTTGTTGTCAACCTTAAATATTGGCGAAAATGTAACCAATATTCCCGATTCTGCATTTTTCGGTTGCAGCGGTCTAACATCAATAACAATTCCCAATTCAGTCGCGAGCATTGGTGGTTATGCATTTTCCAATTGCAGCGGACTGACAACCATAAACTTCAATGCAATCAATTGCACAACTATGGGAAGTTCCTCTTATCCAGTTTTCAATAGATGCTCATCATTGTCAACCTTGAACATTGGTGAAAATGTTACAAATATTCCTTCGTGTGCGTTTCGTGGTTGCAGCGGATTGACAGAGGTTACAATACCCAATTCTGTTACAAGCATTGGCAGTTCTGCATTTTCGGGTTGCAGTGGACTGATATCGGTTACAATTCCCAATTCTGTCACTAGCATTGGCGATTTAGCATTTTGTGGTTGTACAGGTTTGACGTCTGTTACAATTCCCAATTCTGTTACGAGCATTGGTGGTTGGGCATTTTCTGGTTGCAGCGGACTGACATCTGTTACAATCCCCAATTCTGTAACCAGCATTGGCTTTGATGCATTTTCTCGTGTTAGAAATATCGTATATGGAGGCACAGCAACAGGAAGCCCGTGGGGGGCACTGACAGTCAACGGCATATTTGATGGCGATTTTATCTATTCAGATACAGAACGAACAAATCTTACCGCTTACATAGGAAATGGTGGAGATGTTGTAATCCCCAATTCTGTTACGAGCATTGGAGCTAGTGCATTTTCTGGTTGCAGTGGGCTGACATCTGTAACAATCCCTAATTCTGTTACGAGCATTGGTAATAATGCCTTTTCGGGTTGTAGCAGTTTGACCGCAGTCAATTTCAATGCAACCAACTGTACAACTATGGGCAGTTCGTCATATCCTGCTTTTCAAAACTGCAATGCAAATGCAATAATAAATATAGGTGAAGGTGTAACAACAATTCCCGATTATGCTTTCAGTGGCTTATTAGGCAATGGCGTGCTGATAATTCCCAATTCTGTTACAAGCATTGGCGATTATGCATTTGATGGTTGCAGAGGTCTGATATCTGTTGCTATCGGTAATTCTGTCACGGATATTGGCTGTGATGCATTTCGTGGATGCTCAGGTTTGACATCTGTTGCTATCCCCAATTCTGTTACGCGCATTGGCGATTGGGCATTTTCTGGTTGCAGCGGACTGACAGTGGTTACAATCCCCAATTCTGTTACAAGCATTGGCGGTTCTGCATTTGAAGATTGCAGTGGACTGACATCTGTTTCAATTCCCAATTCTGTCACAAGCATTGAACCACAAGTGTTTTGTAATTGCAGAGGACTGACATCAGTTACAATTCCCAATTCTGTCACAAGCATTGGTTTTAATGCATTTCTGGGTTGCAGTGGACTGACATCTGTTTCTATCGGCAATTCTGTCACGAGCATAGGCAATCGCGCATTTTCTGATTGCAGCGGACTAACATCGGTTACAATCCCCAATTCTGTTACAAGCATTGGCGGTTCTGCATTTGAAGATTGCAGCGGACTGACATCTGTTTCTATCGGCAATTCTGTTGATAGCATTTATGCTTACGCATTTGATCATTGTAGCAACCTTGCTGACATATATGTGAAATCTACAATTCCACCATCTGTATTTTCTAATACTTTTAATAATTATCGCTCGGCAACCTTATGGGTGCCATGCGGTTATGCAGAAGTGTATGGAGAAGCTGCCGTTTGGGGAAATTTTAATGACATACGCGAAAGCCGGGCATATCTGTTGAGTGTAGAAAGCAATAATAATATATGGGGTACTGCAAATGTAACCCAGCAGCCAAACTGCGAAGATGGCATTTCTGTAATTTCGGCTACTGCCAACGAGCATTACCGCTTTGTACAGTGGAGCGATGGTAACACCGAAAATCCTCGTACTGTCATTGTGGAAGGCGATACAGTTTTTACCGCAGAATTTGCAGGCTTCCCATACACGATTACTGTCGAGTCTGTCGATACAGAAATGGGCTCTGTAGTTGGTGGTGGCACTTACGACTATGGAACCGAAATCCAGATTTCGGCCATAGCAAACGATCATAGCTATTTTGTACAGTGGAGCGATGGCAATACCGACAATCCACGAACAGTTGTTGTAGAAGGCGACACAACTTATATTGCTATGTTTGCTATTGACCAGCACACAATTACTGTTTTGTCCGACGATGAAAACTTGGGTTCTGTAGTTGGTGGTGGCTCTTACGACTATGGTGCTGAAATCCAGATTTCGGCGATAGCAAACGATCATAGCTATTTTGTACAGTGGAGCGATGGCAATACCGACAATCCACGAACAGTTGTTGTAGAAGGCGACACAACTTATACGGCTTCGTTTGCTCTCGACCAGCACACAATTACAGTTTTGTCCGATGATGAAAATTTGGGTTCTGTAGTCGGTGGTGGCACTTACGACTATGGCACCGAAATACAGATTTCGGCTACAGCCATCGAAGGATATATATACCGCCATATTTGCCGAGGCGCGCACGGTAACGCTGGAGACATCCAACAGCGAAATGGGAACGGTAATTGGTAGCGGAGTATATGCCGTGGGCGCAGTGGTGGAAATCACCGCAGTGCCAAGCGAAGGTTATAGTTTCGACCATTGGGTTGATGTTTATAATCCATCGCGCGAAATCAACACCGACAATCCTCGTACGATAGTGGTGTCGACGGATGTGACTTACATGGCAGTATTTACCGATGTTACCGGCATCAAAGATAATGCAGTTCCCGAAATCACAGTCTTCCCGAATCCGACAAACGATATTCTCAACATCACATCGTCGGAAACAATTTCGGAAATCGAAATCGTAAACATGAACGGCCAAGTTGTAAGGCGCATCGAGGTAAATGGCGACAATGCGGTTTGTAATGTGGAAGATTTGAGAAGCGGGGTTTATGTGGTGAGAATAAGCGCCACGCAATCAGATACTTTGCCTACGCTCAGCGTACGTAGGTTTGTAAAGGAATAAAAGACCTGTATATACAAAAAAACACGGTGGTTGTAAAGCAAGCTGCCGTGTTTTTTTTATTTCTAGTTTCCTGTTGTTCAAATCATCAAATCATCAAATCTTCGAATCTTCGAATCTTCAAATCATTAAACTTTAAACCTTGAACCCCGACGCAAAGCATTGCGCCGCTACAAATCTTCAAATCCTTGAACTTTAAACTTTGAACTTTAAACGTTAAAACTTCAAATCATTGTATCCCCAACATCGCCTCGATGTCCTTCTCGATTTTCTTTGGTGCTTTTGTAGGAGGGTAACGTTTGATTATTGTGCCGTCGCGTGAGACGAGAAACTTGGTAAAATTCCACTTTATTTTTCTGCTGAGGAAACCGCGGGCTTCTGTTTTCAGATATTTGAATATTGGGTGTGCGTTTTCTCCGTTCACGTCAATCTTTTTCATAATCTGGAATGTAACGCCGTAGTTCAGTTGGCAGAAACTCGATATTTCGCTGTCGGTGCCAGGGTCCTGATGCGCAAACTGATTGCAAGGGAAGCCGATGATTACCAAACCTTTGTCCTTGTATTTCTGGTTAAGTTCTTCCAGTCCGGCAAACTGTGGTGTGAATCCGCATTTGCTTGCAGTGTTGACAATCAGCAGCACCTTGCCGCGTAACTGACCGAAATCCAATTCCTTGCCGTTGCTGGTTATTGCCTTATAATCGTATATCCTTGCCATATTTGGGTAATGTTTTGTCGGCAAATATATAAATATTTGTATGAAACAAATGTTTTCCTTGAGAAAAACTATTGCGAGTCAACTCTCCTAAGTTGCATGTATCGGTGTATACAAAAGAAAAGGGAGAACTTTCGTCCTCCCCCTTATTACTTTATAGATATGAAAAATTCGATTAGAATTTCAACTTTTCGATGAGTTCAGCAACGCGGTTCGATGGGTTGTGAACGATATCGATTGATACGAGAGGTTCTTCCGAGTATTCGATGATACCCTTCATAGGACCTTCGGCAGCCTTCTTGATAGCTGCGTTAACTTCTTCGATAGTAACGTCCTTCTTCAACAAGCAAACCAAGTCAACCGATGAACCAGTTGGGGTTGGTACGCGAACTGCCATACCGTCGAGTTTGCCATTGAGAGCTGGGAGAACCTTACCAACAGCCTTTGCTGCACCAGTAGTGGTAGGAATCTGCGAAACAGCGCATGAACGAGCTCTTCTGAGGTCTTTGTGTGGACCGTCGAGAACAATCTGGTCGTTGGTGTACGAGTGGATTGTAGTCATAAGACCGTATTCGATGCCGAAGTTGTCGTTGAGAACCTTTGCGATAGGAGCGAGGCAGTTGGTTGTGCACGATGCGTTCGAAACGCACTGTACGTCCTTAGTGATAACTTCTTCGTTAACACCGAGAACAACCATTGCATCGATGTCGTCCTTTGCAGGAACGGTAAGGATAACCTTCTTTGCACCGTTCTTCAGGTGGTCGCGGTAACCGCCCTTAGGACTTTCCTTGCTGGTGAAAAGACCAGTCGATTCGATAACTACGTCTGGAGTTTCCGGCCATGGAATGTTGGCAGGATTTCTTTCAGCACTAATCTTAATTTCCTTGCCGTTTACGATGATGGCGCTGTCGTTGTAGGAAACTTCCTTGTCGAACTTACCCTGAGTTGAATCGTACTTCAGCAAGTGTGCCAATGTCTTGGTATCAGTAAGGTCGTTGATACCGATAATTTCTATATTGTCGCGTCCGAATGCAATCTTGAATACATTACGACCGATGCGACCAAAACCGTTAATTGCTACTTTTATTTTAGCCATAATTTTATTGTTTTTAAATTTCTGCAAAGGTATTAAATAAAACATTTGATGAGACAAATTTTTAAAGATATTTTACAACATATTTTTTGAGGGCTAAAGCCAGTTGCACGCTACGGCGTTTAACTTCGTTGAGGGCTTCGCCGTTCTATGTGCTACGCACGTTTGAATGCCTGCGGCGTTTGATGGGCTACGCCCGTTTCTGGGTTTTTATGGCTTCGCCGTTTCTATGGCTTCGCCGTTTTTGTGGCTTCGCCGTTTCTATGTGCTTCGCACGTTTGAATGCCTACGGCGTTTCTATGTGCTTCGCACGTTTGAATGGCTTCGCCGTTTCACGCTGACGCTGTTTCTATGCCAGCGGCGTTTTTGAGACGCAAAGAATTGCGCCTGTACAAACGGCTTTCAGCCTTTCTGCCTTCTCGTCTGTTAGCCTTCTCGTCTGTTAGCCTTCTCGTCTGTTAGCCTTCTCGTCTGTCAGCCTTTTAGCCTTTTAGCCTGTTCGCCTTCTCGTCTGTTAGCCTGTTCGTCTTCTCGTCTGTTAGTCTGTTAGCCTGTTAGCCTTTTTCGCCTTTTTGTTCATTGGAGAAATCGTAAATTACATTATCTTTGCACCTTGTAATATCAAATTGTACGACCATGAAGATTGTCAAGAAGACTTGGATTGCGGTGCTGGCTGTGGCTACGGCTGTTGTTGCTGCCTGTACGGCGACTAAGCGTACACCTGAAACTACCGAGGCTGCCGAACCTCAGCCTGCTGACAATGATAATGTTGGTGTAAACGATGAAATTGTACAACCCAAGGACTCGATAAGTGCCCGTCGTGCCGAAATGCAGGCTCGTCTCGAAAGTTTGCGCGCTACAATCAAGGATCGTGAAATGTCGTGCGTCTACGGTACTCCCGAAGTTATGAAGGAATACAGCGCAAGAACCCGTGCTATGCGTCAGGAAGCCGACTCGCTGCAGAATGAACTTCTGAAAATGCTCGAATCGGAAAAGAATACTCTCCAGGATCGTTTGGATTCGATAGATGAGACTGTCAAAAACAGGTCGGGGGCAAAGGTTTACGGTCCGCCCGAGATGATTAACAGTTATAACAATAACAACAAGAAATTGCGTGAAAATCGTGATTCTCTGCAACATGAGATTGAAAAAATCGACAACGAGATTTTAAACATTAATAATAGCAGCAAGCAGTAGTGTCGGAGTTTTCCCTATACAAAAGGCTTTCGCTCGAATTGAATCGCGCGGTGCTTTCGCTTCGCGCCGACGAACATCATTTGCACCAGCTTTTCTGGGAATGCACTTTGCGCTGTAATCTCAACTGCCGTCACTGCGGAAGCGACTGCCGT
This sequence comes from uncultured Bacteroidia bacterium, assembly GCA_902790405.1. Taxonomy (GTDB): domain Bacteria; phylum Bacteroidota; class Bacteroidia; order Bacteroidales; family ML635J-15; genus Bact-19. The sequence continues at coordinate 6,868 of CADARW010000159.1, forward strand.
GTGGTTTCGCAGCAGCAGGACATGCCTCTCAACGATTTTCTGAAAGTGCTCGATGATATAAAAGCCCACGTTTCCCCTTACGACATCATGGTGATAACAACTGGTGGCGAGCCGCTTGTGCGTACCGACATTGCCGAGTGTGGTCGTGCCATAACCGAACGCGGATTCATCTGGGGAATGGTGACAAACGGAATGCTGCTTACCGATGAAAAACTTACCGAACTTGTGCGTAATGGTCTGCGTTCCATGGCAATAAGCCTCGATGGCTTTGCCAACGACCACAACTGGATGCGTGGACACGACGCAAGTTTCGATAATGCAATGCGCGCAATCGAAGCCTTGAAAAAGCAGAATGGTCTTGTGTGGGATGTCATCACTTGTGTAAATAAGCGCACTATAAAATATCTGCCCGAATTTCGCAATTTTCTGATTGAAAATGGTGTGCGCAAGTGGCGTTTGTTCAGCGTTTTCCCATCGGGTAGGGCAGCCGACGACCCCGAATTGCGACTGAGCAACGAGGAATTTGTGCAGATGATGGATTTTATCAAACTTACTCGTCTCGAGGGCAAAATTGATGCAAGTTATGCCTGCGATGGATTTCTCGGTCGGTACGAGGGCGAGGTGCGTCGCAAGTATTTCAACTGCAGTTCGGGCGTGAATGTGGCTTCCATCCGTGCCGACGGGGCAATTTCGGGTTGCCTAAGCATACGCAGCGACTACAATCAGGGCAATATTTACACCGATTCGTTCTGGGACGTGTGGGAAAACCGCTTCGAGAAGTTCCGCAACCGCAAATGGATGCGCACTGGCGATTGCAAGTCGTGCAAGGTGTGGCGTTATTGCCAAGGCAACGGCATGCATCTTCGTGACGAAAACGGAGAACTGAAAATGTGTCAGTATCAGATGATAAATGGAAAATAAATATGAATTATAAGCATTACATTGAAGAATTATGCCTTATGCCGCATCCCGAAGGCGGCTATTACCGTCAGGTTTTTGGTAACGATGAGAATGGCGAAAAGCAAATTTCTACCATATATTATATGCTCTGCGATAACGACTTTTCGGCTTTTCATAGGTTGCACGGCATGACCGAAATTTGGTATTATCACGCTGGCGAATGCCTTGATATTTATGTAATTGATACCAACGGGAATTTAGTTGTCCATCATCTTTCGGCTGATGACGAAATGCAGGTCGTAATCGAGCCTGAACAGTGGTTTGCTGCCGAATTGCCTGGGAAGAAAGGCTTTTCGCTTGTAGGATGCGCTGTGGCTCCTGCATTTAAGTTCGAAAATTTCGAGTTGGCAAAGAAGGATGATTTGTTGCGGGAATTCCCTCAGCATCGCGATACGATAGAAAGATTGTGCAGGTAGAATGTTGTTTCTTCTTTGTCATGTGCTTTGAAAATAATAATTTTGCGCTCGTAAATTTATAAAAAGATGAATACGAAAAATTTGTTTAGTGTTGTTATTTCCTTGATTTTTAGTGTAATGGCAGTATCATGCCAAAACAAGGAAAATGTTGCTGCATCGGAAAGCGAAAATGCAGTAAAAGAAGAAGTTGTATCAGAAGAAGCATCGTCCGACACCACAGTGTCCGAAGCTTCGAAAAATGGTTTTGTAGTTGTTACAGACGTTGTTCCCGATGCAATTCTGGAAATACGTTATTTCAGTACTTTTAACTTCATGGGTGTGCGCGTCGATGGTTACAATGCTCCGATAGCATATCTTACCAAGGAAGCAGCCGACAGTCTAAAGGCCGTCAGCGACGATGTAAAGGCTATGGGCTACCGTTTGAAAATTTATGATGCTTATCGTCCGCAATGCGCTGTAGATCATTTTGTTCGCTGGTCGCATGAAGCTTCCGACACTCTTATGAAACGCTATTTCTATCCCGACATCGACAAGCCTCGTCTGTTCGAGGAAGGCTACATCGCAAAGAAAAGCAGACATACCTGCGGTTCTACAATCGACCTTACTCTTTTCGACATGAATACCGAAAAAGAGGTTGATATGGGTTCTCCGTTCGATTGGCTAGGCGAAGAAAGCCATCCCGACTATCCTGGTGTAACTCCCGAACAGCACAAGAATCGTATGATTTTGCGCGATGCAATGGTTCGTCACGGATTCAGAGGCATTAGCACCGAGTGGTGGCATTTTGTACTCAAGAACGAACCGTATCCAAATACATATTTTACATTCCCGATAGAGTAGGGATTTTCAACAAGATACGCAATATTATGCATAATTAGGGGATGGGAGCAACTCATCCCCTAATTATGTTTTTTGATGAACAATATTGTATTTTATAAGGCATTTTTTTTGTACTTTTGCGTTATGATTTAGACTCTTAGTATGGTAAAGGATTATTCTTCGTTTGGTCCGGCTTATCGCGACTTCAAGGTTAGGGAAGATGTATATGTTCCAGT
>CADARW010000160.1 GCA_902790405.1 uncultured Bacteroidia bacterium
AAGGTCTAAACCATTTCGCTATTGCTTTATGTTTTTCTTCAATAGTTTTGCTTGACCAATCTTCGCCTTTTACTCTGTTTTTGTCAAAATCTTCTAAAATCTTTATCAATGCTTTCATAGTTACAAAATTTAAATGTTAGACTCCGCAAAAGTCTTACAAAAAATCCGAACTGCCAAATTATCCAATGTTAAACTTATGTTAAAACTGATTATTTTAATATATAATAAATATATTTAATATTTTAAAATTGTATTTTAATAAAAATATTAAAATCAATAATAAATTATATTCGCATTTTCCATTTCTGCTCCGTTTGTGGTAAGTTGTCTCCGTTCTTTAGTATTGCATTATCGAAATCCAAGGGTACACTGCATTTTTCTATTTGTTGATAAAAACACAAAAAATCAATTCGTTCCGAAATGCTTTTTTTACTAATTTTACAGCCATATTTTTAAATGTATAACACTATGATTACAAAGGAAGAATTTCAGAAGTTAATCTTGCAGGGTATTCCCGCCACACTGCCGGAACCTGCTGTATATGAACCCGAAATAAATCATGCACCTATAAGGAAGCAGATTCTCACAAACGACGAAAAGAAGCTGGCAATAAGGAACGCTCTCCGCTATTTCCCGGCTAAATTCCATAAGACTCTCGCCCCCGAATTCAAGAACGAACTCGAGACATACGGCAGAATCTATATGTACCGCTTCCGTCCGAAATACAAGATGTTCGCCCGCGACATAACCTGGTTCCCCCACAAGAGCACTCAGGCTGCTGCAATTATGCTTATGATTTCAAATAACTTGGATTATGCAGTCGCTCAGCATCCGCACGAACTTATCACTTACGGTGGCAATGGCGCTGTTTTCCAGAACTGGGCTCAGTACCTGCTCACAATGCAGTATCTTGCCAACATGACCGACGAGCAGACTTTGGTTATGTATTCGGGTCACCCGATGGGACTTTATCCGTCGCACAAGGATGCTCCGCGCGTTGTGGTAACCAACGGTATGGTAATTCCAAACTACTCGAAGCCAGACCACTGGGAGAAATTCAACGCAATGGGCGTTTCGCAGTACGGACAGATGACTGCAGGTTCGTATATGTATATAGGTCCGCAGGGTATCGTTCACGGAACAACCATCACGGTACTCAACGCTTGCCGTAAGATTGCAAAACATGGCGAAGGTCCAGAAGGTCGTCTGTTCGTGACGGCAGGACTTGGCGGTATGAGCGGTGCTCAGCCAAAGGCAGCAAACATTGCCGGCGTTGTAAGCATTTGCGCCGAAATAAACCCAAAGGCAGCCAACAAGCGCTACGAACAGGGCTGGGTCGATGAGATAATTGACGATGTTGACAAGGCTATCGATGCTGCTCTCGAATGGCAGAAGAAGAAACAGGCTCACTCGATTGCATATCTTGGCAATGTCGTTGACTTGTGGGAACGCCTTGCCTCTCGTGGCATAAAAGTTGACCTCGGCAGCGACCAGACTTCGCTTCACAATCCGTGGGCTGGTGGCTATTATCCAGTAGGACTTTCGTACGAGCAGTCAATCGAAATGATGGCTCACAGTCCCGAAAAGTTCAAGGAAGCTGTTCAGGCTTCGTTGAGAAGGCAGGTTGCCGCAATCAACAAGCTCACCGCCAAGGGAATGTACTTCTTCGACTACGGAAACGCTTTCTTGCTCGAAAGTTCACGCGCAGGTGCCGACATTATGGCTCCGAATGGCATCGACTTCCGTTATCCGTCGTATGTTCAGGATATTATGGGACCTATGTGCTTCGACTATGGTTTCGGACCTTTCCGCTGGGTTTGCACATCAAGCCTTCCCGAAGATTTGGAAGTTACCGACAACCTTGCAATGCAGGTATTGGAAGACATCGCAAAGGATGCACCTGCCGAAATTTCACAGCAGATGCGTGACAACATCCGTTGGATTAGCGAGGCAAAGAAGAACAAACTTGTCGTTGGTTCGCAGGCTCGTATCCTTTACGCCGATGCCGAAGGTCGTATCAAGATTGCAAAGGCATTCAACGATGCTATCCGCGACGGTCGCTTGAAACAGCCCGTTGTGCTAGGTCGCGACCACCACGATGTTTCGGGTACAGATTCTCCGTTCCGCGAGACTTCCAACATCTATGATGGCAGTAAGTTCACAGCCGATATGGCAATCCAGAATGTAATTGGCGACTCGTTCCGCGGTGCAACCTGGGTTTCGATCCACAATGGTGGTGGCGTTGGCTGGGGCGAAGTTATCAATGGTGGCTTCGGAATGGTTCTCGACGGCAGTGCCGAGGCAGAACGCCGCTTGAAACTTATGCTTCTCTGGGATGTCAACAACGGAATCAGCCGTCGCAGTTGGGCACGCAACGAGGGCGCAATGTTCGCCATCAAGCGCGCTATGGAGGAATATCCCGAAATGAAGGTCACAGTTCCGAATCTGGCTGACGACGATTTGATAAATTCGTTGTATTAACAATATTGGTTTTCGGCTGTGCTTAGAAGTGCAGCCGAAAACTTTTTATGTAACGATAGGATTGTCTATTTAAAGCATATATTATGAAACAATATATCCGTATATTAATAGCGTTTGCACTTCTAATATTAAGTGGTGGCGTATTTGCACAAAATCTCTTCGACAAGGCAAAGTTGGACAATTATTTCGATAAACTTGAAGAAAACAACAAGTTTATGGGAAGTGTTGCCGTTGCGAAGAACGGGGAGATTGTCTACACAAAAGCAATCGGCTATGCTGATGTCGAAAACAAGGTTAAAGCAACCGAGAAATCCAAATATAGAATCGGTTCTGCCTCGAAATCGTTTACGGCGGTTTTGGTTTTGAAGGCTGTCGAAGAAAAGAAAATAGACCTTGACCAAACTATTGACAAATGGTTTCCGGCAATCGCAAATTCACAGAAAATAACTGTAAGGCATTTGCTAAGCCATAGGAGTGGAATACACGATTTTACACACGACGATGACTATCTGGATTGGTGTACGCAGCCAAAGACGGAAAACGAAATGCTGGCGATTATCGAAAAAGGCGGCAGCGATTTTGAACCCGACAGCAAGTCCGACTACAGCAATTCGAACTATGTGTTGTTGACCTACATGCTTGAAAAGACTTTCTCGAAACCATATTCCGACTTGTTGCAGGAATACATTGTCAAGCCAATTGGTCTGACCGACACATATATTTTTGGAAAAACCAACCCGAACAACAACGAATGCAGGTCATACCGCTTCTTGGGTTCTTGGAAGGTAGAAAACGAAACAGACTGGACTGTTCCGATGGGTGCGGGTGCAATAGTGTCAACGCCTACCGACTTGACAAAATTCGCTGACGCTTTGTTTGGTGGAAGGCTTCTGACTGATGAAAGTCTCAAAATAATGAAAACCATTAAGGACGACTATGGTCTCGGGCTGTTCGAGATTCCTTTTGGCGAAAACATTGGTTTGGGACACACGGGGGCAATAGATGGTTTTGTTTCTGTTTATTCGCATTTTGACGACGGAAATATTTCGTATGCCATGACTTCTAACGGGCGTAATTTTAAAATCGGAGATATTAAAAAGGCGGTTTTAAGCGCAGTTTACGGCAAACCTTACGAATTACCAGAATTCTATAATGTGGCTTCTGAGGATTTGGACATTTATTTGGGCGTGTATGTTTCCAAGAAAATTGGTTTGGATTTTATTGTCACAAAAGAAGGAAACACATTGATTGGGCAGATTGGAGATGATGCTTTTTCGTTTGAAGCAGTTGACAAGGACAAATTTAAGTGCGACCAGTTAGGTGCAAAATTTGAATTTAATCCGAAAAAGAATGCAATGACTTTATTCCAGAATGGAGCGAAATTAGTTTTACGAAAGAAAAAGTAAATAATATAGCAAAATAAAAAGTATCGATTATGAAAAGAATAGTTTTCCCATTAATTGTTTTGGCAATGGTAGCGTTTGTTTCGTGCAAGGATTCTAACAAGGAGAATGGTGCAGTGGTAGCCGAATTCAGGATTCCGCAGAACGACATTGAGCGCACAGTGCGCAGTTTGAAGGAGTTCTGCAACGGACAGGAGTCTGACCGTATCGAAAAGGGCGTAACACAGGTGGCGGCCTTGTGGCAGGAGCAGGATGGTTCGCTCGACGACTTCTACGATTTCTGTATGACTAATTTTGTGCTCGACTCGGCAAAGCGTTTCGAGACCTACAAGAAAATTGAGCGTGACCTTGAAATCCTTTACGGTTACGGAAATACAATGACCATAAAGCTTATGGAGCCATTGCACCTGGATATGGGCGAAGTCGATTTTGTCGATGAGGCTATGGGTGCATATTCAACCACGGCGCATATTGCCGACGATTTGTTCGCCAACAAGATGGCGTTCTACATCGTGCTTAATTTCCCGTCGTATTCGCTTGCCGAAAAGAACGCTCTTTGCGACAACTGGACCCGTCAGGACTGGGCGTATGCTCGTCTGGGCGACAAGTTTACATCGCGCATACCGGCTGAATACGAGCAGGCTGCCAATGTTGCAATGACCAACGCCGACAACTATATTTCGAGCTACAACATTTATATGGGAAATCTCGTAGATAACAGCGGGCAGACATTGTTCCCCAAGGACATGAAGCTGATAAGCCACTGGAATCTGCGCGACGAACTTAAGTCCGACTATTCAGATTCGGAGCACGGACTCGAAAA
>CADARW010000161.1 GCA_902790405.1 uncultured Bacteroidia bacterium
CTGGTGTATCAATCAGGTTCTCAGGCCTTGTGATGGGGACATCATTCTCTGAAAGCATCATCTCCTCATCATATTGCTCTATAGGCATAGCATTCTCTTTAGGCTGTATTTGCTTTGGCTCTTGCACTTTCGGGTAGTGGCGGTAGAGCAGTAGTGTGGTCTACCAGCAATTCTGGAGTGGCAACTGTTGTAGATGGTGTTGTAACAGCTGTTGCCGAAGGTCATTGTGTAATATCAGCTACGGTAGCCGCAGTGGGTACAGATTGTGAAAAACGTGCTATATGCAATGTTCATGTATATGCTGACCAGTGTATTCGTGTAGGGTGGAGTTCTGGTACATTCGACGTAGAAATCAATGGAATAGGTACACATACAACATCCGACAAACCTAATAGCTATACACAGCAGCTATATACAGCAAATGAGATTCGTATGGCAGGTGGGCGTGCGGGCAAGATTACTGGTATAAAGATTAATCACGAAGGTTCCTTTTCAACAAACAGTGATATATACATAGGCCTTACATCTCAAAACGATCTTGCAGATGGTTGGGTTACAGAGGGGCTGCAGCAAATTGTTGCAAATCAAAGCATATCATACGCAACAGGTTGGACAGAGATAAGCATTCCAAATCTTGAATGGGATGGAGAAAGTAATATTGTTTTGGCTTTTAGAAATCGTTCTCAATCTGGTTCGGGAGCTTGTGTAAGGCACTTGTTAGGTGCCCGCGAAGACCCTAGAACATATACATACAATTATAGATATAGTAGCTGGACTGCTGTGCAGGATGAGACTATGGAATATAATGCTGTTGGAGTTCCTAATACAAGTTCAGATAGAAATAATCATAGAACAAACGTGAGATTTTGTATTACGCCATGTGACAATCCGTTAGATGCATATTTTGCAGCAGACCAGATTTCTACTGCATATGGACAGACAATAAACCTTGCTTCGCAATTGGTAGTAAATCCTAGACATGGTTCGTCAACTATAATTGAATGGTCGTCGGATAATCCATCTGTGGCAACAGTTGACGCAAGTGGTGAAGTATCGACGCATAGCACTGAGGGTACCGCAATAATAACAGCACATTTGCCAGAAGCTAGTTTCAATGATTCGTTGTTCTGTTCGACCAATGCATATATTGCAATTAATGTTTGCAATTGTCCTGTAAATTATGATTTATATAAAATTGGTACATCGACAACTAGTGATCGTACTGCTGGGCCAGTGGATGCGTTTTATAAATATGGGTATAGGCAGATAATATATGAAGCATCCGAATTAACACCTGGTAAAATAAAAAGTATTACTTTTGATTATGCATCCTCGAATACAATTACAAGAAACATTACAATATATATGGGGCATACTATGGATAATAGCTTTTCTGATGAAAGTAGCTGGATTCCTTTATCTGTTCTTACTCAAGTATATAATGGCAGTTTCGAATTTTCGCATGGATTGAATAAGATAGATTTGAATTCAGATTTTAGTTATAATGGTTGTGGTAATCTTGTAATTGCAATAGATGACAATACAGGAAGTGCTGTGACAGGTACTGATGCTCTTGATAAGTTTTATTATTCGTCGAGTAGCAAAGTAAGCCAATTATATAAATGCTCCGATGGTAGTGATTTGTCTCCGTCTACCCCGCCAAATGGAACGCTAGCTAGCAATTATCCTAACATAAGATTTTGTATAGATGAGGATATCGAGCCAGAATATACTCTTTCATACGTAGTAGATAATGGTTGCTCGGGAACAGTAATGCCTTTATCAATACCATCAGTTGATACCTTGATAACAACAGTAACTACAATAGTGCCTTCGTGTTCAAATTATGCAGGTTTTGTCGAGTGGAATACAGAAGAAGATGGTTCAGGCGAATCATATTATTCTGGAGATAGAATTAATTTGTCATGTGGTAATATAACATTATATGCCGTTTATGATAATGTCGTACATGGAGAATCTTCTTGTGAAAATGCTGTGGCGTTTTGTAGTAGTGATAATAGTTTGACTTTCCATGTTGAGCAGGCACCTGGTGTTTCGTATGGAAATTTCTGTGCTTATTTTAATACGCCAGCCACTTGGTGGTATATGCAGATTGCAGAACCTGGAGACATAAATATGACCATTTCATCTTCATCTGGTGATGTTGACTTTGCTTGCTGGGGTCCTTTCGATAATATGACCTGTGATCTAGCTGATATTAGTGATAATGGAGCAGGCGAGTGGAAATCGTTTTTGTCGGATGCACAATTCCATCGTTCCAATGCTGATATAAGTACAGCGACAACAATGTCCGCTTCTACGCCAATTTGTGGTACCCATACACTTGCAGAGCCATGTGGAAACTTAATTGATTTTGGAGGTTCTTCTAGCCACGAAGAATATTTACAGATAGAAGATGCTATGTTCGGTGAATTTTATATGATTCTTGTAGCAAATTATGCTAATTCAGATAGTGAAATAACTTTCTATCAGACAAGTGGTTCTGGTCGCGCTTCCTGCGATGTTGTTTCAAACTGTGATATTACCAGTATTTCGGCTAGTCCAACATGTATGAATTCCTACTCCTACAAAGTTTCTGGCGAAGTCGCGTTCCGTGATGCGCCTATAGATGGTACTCTTACAGTAGAACTCGGAAGCAATACGTTAACATTCACACCGCCATTTGCTAGCCCTATAGCATTCGAGTTTACAGGTCTAACACCCAATGGTGCAAGCATGAGTATAACAGCAACATTCGAGTCGTCAACAGTAAACTGCTCTAAGATAACGTCATACGTGGCACCAACCAAAGACTATTGCAAGGACGTATTTTTGCCTGTTACACTATTGAACTTGCGTGGTGAGTGCAACGGCAAGCGAGCTCTCATATCGTGGACTACCGCCAGCGAGCACAACAACGACTACTTTGTGGTAGAGCGCTCCGACGATGCCGTGAACTTTGTGGAAGTAGGTCGCGTGGCTGGCGCAGGCAACTCTATCGAGATGCTCTCGTACAACTATGCCGACTACAGCATCCGCACCGGTGATAACTACTACCGCCTCACGCAGGTAGACTACGACGGCACCCGCACAACCTCCGAGATTATCGAGGTTCACTGCAGCGGCAATGTCCCGCTGGGCGACCCCGACGTGTATGTTTATCCTAATCCTTTCGGCGACGAACTTACAGTACATCTGGTTAACTTCGGCGACGTTGCCGCCCACATCCAGGTTTACGACATGCTTGGTCGCATGCTCTTCGAGCGTACCGCCGACGATACCGAGGTTGTCCTCCAGCTCGGCGCTCTGCCCGATGCCGCCTACACCGTGCGCGTAAGCACCGCCGATTTCGTGGTAAACAAGAAGGTGGTAAAGAATAATTGATAATGGACAATTGATAATGGACAATTGACAATGGATAATTGATAATTTTCAAATCATCAAATTATCAAATTTTCAAATCCTCAAATTCCCTTTCGGACACACAACAAATAGAATAACGACTCAGCGTGCCGCGTCTCCCCGACCGGCCGCTGTTTTTTTTGTTCCGAGGGAACAAAAAAGGTTTCAGTGGCTACGCCGTTTGAATGCCTGCGGCGTTTCTATGGCTGACGCCGTTTGAATGGCTGCGCCGTTTCTATGGCTGACGCCGTTTTGGCTTCTGGGATCGGGGGGAGCACCCACCAATAGCCGTAATGTTATTTGCCCCCTGCCCTTAAAGGCGTTAAAAAACCTTAAGGGCGTTAAATTGGGGCAGGGCAATAACATGACGTGCGGTAAATGACCATGAGATCGCGGATAGCACTCTCCGCAACGCTCCCCGTTCCGTATCGCGTGCTACGACTAGGTTCCGCGATGACTACGTGAGAGGACTGTCGGTGTTTTGTTAGTATTGACGTAATCTCCCGAAACGGAAATTATTTTTTTACACATCGCCCGAAGGAGCGATACCTTGATTGCCGCCTTGGCTGGTGAACGTTAAGAAAATCGGAGAAACGGAGCGTAAAAAGTCATTCTGTTCGAGGCCGTAATGGAATGAAGGCAAGTTAATGACTTTTAGCGAAGTGAAGCCGATTTTTAGCGAAGCAGACTCAGCGGACACGGTTTTTGTTTACTTTTTGCCGACAAAAAGTAAAAGCCACCGCGGCTCGAGCGGAACGAAATTACAATTTGACTATAATGCATTAGTCTCTTTGTTGGAACGAGATCGCGGATAGCAGTCTCCGCAACGCTACCCGTTCCGTATCGCGTGCTACGACTAGCTTCCGCGATGACTGCTGGGGATGACTGTCGGTTCTTTACAGCTTCGAGAACTTACAAGTGTATGCCTTGTTGCTGTTGTACATGCGTACAAAATATAGACCTGCTGCCATGTCGGAAATGTTGATGCATGCGCCTTCCCACTTCGAGGAGGCATCGGTGGCGAGCGATTTTACAACTGCGCCCTGCTGGTTGATGATTTCGACACGGTAGCTTCCTTCGTCAACATTGTTGGAGATGAAATACAAGACTTCGGTGGCTGGGTTCGGGAAACACTTTATATACCCGTTGTCGATGCTTGCGCCTATAGACAAGCTAGGATCGCCGCCATTCTCGATAACAAACACATGCGGGTCGGGTTCGCCGATGAACGGATGCGTCTGCACCTGTCCTTGTTCGGTTTCGGCCTTTATGTAGTACGAAATAGTT
>CADARW010000162.1 GCA_902790405.1 uncultured Bacteroidia bacterium
TTTATTGGTTTTATGCCAAGACGCCTCGTTGTTATTTTTGTCGCATATTCGGGATAAAGCTTTGACAGGTATGATGTTCCAGTGTCGGAAACAGGAAAAACCGAGTCTAGGTTCGACAATGTGAATTTTCTATTTGGTATGTAAATGTTTCTCTGTTCGGCAAACACATCGTATCCATGACCACGGCTAATCATAGTGCTATTTCTAAGGTTGTCGTTGCAATTTCGTGCCATTGCCAATCCAAGAGCCGAATATGAGAACCAGTAACTGTATAGTATAGATGGAGATTTTATTGTTTTTACTATGTATTTTCTAGTCAGGCACGCACCATAAAAATACTTTAATCCTTGCACAATGCGTTTTGAAAGTCCAGCACCTGCCAGCATTCGCCAAAAATTACTGAAGAAAGGCATCGACATGACTGTAAGTATTTTGCTTAATATTCTACATTCTGTGATGCAGGGTAGGACTTTTATATTTTCAGGTATTGGCCTTACAACCTTGTCCTTATTTGTTGGAATAATGAATATATTACATCCCATTTTTGAGGCTATGTTTATTTCTTCCTCGATAAACACCTCGACAGATTTTGTATATGGATACGAGTTGGTAAAAATGTAGATGTCTTTCATTTCCTGTTGAATATTTGTTTTATTTTTTCGCTGCTGTCGTGTCGTTCGTTGTGAACGTTTGTAAGTTTTGCTGCATTTTGCATTGCTTGTGCCAGCGAAATTGCGTCGTCAGGCTCCACTTTGTAGCCGTTTATGTCGTCTTTGATTAAATCGTCAATTATTGGGACACAGGTGGTTGCAGCTACTGGTTTATCAAGATACATAGCTTCGAGAACGACGTTTGGCAAACCTTCCATTCTTGACGGTAAAACTAAGGCGGAACAATATTTCATATATAGGTATGGATTGTTGCAGAATCCTTCAAAATGAATGTTTGGATTTCCGTCGCTCATTGCCATGATTTGCTGAGCATATTCGCCATCGGTTCTGCCAAGAATGTATAGTTGCGCCTTTTCGTCTTTCTCCATTATTATTTTGAAGGCTGATAATAACGTGTCGTAGCCCTTTGCAGGAGATATGTTTCCTACAGAAAGATAATTGGTAGTGTTTTCGTCAAATGGATTGGAGATATTGCAGGTCTGCTTGTCGATGAGTTCTGTATCAATCGGATTATGTATTGTAACAACCTTTTTGCTGTCGACATCAAACATGTTGCATATTTCTTTTTTCATGGCATCGGTTTGCGCTATTATCAAATGTGCCTTGCGCATCAACTTCCGTTCAAGCCAGTCCATTATTCTAATTCTCAGTCCTTTGTATAGCTTGTTCGACGGCATAGTGGGTATTCTGACAACCACTTTGCTTTTTAGCCTGCGGTTTATCAGCAATAGTATTAGCGCGACATGTATATGTGTAGCAAAAATAAAGTCCGGCTTTTCTCTGCGTATCAGCTTTTTTAGAGGGAAATATGCCGAAATGCTTCTGTTGCAGTTGAGCGATGTAAGTGGAAAATAGGGCTTTATCCAGTTGGTCAGTTCTCCGTCGGCACTTCCTAGGTTTACGAATTTCACTTCGTGTTCCGACAGACATTTGGCGAATGTAGTGGCAACTCTTTCTGCGCCACCACACTTCATTGCTGGTATTACAAATAAAATTTTCATTTTCTGTCGGAATTAATTTTCAGTTCATTTTTACCGGCTACATAGCCAAGCAATATCATCAGAGGTATTGTCCCTTGGTCGTCGTATCCCATTGAGAATGCCGATTTTATAATCATTACTATAATAACGGAAACTATGATTCTTTTTTTCAGCGCTATTGGTTTCGCATTTTGCCGCGCTGGCTATGGCCCCGACAAAAAACAGCAGATATAAACCTATGCCGAAAAGTCCCATGTTTGTAAGCAGCTCGAGCCAGTCGTTGTGCGCATATCGTCCGTATGTTACCATTGGAGTGTACGAATACCCGTATCCAAACAGCATTTTTGTTGTAGAATCGCTGTTTGTCCAATTGTCCCATAGTTGCTTGTACATTACATCTCGTCCGCTTGTGTTCCCGCTAAGCGTTTGTGTTACACGTTCTTGGATTAGTTCGTTGCTTCCGTGTATTTGTAAGGCAATAGCCCCGCAGATTATAGTAGCAAACGAAACTATTGAGAATTTCTGGATAAACGACAACTTGGATTCCTTGAGCAGTATGCACACATAATATATGACAAATGCAACGAGTATTATCATCGCACCTCGTTTTAGTGATGATATTGCCAATATACTGCTGGCAATCAGAAGTATTGCCGAAATGGATTTGCGTTTTACAAGAAATATAAATGGCAGTATATTTACAAATATATATCCCGAATTGTTGATTGCATTTGTATGTCTTGGACTAAACGGCGATAGGGAATAGAAGTTTATGATTCCAATAATGAAGAAGAATGAGTAGAGTATGAGTAATAGTTTCTTGTCGAGCATATCCTTTTTCGAAAGGAAGAAGAATAGCAACAAGGTAATGAAAACAAATGTCGTGTGTTTAATTGGCCCCTGTGGGTCTATATTGTAGAACGATGACACGATTGATGTGTCGGTAAATCCGTAATACGCCAGATTTGCAACAAGGAAAGCTACAGCTACGTATATTAAATGTTGTCGCGTGCGCGACATGAGAATTTCGGCCATACAAAATATGCCGACTGACAGATATATTGCAAGCGAAAATTTCGCAATTATGAATGAGGTGGGATATATGACGCCCTGTAGGAAATATAGCATCAGAGTGACAACTGACGTATATTTTACAATGACGGGTATTTTATCCACCTTTGGCAACATGCTAGTTCTTACGTGATTTTAGAATTTCAATAAAGTGCTCAACTTTCAGTTTTGCACTGCCATGAACGTTGAAATCGCCTTCTTCGAAGACAAAGTCACCGTCGACATATTTGTAGCGGCCGTGCTTGCCGTCGATACACATCTGATAATCAAGGTACGAACCAAATGAAGCTTGCAGTTCGTTAATGAAATATTCACCTTTCTTGGTTTCGAATATGTCGACGTCCATGCAGTAGAAGCCACCGTCACGGCAAATATCGTGAACCATTGTGAGCAATTCTTTAGGAGGGGCAACCCAACCGACTAATCCAGAACCGCTTGCAAACTGTCCTTTCAATAGTTTTTGATGTCCGAAGTACGAATCTCCAATTTTAATAATTCTCCATTCATGGGCTACATCCTTGTATTCTTGGAAAAGAACATAGTCCTTTTGTGGAGAAGCAAGGTCGGGGACAGGCAGATTGCGTACTTTTTGCCAATATATTTTGCCTCGGTTTAGTATAGGCAGTCTCTTTGTAGGAAATATTTTTCGAACATATCTTTTGGCTGCCGACATAGATTTGATAATCAATACTTTTGATGCTGCAGATCCTAGATTTGCTTTGGCGACTATTGGATATTGGCATTGTGACAGGTATTGCATGGCTTCGTTTTTGCTTGTAAAAACTTTGGTTGGTGTGTGCGGGTAACCGTACGCATCGAGCCATGCGGCCATATTACGTTTGCTTTCGTGGATGTACAATCCAAGAAAATCGGGATATATTGGTCTGTCAAGAACTTTTGATACAAAGTAGTAGCGCTCGTCGAGAATGGTCTTTTTTTCTTGCGAGTCGCAAGTCGACGAACAAAGAAATCCGTCACAGTCCGATTTCTTGACGTTTTCGAGCCAATTGGACGACAGTATGTCTATTATTTCGTAGTCGACACCAATTTCTTCGCAGGAGTCGACAAATTTCTTATGGTTTCCGTTGAAGGATGTAAAAATGCCTAATTTCATAGTTACAAGAGATTTAAGAACCTAGAAATATCCTTTTTGTATACGTTTTCGGAGAACGAGCGACTGATTTCCTTGCTGGTCTTTCGGTAGAGCAGCGACGGGGCATTGTTTACCTCGTAGAAATACAGTCCGTTTTCTTCGTATATGGGATTGCTAATTGTCGTATAGTGAGTGCCTTCTATCGCATTACCAGCATCGGCAGCGGCGTCGATAAGCAGACAGCCTTTCTTTATTTTGGCAAGTTGCGATTTGCTTATTATGTGTTCGGTTGTACTGTCGACTTCTATTCCGTTGATAATTATGTCGTATTCGCCGATTGAGTCGTAGAATTCGTGCATTGTCTTGCGGTAGAACATTCGCAGGTCGGGATTGTAATTCGATATTTCGGCGAAAGTGCCTTGGGCTACGTTGCCGCTCGAAAGTACTGCAACCTTGGTCGACGAGTCGGGGTACATGCCGTAGTTGAGAAGTGCGTGCTGTACGCTTGCTATGCCGGCATAGAAACTGTTCCTCCAGATGAAATTAGGCTTTAGGAACGGAATATTCACAACTTTGTCGCCTTGCCTGATTGTCGGGTAGATGTTGTCGAGGTCGACAATGACAAGATTCTTTCGTACGGCCACGTTGTCGTAGAATTCCTTTCCGGAGCCTGTCGGGTGTGTCCATCCGATTATTGTTTGTCCTTCGCGCAGAAGGTCATAGTCTTCCTTTTGTATCAGCTTGAGGCAGAATATGTTGTCGCAGCTCGAGAAGATTTCTTTGCGCGACATGATTTTACAGTCTTTTGCTATGTATTCGCTGTCGTCTATGCCCATATTCTTTCCAAAACCTTGTTCCATTACAATTTCGTTTTCGAAACCGTTGATGTCTTCGGGAAGCAATGCGACTCTTTTTTCGTCGGGGTAAGTCGGTATGATAAAACCTATTTTCATGCTAATTGTTTTTGTTTCTTTATTTTAAGTACTACAATCATTGAAGTCACGCCTAAAATTCCTCGCGTAAGTGTTATAGTTATTGCAGCGCCAATGTAGCCCCAGTAATATACCATGGGAACCGACATCGAAAAGCCTATCAACGAGGAGATTATGGTTATTTTTCGCAAGATTCTCTCTTTATTCTGCACAATAAGGTAATTGGTGCCATATATGCTGCTTAATGTAAGGAAAAGCACCGATATTGCCATGATTCTCAGAACCAATATTGAATCGACGAATTCGTCTGTCAGGAAAATGTCGACTATCAGAGGTGCAAAAGCAAAAAGGAGCAGAGATATGACCGATGATATTATGATATTCCATTTTGCATATACGGCGTGCTTGCTGATATTCCTCGATAGAAAAGGGAAGAATGTCCTGGTAACCACCGACATCATCTGGTTGCAAAGGTTGACGAATTTTGTGCCGCCATCGAGTTTTCCATTTGCAACCGAACCGCCAAAGAATCCCAGCAGCATTACCGAGAAACTGTTGTATAGGTTCGGCATAAGCTGGTTTATAAATATGTCGGTGCTGCCTTTTATCGATTGAAGTATCGATTTAATATTTGGACGTATGTATTTTACATTCAGTTTTTTCCTAATAATGACAATAGAGGCGATGCCGACTGCAAAATTGCCGCAGGCATTGAGTAGCGGCTGCAAGATGTAGTCTGATTTTTCCCTTATGAAAACGAATATGGCAGCAGTGAACAAGAACTTTAGAATAAGGTTAAGTATGGTAAAGTATCTCATTCGTTCCAATCCCTGAAACAGCCATTCTTGTATTAGAAGTCCGCAAGGTATGTAGAGGTAGGTGGCAAACATGAGCATCTTTTTCTCGCTGAATGCAGGAACGGTAAATACCAGAATTGCGAATATTATTGCGCATATTATTGTGAGCGATAGTTTTGCCGTCATTACATTTGAGTAAATCCTTGAAACTTCCTGTGGATTGTTTTTGTTTCGAGCCACGTCGCGTGCAGCCGAATAGTTAAAGCCCCAGTCGACGACAGTCTGGAAATACACGACTACCGCTGCAGCGAAAGCGATGTCGCCCATTTTGTCGAGTCCGATAACATGAGCAAGATATGGTATCGTGAAAAGCGGAAAGACGTAGCTGGCGAACTGCAAGATGGTAAGCGACAAAAATGTCTCCGTGAGTCCTTTGGCGTCTTCGTTTTTCTTGTATGACGATATCAACTGCTTGAGTTTCATGAGACAGCGTCTTTTATTCGGCTTTTTCGCTTGTTTTTGTCCTTGCGAATATCATATTCCAGAATACCACTATGCAAATAGAACAGATAAATGCAATGAATGCGGTGATTATTAGACTTTTTGTCTTATTGGTACTGGAGTGCGAATTGTTGGGGTTGGCACTTTTTATAACAGTGATATAGTTTTTGCCATTCTCGAAAAATTTCTTGTTTTCGTTTAGTGACGACAAGCTGGTGCCATAGTCGGTGGCAAACTTTTCCATCAGTTTGCTTGCGAATATGTAATCGGGATTCTTCTCCAGAAGTATCTTGTGTTCAATAAGTTGGTCTTTTCTAGATCCGCTTTTCGACACCTCGCATGCAATTGTGCTGTCAATATTATGCATGACCTGTTTCAGCGAATCGATATATATTTCTTTTGCCTTGATTGTGTATTCTGTTTCTGA
>CADARW010000163.1 GCA_902790405.1 uncultured Bacteroidia bacterium
GAATCACCGTTTTCATCATTTCTAATTTCGCCAAAATAATGTTCTCGGTCTTTGGTACATATAGTTACGAAATATGCACCACAACGGTAATTGTGCCACGGTGCGCGAAATGTCGTAATTCTGTATTTCCCCTGAAATTTTTCTTCCGACATATATTTTGCTACAATATGCAAAAAAACGGCAACAGATTCTGCCCTTCGACTACGCTCAGGGAGCAGTTGTTGCCGTTTTTTATCGAATACCTATTTATTATTTACCCTGAACGAGCTTCATGGTATCCATTGCAATTACATATTCCTCGTCGGTGGTGACAACGATGGTCGTAACCTTCGAATCGGGGGTTGAGATAACTGCATCTTCGCCCATAATCTTGTCGTTCTTTTCCATATCGACCTTAATGCCGAGGCATTCCATGTTCTCGAGAATCGGGTGACGCATGAACCATGCATTTTCGCCAATACCTCCAGTGAACAGAAGGATGTCGCAACCGCCCATTTCGGCCATGTAACCGCCGATGTAGCGTTTTACGCGCTGTGCAAACATATCGAATGCGTAGGTGCTTCTTTCGTCACCTGCGTCGCGGCCTGCACGGATGTCGCGCATATCCTGCTTGCCACCGCTGATACCAACAAGACCGCTCTTCTTGTAGAAGATGTTTGTAATATCCTTCATAGTCTTGCCTTCAGCAAGTTCCTTTTCTACAATATACAATACTGCACCCGGGTCAACATCACCAGGACGGCTACCCATGATAAGACCTTCGAGAGCTGTGAGACCCATTGTAGTGTCAACCGACTTACCGTGGTCGATAGCAGCGATTGATGCACCGCTACCGAGGTGGCAGCTAATTATCTTGAGGTCTTTCCAGTCCTTACCAATCATCTTGGCAGCCTTTTCTGCTACAAAGCCGTGGCTTGTTCCGTGGAAACCGTAGCGACGGAGATGATACTTCTGGTAGTATTCGTATGGCAAACCATAGAGGAACGACTTCGGAGGAAGTGTCTGATGGAAAGCGGTATCGAATACAACTGCCTGCGGAACATTAGGCAATACTTCGCGCATAGCGTAGATACCTGCCAAGTTGCCAGGAGTGTGAAGCGGAGCCAAATCGGCGAGCGACTTAATCTTTTCGATAACATCGTCGTTGACGAGAGCACTAGCCTTGAAAAGTTCGCCACCGTGAGCAACGCGGTTACCAACAGCTTCGATTTCCTTTAAGTCCTTGATAACGCCCATTTTCGGGTCTGTAAGAGCCTTGAGAACCATCTTGATACCTGCTGTATGGTCGGCGATTGGAGTCTGTTCGTAGTGCTTCTGTCCGTTGTACTTGTGAGTGAATTCTCCCATTTCGAGGCCTATTCTTTCGAGAAGACCTTTTGCCATTACGGTAGAATTGTTGTTTGCGTCAATGTTGATAAGCTGATATTTGATTGACGAGCTACCGCAGTTTAAAACCAATATTTTCATCCTAATATGTATTTTGTTGTTAATGATTATTTTTTCTGAGCAATTGCCTGGTTGCAAGTGATAGCAACGAGTTTGTAAACATCTTCAACCGAGCATCCGCGGCTAAGGTCGTTGCACGGCTTAGCGAGACCCTGCAAAACTGGACCAACTGCTTCGGCACCAGCGAGACGCTGAACGAGCTTGTAAGCGATATTACCAACTTCGAGGCATGGGAATACCAAGGTGTTTGCCTTACCAGCAACCTTGCTACCTGGAGCCTTGCTCGAACCAACTGATGGAACGATAGCAGCATCGGCCTGAAGTTCACCGTCGAGAAGCAGGTCGGGACGAGCTTCCTGAGCGAGACGGGTAGCCTCGATAACCTTGTCAACAACTTCGTGCTTTGCCGAACCCTTTGTTGAGAAGCTGAGGATAGCAACGGCTGGGTCGATTTTTGCAATGTTCTTTGCAGTGTCGGCGGTGCAGACAGCGATTTCGGCGAGCTGTTTTGCATCGGGCATAGGAGTAACGGCGCAGTCGGCGAATACCATCTTGCCGTCGGTTCCGTACTTGCTGCCTTCGGGGAGGAACATGATGAACGCACCAGATACGCAGCTAACGCCAGGAACTGTCTTGATAATCTGCAATGCAGGACGGAGCATGTCGCCAGTGGTCGAGCGGGCACCGCTTACAAGACCATCGGCTTCGCCAGCCTTAACCAAGAGGATACCGAGGTACATGAAGTTCTCGGCAAGGTCTTGTGCCTGTTCCATTGTCATACCTTTTGCCTTGCGGATTTCGTAAAGCATTTCGGCATACTTCTGTTTTTCGGGGTTATTCTTGGGGTCGATAATGCGAGCCTTGCTGATGTTCTTCAGACCAAATTCGGCTGTCATTTCAGCAATTTTCTGTGCAGGACCGATAAGGATTACATCGGCAATACCGTCTGCAATAATCTGGTCAGCAGCCTTTAATGTACGAGGTTCGTCACCTTCGGGAAGTACGATGCGCTGTTTGTTAGCCTGCGCATTTCTGATAATTTCTTGAATCAAATCCATTGTTGTATTATAATTTTATTGTTCTAAAAATTGAAAAACCAAAGGTAAGTTTTTTATGGCAGAAAAAGGCAATGAAAATTCATGTTTTTTAGCAAATTTATCAACAGCAATATACAATTACACAAAATATGTAGAGGCACAACGCATTGCGCCTTATTAGCAAAGAATTGCACATTTTATTTAATGAGAAAGAAACGGATTTAATCCAAAGTTTCCTCTATCTGGTAGTCGTTTCTGATGGTGGAATTTCTTGAAATCATTTCACCGACAAATCCAGAAAGAAACATCTGCGTACCGAGAATCATCATTACCAAAGCAAGATAGAAGTAAGCTGTATCGGTAACCAGCGGAGCCGGCACATGACGGCACAATGCAGCTATTTTGATTCCACCAACAACGCAAATTGCGATAAAGCCGATAATGAACATAACACTACCCCACAAACCGAAGAAATGCATCGGGCGTTTGCCGAAACGCGACAAGAAATACAGCGAGAACAAATCCAAATAGCCGTGCACAAACCTGTCAAGGCCGAATTTCGACACGCCGTATTGGCGCTTGCGATGCTCAACGACCTTCTCGCCTATCTTCGAGAAGCCTGCATTCTTTGCCAGATATGGAATATAGCGGTGCATTTCACCATAAACCTCGATATTTTTTACCACAATGCTGCGGTAAGCCTTCAAACCGCAGTTCATGTCGTGCAGTTTCAGTCCTGTTACGCGACGGGCAGTAGCGTTGTAAAGTTTCGATGGGATATTTTTTGTAAAAGTGTTGTCGTAGCGTTTTTTCTTCCAGCCCGAAACAAGGTCATAGCCGTCCTCCTTTATCATGCGGTAAAGTTCGGGAACCTCATCGGGACTGTCCTGCATGTCGGCATCCATCGTGATGATCACATCGCCCTTGCAAGCCTGGAAACCGACCTGCAACGCCGCCGACTTACCATAGTTCCTACGGAAAGAAATGCCACGCACCTGCTCATGCTTCTTCTTCAGGTCGCAGACGACTTTCCACGAATTGTCGGTACTGCCGTCGTTAACAAACAGAATTTCAAACGAAAACGAATGCTCGTTCATCACGCGCACAATCCATTCGCACAATTCGGGCAAGGATTCCTCCTCGTTATACAGCGGAACTACAACAGAAATATCCATAAATACATATTTTGGCGCAAAGATAAGGAATATTTTGTATTTGGCAAAGCCGAGCAAAAGGTTACGATTTTAGTTAGAGATTGAATGGAGCAATGGTTCAAAGGCATGAAGGCTAATAGTCCTTTTGCCTTTCAGCCTTCTTCCTTTAATTTAGTATATTACGGTAACAGTTCCTTCAAACTTTTCCATATCTTCATCGAGTTCTACAATGTATGTATAAACTCCTGCCGGCACATAGTGTCCACGGAAACGTCCATCCCACGGAGCATCGTTGCCCCTGCCCTTGTACAGCAGCTGTCCCCAACGGTTGAACACATATATGTGAGCTTCGGGGAACATGTCGATGTGTTCTATTATCCACTCGTCGTTAATACCATCGGCATTTGGCGTAAACACATTTGGAATATCAATACATTTTGTCCAGTTGACGGGGACAACAACTCCTCGCTCTACGACAAAACATCCGTTTATATCGGTAACGGCAATGCTATACATACCAGGGCTCAGATTACTAAACAACGATGTATCGGACTCATTGGAATCGAGAGCATATACGTACGGCGAAGCCCCACCAGTAGCCAATATTTCTATCATACCATCATTGCGTTCCTGGCACGTAGGTTCGGTTACAACTACCGACAGTTCAATCTGTTCGGGCTGCGACACAGAAACATTAATTACGGCAGTACATCCATTTGCATCAATAGCGACAACATTATACAATCCAGCAGCTAAACTTTCGAATTGTCCATTTTCGTTCTTTCCCAGATTTTTACCTTCTATATCAAACATATACTGTCCTACACCGCCTTCAGCTGAAGCTGTAATTGATCCGTTTGCCTGTCCATAGCAACTTGCATCGGTAACAGCGGCTACGACCTCGATCATCGACGGAGAATTCAAGACAAAATTCCTACGTACCGTACATCCTTCATAATCTGAAATCACAACGCATAACAACGAGGCTCTACCAGCTGTGACGCCACAACAATTTCGGACGGAGATAGTACCTGATGATTTGCGACACCAACACATCCCCATGCATCGTTTACCGTAACCGAATATGTACCAGCAGAGAGTCCATTAAGCGATGTACTAGACACTCCGTTATTCCACATATAAATTGCAGGCTGCTGTGCATTTTGCGCTTCTACCGTCAACGATGCATCGGACATGCCATAGCATGATATCGGAGATGTCTCATTAATAGAAACGGTAAGGCTACCTGTAACGACAACTTGCGTCGAAGATGTTGCAGAACAAGAATTTGCATCCGAAACAGTTACCGAATAGGTACCACCAGTAATTCCGTTCTGCAAATCCGAATTGCTGCCATTAGACCACACATACGAATAGGGAGTAGTTCCTCCTGATGCACTTACAGTCAAAGAGCCGACATTAACACCACAAAGGACATTTGTCGACGATGCTCTTGCCGACAACGTCTGAGGCTGGAATACCACAGCTGTTGCCGATATAGAACATCCATGAGCATCGGAAACAGTAAGTGTATAATTTCCAAAAGCTATACCCTGCAACGAATTTCCGTGGGTTCCATTGCTCCACGAATAAGTATATGGCGTTGTTCCTCCCGACAATGTCGTTATTGCCACTCCGCCGTCAGACATTCCATGGCAAGAAACAGAATCGGCAGAAAGTACGAGCACAAGACTTTCTGGCTGTGACGCATAAACAGTTCCATGCTCTGTGCATCCATTTCTATCGGTAACCGTATATCCGAAATTGGTATTTACTGGCAAATGGGTATTATTGACCCCAGTCGAATTGTCCTGCCAGCGCACAGTATAAGGAGTATTTCCTCCTGATATCTGTAAATAAGCGCTTCCGTTTCCACCATTGCACTGAGCATCAACGGTTGTCGCCGTAACTGACAGTGCCGGCGGATCTACCAGATGCACATGTACAGGCGACTGGCACCCATTGGCATCGGTTACAACATAGTCGTAATCGCCAGCCGACAACGTATAAGTACCCGTATTCTGATATGGCGAAACACCACCCACCGCCGAAACAGTAACTGTAGCATTGCGAGGTTTAAACTTATAAAGAAGGCCCTTAATAGCAATTGCAGTATAGTTTACAGGCTTGTCAGAAGTTGCACGAATCTTATCGCCTTCTTCGCAGCAGTAGCCTTCAATACCAAAGCCAATACCGTTAATGAAGTATTTTGTCATTCCATTAACATAAACCTTTGGAAGCGAAACAATAAAATCATTGATTGGAATAAGCTTGTTTTCAATAGTAACCTTATCCTTTACATCGAACATAAAGTCGTTACCTGTGCCGCAGAAATAAAGGAAGATTTTCTGTGGAAGCTTAAGCTCATAAACATCGTTTACAAAATGAGTAAGCGTACCGTCACCGCCAGCAACAACAATAGTGTCATCAGCAGCAAAGCCCTTGCAAGTTTCAGCAACACTTGCAACAGTTGTTACATCAAGGAAATCAAGCTCTTTATCCTTGAATAATTCTTTAAGTTCTCCCTCAGCTTCTTTTCCTTTTCCATTGTTAGAAAGAGGATTCAATAAAATGTGAATCATAATCAGTACCTATTCTCCTAATTTTTTAAGCATTTCGCTTCTTATTTCATCAGAAATGTCCACCGTAGTTTTTTCGGCAAACTCTTCTGGCTGAATCACTCTTAACATATCAATTGACACCTTTGTTTTGCGCCAGGGAAAGTTTTTCATAATCAACCTTAAGGCAGCCAGGTTTAAACTCACCAAGTTTTCCATCTTTACTTCGTGTACCTTCTGGGAAAACGCAAACAGAAATAATGCCCTGAGAAATGTATTCAATTGCTTTAATGATAGTTTTTAAGGCATTGCGGGTATTTTCTCTATCAATAGAAAGATAAAGACCGCGAATCATATAGTTGTGAGCAAGAGGTATTGCCATATTTTCCGGCTTTGTGATAAAGGAAACTTGTTCGGGATGCATTGCAATTGCAACAAGGAAGGCATCGAAACCGGAACGGTGATTACAAACTGCAAGATATTTTTTATCTTTAGGAAGATTTTCTGTTCCAGAGGTTTTAATTTTTACTCTGAAAAAAGCACATACATACTTAAACCACTGCTGAAATACCCTGTCATAATACTTTGAAGGCGTTTTATACTCTTTTTTCGGGTTGATTGTAAGAGCAATAAAAATAAAGCGCAGCCAGATAAGAAGAAAGCCTGCAACAAATGC
>CADARW010000164.1 GCA_902790405.1 uncultured Bacteroidia bacterium
CCGTCGTGGTCAACTATTTCTACCACGAGGAAATCAGGCTGACGCGATAGCATGACTTCGATTTCAATTATATTGCCGCATACGTACAATACTGCCGTACCTCGGTAACTATGTGGCACGACATCTCAAGTCGGGTGATGTAGCCGTCGAACTTACTGCGCATATTAGGTCCAACAAAACCGCAAGCAGCGCGCAGCTCGCGTGTTATCATGCTGCAGTTCTCCTGCAAGGTAGCGAGGATGATTCCCTCAACGCTGCATTCGTCGAATTTTGTGCTTTGGCTTCGGCGCCAGTTGTACAGGTCGGGCCACCACTCGCGACTGACAAAACCTGCCTTGCCAGCGAAGAACTTGCCATACACGCAGTCGCCTTCCCTTACGGCATCGCCTTTCCATTGCCAGAGCGGCCATTCCCAGCTGCCGTCGTCGAATTGTGTAAAACGGCAGTCCTCGTCCATTAGGCTTTCGGCACTGTATCCGCGCACACCACTTTCCAGCAAAGGCAGAAATCCGACCTGCTGTATGCGTTCCAGCAGTTCGGGGCAGGAGTGAATAATCATTGCCGCCCGTTCCTCGCTGTTTTCCCTATTGTTTACGAAATATTCTGTAAAAGCACTCATTGCGTATCTGCTTTTCTTTTTTCGCGGTAAAGGTAGTGAAATTTAGAATTACGATTGTAAATTTTCGGAGAGTTTTGATTCAACTCGAACTTTTATTCTCCTTTACTTTCTTTTATTCTCTTTTATTCTCTTTTATTCTTCTCTCCTAATGTAAACTGTGATATTGCATATAAGGGGCAGATAACTACTTGGCGAACTATGATTCTTTAGTATATCTTACAAGTTGTTGATTTACAGTTATAAAGATGTAAAAATGAAAAAATCCAAGGAAATAATTTTGCTAAAATCGAAAAAATCCAAGGAAATAATTTGCCTAAAAATGAAAAAATCCAAGGAAATAAATTTTTCTGTCTTCGCGCGTGGGAACTAAAAAGCAAGTCTTTGAAACGAAAATGCCGCAAGGGTACGAATCACAGCTGTAATACTCTGTTAACTCCTTATTCCTTTGTAAATATGTAAACTGCCACTGTCGGCAGAATGACCAATAGCAGTAGCGCAGCCTCTACAAGTGCGTACGAACCGAAATAATCAACCAATGTCTGGAATTTCAGAACAACATCAACCAGAATGACCAAAAATGCAAACCAGCAGATGAAGAATATTGCCGAATACTTGATTTTTCGTTTTTTAAGTTTCATTGAAATGTAGAATTTGGGTGCAAAGATATTCTTTTTTCTGCAGTAATGAGCCGTAGGCGGTCGCTAATTTCAACGAAGACGGATTTCCGCGACCTTTTTAACAAATACGAAGCAGAGCGGAGTATACCTTGATTGCCGCCTTGGCTGGTGAGCGTAAAGAAAATCGGAGAAACGGAGCGTAAAAAAGCATTCTGTTTGATGTCGAAATGAAATGAAGACAAGTTAATGCTTTTTAGCGTAGTGCAGCCGATTTTTAGCGAAGCAGACTCAGCGGACATGGTTTTTGTTTACTTTTTGCCAACAAAAAGTAAAAGCCTCCGCGGCTGGAGCGGAATAAAATTTTTGAGCAAAAAACTGAAATCTAAAGATTGTTTCTTTTTGTGCAGTAAAGGTCGTGAAATTAAGATTGTAAAATTTAGGAGAGGTTGGATTCTATGCACATCTTTATTCTCTTTTACTTTCTTTTATTCTTCTTTACTCTCTTTTATTCTTTTCCGAATGCAAAATTATTCAAATACAGGGAATAATTTGGAAAAAAATTTTTGTAAGTTGTTTGTAATAAGATTATTAATTGTGCTTTGGCTTTCACATCAACTTCCTTTTCCCCATTATCCGCAAAAATCCGTCCCACCAGCGGGAAGGGAGCAACCAGTGGAAAAATACGATGCTTGTCGCTAGGCGTCCTACGCGGTAGCGCACACGGGGGCGGCGGGCATTGGCGGCACGGCAAATGGCTTTCCGAACTACCGATGGAGCCGACAGACTTGACGATTCGTACATATTTCGCAAGTTCTGCGCCATCATCGTGCCAGTGTCGGCGTATGCTGTGCCTTCCGATGTCTCTTTAAGGTGGTCGGCGGCTATTATGCCCCAGTTGGTCTTGATTGCGCCAGGTTCGATAATGACCACATCGATGCCGAATGGCTTGACTTCCATGCGTAGCGCGTCGCTCAATGCCTCGACGGCGTATTTCGACACATGGTACCAGCCTCCATAGTAGAATACCGTCTTGCCTGCCACCGAAGAAATGTTTATAATGCGTCCGCTATGCTGTTCGCGCATAGTCGGCAGGACAAGTTGGCAAAGTCGTGCCAATCCGAAAATGTTGACTTCTAACTGATTGCGTGCATCGTCGATTGGAACATTCTCCACGGCACCAAAATAGCCGTATCCTGCATTGTTGATGAGAATATCGATGCGCCCTTCGCGGTCGAGGATAGCTTGTACGCCCTGCACCATCGACTGTTCGTCGGTGACATCCATGCTCAGCGGTTCGATGCCATATTGGCGAAGTGGCTCCATCCGCTCCACGCGTCGTGCGGCGGCATATACCTTGTGTCCCTGTTTTGCAAGTGCTTCGGCAGTGTCGTATCCTATGCCGCTGCTTGCGCCAGTCAGGAGAATAACCTTTTGCTCTGTGTTTGTTTTCATTAGGTATGTTCAGATTAGTTTGCCGATATGATTAGTGTATTTTGTTTAATGTCCTGATGCGTTCCAGCATTTCCGATGACCAAATGGCGTCGCCGGGTTTCAGGTAGCGGCAGTTGCCGTTGGACGATGGCGTGAATGGAGTTTCTGCTTCGGGGGTGATACCTACGGTGCCGCGCTCCGAAATGTAGAATAGGTCATCTCCTTCGACAGCATTGATGACAGACATTGCGTCCCACATTTTTTGCCCAGTATCGCAGTTGTATTTAAGATATACCTGTTTGATTGGATGCGTATCGGTCCAGTCGATGTCGGCAATAACTTGTTCGGGAGCGTATTCTACCGATTGCCCTGTTTCCATTGGGTTGAAGACTATATCCACCTCATTGGGCCACAGACGGAAGAATGTCTGCGCAAATTCGATGCCCTGAGCAAAATTGAAATCGCCCTCTTCGGCTTCGCCAAACCTTCCGCCCTGTATGTATAGGCATTTTACCTTTTGCCGTACCAAATCGACACCATTGAGCGGTGAATACGCATCAGCTTCCGACTCCAGCAACTGCGACAGGCAAGTGACAAATCCCACCGACACTATGCTTACCGACTTGTCGGGCTGCGAAGCCAGCAGTCGACGGTAAAGCTGCCATCCGTCGGGCAACGCCGAATAATCGTTCACTGTCCGCTGGAACATTTTACTGCCATCCTCAAGCGTATGGTCTGCCAGTCCTTGATAGTCAATCCACACCATTGGATTCTTGATGCCGTTGCGCACCAATGCAATTGGAATGTCACCGTGACCGAAATAAGTATTCATCACATCTGCGCAAGCGGCACAATTTTCTCCCTCGCGGTCAACCACCACGCCCAGCAGGCGACAGCGCCCTTGGTCGTGATAGCGGTTTAGCATTTCGAGTCCAAAAAGGTCATCGGTTGAGGACCCGATGTCGGTATCGTATATGATTGTAGGCATTACTGATGTATTTTCGTCAGACTTGTCCTTTTTGCACGATGTAAAAAGACAAAGGCAACATACTACCAGCAATCCAAGCAAAACTTGTATCGGAAAAATCGTCTTAGTAGTTTTGTCTGTTTGTATCATAGGAATTTGTGTCGGAATTATTTATTTCAGCGCGATAATCTTCTCAGCCATCCGTTTCCCTGCATCGTAAGCCATCTGCAAATCATTCTCCCAGTGCTCGTCGCGGTACTGGCGTTTGGCGGGTTCCGAGAATCCTGCCAGCTCGAATTTGGCATAGTCCTTGACCTGATATGTGTTGTAGGCGGTCAGTTTTTCTGGCTGTCCGAGGGCTTGTGCTATGCAGTGTTCCATTGTGCCGTAGCCATTGCAGTTGTTGCGTTCCTTGGTGCCGTTCTGGGTTTCGACTAGCAGTACGGGCATATGCTTCGGTGCTGTGATGCTATAGTCGTTGTACGACAGCCACGGGAAAGCAAGCCTTTCCAAAAAGGCACGCATCTGACCTGTAATTTCGCCGAAATAATTTGGCGAGCCAAGTACCATACCGTCGGCATTGGCAATCTCGTCCAGAATTGGCGTGAGCGCGTCCTTGTACTTGCACACATTCGATGCCTTGCCCTTTATCTTGCAAGCCATGCACGACATACAACCTTTGTAGTCGAGTGCGTAGAGTCGTATTGTTTTTACTTCTATTTCTGCGCTTGCGGAAGTCGCACCTTCGGTAAACTTATTGAGCATGGAGGCTGTGTTGAATGTTTTGCGCGGTCCTCCGTCGATGATGATAATTTTCTTCATATTTGTTTTAGTAAATCTGTTGCGAAAATACGAAAAAAATCCAAAGTACGGTTGCCGGATACTTGATTTTTCCCTTCTTCAGTTTCATCGTAATGAGGAATCTTGTGGAGAAAGATATTCTTCTGTCAGTTTTTTTT
>CADARW010000165.1:0-11132 GCA_902790405.1 uncultured Bacteroidia bacterium
ATTTAAGTAGTTATTAAACATAAAATCACAATATGAACAATACTCTGAATCTCGACTACATCTTCGAAGTAAGCTGGGAAGTTTGCAACAAGGTAGGTGGTATTCACACCGTAATTTCAACAAAATCATTGGCACTGTCGGAACGCTGCGGCGACCTCATCTTCATCGGCCCCGACACATACGGAACAAACGAAAACTCCGAGTTCATCGAGGAGCCTGCATTGTTTGCAGAGTGGAAACAATACGCTGCATCTAATGGTCTGCGCGTTCGTACCGGACGCTGGAATATCTGCGGAAGTCCGAAGGTCATACTCATAAGTTTCACCGACTTCATCAACGAGAAGGATAGAATTTTCGCCGACTTCTGGGAAGTCTACAAGCTCGATTCGCTGTCGGGTCAGTGGGACTACATCGAACCTGCTCTTTTCGGATACACTGCAGGCAAAGTTATCGAAAGCTTCTGCGACTTCAACCTGTCGGCTGCCGGGATGACTGGCACCGGTATCCTCTACCTCAAGAAGAACGCTCCGCACATTGCTACGGCTTTCACTACCCACGCTACCGCTATCGGTCGCTCGATTGCCGGCAACGGACTGCCACTCTACAGGGACCTCGCTTCGTACAACGGCGAAAACATGGCTCGCCACTTCAACATCGTTTCGAAGCACAGCCTTGAAAAAATCAGCGCGCTGAACGCCGATGTATTCACCACGGTTAGCGAAATAACCCAGGCCGAATGCACACAGCTTCTGACCAAACCAGCCGATGTTGTTACGCCTAACGGTTTCGAGGACAATTTCATACCAAAAGCCGAGGAAGCAGAGAAAATCCGTCGTACCGCACGCGAAAAGATGATTGCCGTTGCCGAAAAACTGACATCATACAAGTTCAAGGAAGAACCGCTGATTATCGCAACTTCGGGACGCTACGAATACACCAACAAGGGCTATAACATCTTCGTTGACGCACTCGACAAACTCAACCGCAACGCAAGCGTTAACCGCGAAATACTTGCATACATTCTTGTTCCAGGCAACAACTACGGTCCGCAGAAGAGCCTTATCGCTGCACTCAACGGCGAGAACGCAAACATCGAGAACAAGAACCTCACCCACGGACTTCACGATGCCGAATACGACCCGATTCTCAACCAGTTGAAGCGTCTCGGCCTTACCAACGAAGCCTCCAACAAGGTAAAAGTCGTTTTCGTCCCCTCCTACCTCAATGGCGACGACGGCGTATTCAACATGAAATACTACGATATTCTGCAAGGCATCGACCTCACAGCTTTCGTTTCGTACTACGAACCATGGGGCTACACTCCGCTCGAGAGCATTGCATTCGGCGTACCAACAATAACGACTTCGCTGTCGGGATTCGGAATGTGGTCGAAGCAGAACATCGACAAGTGCGACAACTGCGTAACCGTAATCGACCGTAACGAAGATAACAACGAGGAAGTTGCATCGAAACTTGCAGAAAAGATGGCTTTCTTCGCCGGACTCGACGCAGCAAGCCGCAAGCAGATTTCGGAAGCAGCAACTGCAGCCTCGAAGAAAGCATTGTGGAATTCGCTGGTTGAAAAATACATGGAAGCATACGCAATAGCAAAGGGCAAGATTGCAGAACGCACCGACGCTATCACCCGCAGAATGCAGCAGACCAAGATAGAACGCACCATAATGCCGAAGGAAACTTCACCAATCTGGCGTCAGGCAGAAATCAAGTCGGACATCCCGAAGAAATTCGAAGGTCTAACCGAACTGGCAAACAACCTCTGGTGGACATGGAACTACGAAGCATCGGCAATGTTCAAGCGCATCGATGTTGACCTGTGGCGCGAAAAGAGGTACAACCCAAGAGTGTTCCTCGAAGAAGTTTCAATCGACCGCATGAAGGAACTCGAAAACGACAGCGAATTCTGCGAACTATACAACCGCGTTTACGGCAACTTCAAGAAATATATGGAGGCTGCAAAGGACAAGAAAGCTCCACAGATTGCTTATTTCAGCATGGAATACGGTCTGCACGATAACCTGAAGATTTTCTCGGGCGGCCTCGGAATCCTCGCCGGCGACTACCTGAAGGAAGCCAGCGACACCAACACCAACATGATTGGTATCGGTTTATTATATAGGTATGGATATTTCAAGCAGACAATTACCCTCGAAGGCAAACAACAGGCAAACTATATCGCACAGGATTTCAACAAGATACCAGTTGTACCTACCCTTGATGAGGAAGGAAACCAGAAGCGCATCATTGTACGCTTCCCTGGACGAAACGTTTATGTGAAGATTTGGAGAGCAAATGTTGGTCGTATTCCTCTGTACCTGCTTGATACCGACGATATTGACAACCAAGACCAAGACAAGCTGATAACCTCGCGCCTGTATGGTGGTGACTGGGAATTCCGTTTCAAGCAGGAAATGATTCTCGGCATAGGCGGTACCCGCGTACTTAAGGCTCTCGGCTTGAAACCGGACATCTACCACTGCAACGAAGGTCACGCTGCTTTCATCGGCTTCGAACGACTCAACGATCTACCCACACGCCAGTTCCGGCAGGACACGACGCATTCGAGGAAAATATGCTGCGTACCTACATGTCGCACTACCCCGACCGACTCAAGATTACTTGGGACAAGATGATGTCGCTTGGTCGCCTCAACCCCAACGACAAGTTCTCGATGAGCTACTTGGCAGCAAACATTTCGCAGGAAGTGAACGGTGTTTCGTGGTTGCACGGAATCGTATCGCAAAAGATGTTCGCTCCGCTGTGGAACGGCTACTTCCCCGAAGAAAACCATGTGGGATATGTTACCAACGGCGTTCACTACCAGACATGGACATCTAAGACATGGCAAAAACTTTACGAAACTACCTTCGGCGACGGCTTTATGTCGGACATGTCGAATCCGAAATACTGGGAAAAAATCAACAATGTTGACGATGCCGACATCTGGGATATCCGCAAGCTGCAACGCACACGCCTCATCAACTATGTGAAGAACCGCGTTCGCGAAAACTGGATACGCAGCTACGAATCGCCAAGCAATATGGTCACTGTACTCGAAAAACTTGACGAAAAGGTACTTACAATCGGTTTTGCCCGTCGTTTTGCTACATACAAGCGTGGCGACCTGTTGTTCCGCAACCCCGAGAGACTTGCCGCAATCCTCAACAATCCGAAGATGCCAGTACAGATACTCTTTGCAGGAAAGGCTCACCCGAACGATGGCGCAGGACAAGACCTCATCAAGAGAATCGTTGAATTCTCGAAGCGTCCCGAATTCCTCGGCAAGATTTTGTTCATCGAGGACTACGACATAGGTCTGGCGAAGAAGCTCGTACAGGGCGTCGATATCTGGATGAACACCCCTACCCGTCCGCTCGAAGCATCGGGAACAAGCGGAATGAAGGCCGTAATGAACGGCGCACTGCATTTCAGCGTACTCGACGGATGGTGGGTCGAAGGTTACCGCGAAGGCGCAGGCTGGGCATTGCCACAGGAACGCGTTTACGAAAATCAGGACTTCCAGAACGAACTCGACACGCAGACAATCTACAATATGCTCGAAAACGAGATTGTACCTATGTTCTACGACTGCAGCGACGACGGTATTCCTCACCGCTGGGTTAAGTGCATCAAGAAGTCGATTGCCGAAATCGTACCGATGTTCACCACAAAGCGTATGATTGACGACTACAAGGACAGGTTCTACGGCAAGCTCTACAAGCGCTCGACCGAACTGGCAGAAAACGACTACGCAAAGGTATTCGAGATTGTAAACTGGAAAGAGAAAGCTGCACGTGCTTGGAACTTCATCGAAGTGCTGAAGATAGACTTCCACACCACCGAGTTCGAGAATCCGCAGGATGCCTACGGAGAGATCGCCTTGAACCTCAACCGTTTGTCACCCAACGACATAGGAATCGAAGCAATAGCAGTTTCGAAGAAGCAGGACGGCTCAATAGTCATCGACGAGAAGATGAACTTCAAGCTGAAGGAATGCAACGGCAAGATTGCAGTATTCCGCATCGAGGGCGCACCGCACAAGACCGGAATCTACAACTACGCAATCCGCGCCTACGCAAAGAACGACCTTCTGCCGTACAAGCAGGATTCGAAGCTTATAATGTGGATATAAATTTAAGGTTAAACATCAAAAAGGCTGTCGGGAAAAATTCTGGACAGCCTTTTTTGTGGGTAGCTATATATGTGTTGACGCAATGTGCTTTTGTCCTATGCCCTCTGAGTCATTCCGTAAAACAGAACGAACAGCATAAGGAACGTTGCTTGTGAGTTCGTTTATGCGGAAAACGTTTCTATAGGAGATTGTTCGCTCTGCTTCACGAGGCTGTGCGTTCCGCACAGTTGAACAATATTACGCTCCCCGTTCCGTATCGCGTTATTGTTCTAACTTGTGGAATGACAATTCAGTAGCACATCTTTAGTCAGCTTGTATATAGTTCCTTTTTTTTGTGGGTTACAAATGGCAAGGAACGGAATCCGCTGGGTGTTAAGCCGTAGCCGAAACAAGGTTCACGAAGTGAACACTGTAGAAGTAGTCCGTTTCTAGGTTTGAAAATTTGTAATATTAGGAAATTAAAAACAAAAAAAATATTAGTTATATCAAATAAATTAATTATTTTTGCAAAGAATTATTAGATATACACAATGGATATATATGCATTGACAGATAAGGCAATTCTTGTGCAGGTAGGATTGAAATTAAAGGAAATCCGCATCGAAAAGAACATTTCGCAGGGCGAACTGGCAAAGGCAAGCGGACTTTCCGCGTTTTCGATAAGCCAGATGGAAAACGGACACAACACATCAATCCTAAGCCTTGTAATGGTGCTAAGAGCATTGAACAAACTGGAAATTCTTGACGAGATACTGAAAGACAAGCCAATAAGTCCAATCGCACTATCCGAATATGCAAAAAAACATCCAAAGAAGAAACACGCATACAAATCTAAAAAGGCGATAGAAACAACTGATTTCAACTGGGATAACGAGTAAAACAAAGTACTATGATAAATTTTGCTGATGTTTATATTTGGGGACAGCAAGTAGGGACTGTTGCATGGGACGCAAACCGACAGGCTGGAAGTTTCGAATATTCAAGTGCGTTTACAGGTACGGGACTAGAACTTTCACCATTGATGATGCCCGTGATATCAAATAATGTATACGAGTTTTCATCGCTCCCCGCCGAAACATTCATCGGTTTGCCTGGTTTACTTGCCGATGCTTTGCCGGACACTTTCGGAAAGGCATTACTCGACCGTTGGCTGACAATGCAAGGCCGTTCGTTTGCAAATCCTATAGAACGACTATGCTATCAAGGTAAACGAAGTATGGGAGCATTGGAGTTTGTTCCTGCTTACGACAATTATCTGGAAGTTGAAACAAAAATAGAAATTGACTCTCTTGTCGAAATTGCCCGCGAAGTGCTTGACACAAAAAAGAATTTGGAGGTAAATCTCAACAAAGATACAAAAGAAGCTCTTGCCAACATAATCAGAGTTGGCACATCTGCTGGAGGTCAAAGAGCGAAAGCCGTTATAGCATACAATGAATCAACAGGCGAAGTAAGAAGCGGTCAACTTGACGCCCCAGACGGATTCAGCCATTGGCTGCTAAAACTCGACGGCGTAACAAATGCCGAACTTGGAGACCCAAAACATTACGGACAAATCGAATATGTGTATTACCTTATGAGTGCAACAGCAAGATACACACACAGACCTTATGCGGCATTGCCCACTACGACTACAAGATGTTTCACGCATACAGCTACGAACAAGCATTTCAAGTAATGCGCAAATTGAGATTACCATACTCTCAAGCCGAAGAAATGTATCGCCGTATGGTTTTTAATGTCATTGCGCGAAATCAAGACGACCATACAAAAAACATATCTTTTATTATGGATAAGAATGGAAAATGGTCTCTATCACCAGCTTACGATATGTCGTGGGCATATAATCCGACTGGTGCGTGGACTTCTGCGCATCAAATGTCAGTAAACAACAAATGGGACAATATTGACAAGAAAGACCTTATTGCGGTTGCAGAAAATGTGAACATCAAGCATGCAGGACAAATCGTAGAGCAAGTAGTTGATGCTGTTTCCAAATGGACAAAACTATCTGCCGAAAACGGAATACCCAAAGACATAACCCAAAGTATTGACAAGACATTGCTGTACAGAAATTTCTGAAAATCCATTTCCTCCCCCAAAAAACTTTTTTTTGCTCTGAATACTATTTGAATTATATTTGCCAAATCAAAACATAATTAACGGAAGATAATTTAAGACAGATAAACCACTAACTTTCTCAAGGAATTTTTATATCAACTATAACATACCAACAAATGAGAACATTTGACGACGACGAAACCCGCGGACCACGCAACAGCCGCGACCGCAGGGACAACAATAAACCCAAGTTCAACCGCAACCGCGACGACCGCAACTCGGCTCCGCGCGAACGCCGCAACTTCGACCGCGACGACGACTTCAAGCCGCGCAACAACAACAAGTTCAACCGCGACAGAAAGCCACGCTCGTTCGACGAGGACATGCGCAACCCCGACAACCGCAACTTCTCGGGCAAGAAGAAGGACAAGGCCTCGAAATACTACGACGCCCCCGATTACCAGAAGAAGCACCACGACGGACATCACGGCGGAAAGCCTGCCGGCAAGCCCGAAAGGTTCCGCACAAAGAACTACAAGGACTACGACAACTTTGACGAGTTCGATGACAACAACTATCAGGAAAGACGCATCCGCAGGTCGGAAAAGCCAAAGCCCGCAAAGAAGGACAACGACGAAGTCCGCCTCAACAAGTACATCGCCAACTCGGGCATCTGCTCGCGCCGCGAAGCCGATACCTACATTCAGGCTGGCGTCGTGACAATCAACGGCGAAGTCGTTACCGAACTGGGTACCAAGGTTAAGCCTGGCGACGAAGTGCGTTTCGGCGGAGAACTCATCAACCCCGAAAAGCTCGTCTATATCCTGCTCAACAAGCCGAAGAACTGCGTAACCACCCTCGACGACCCCGAGGAACGCCAGACGGTAATGGACTTGGTGAAGGATGCCTGCCCCGAAAGGATTTACCCCGTCGGTCGTCTCGACCGCAACACCACCGGTCTGCTTCTGCTCACCAACGACGGCGACCTCACCAAGAAACTCACCCACCCTTCGTACGAGAAGAAGAAAATATATCAGGTGGAGACCGACAAGAACATCAGCAAAGCCGACCTGCAGGCGCTTGCCGACGGTTTTGAACTCGAGGACGGATTCATTGCCGCCGATGCAGTAAGCTATGTCGGCGACAGCAAGAACATCATCGGCATCGAAATACACTCGGGCCGCAACAGGATTGTGCGCCGTATGCTCGAACATCTCGGCTACGAGGTGAAGCGCCTCGACCGCGTATATTTCGCTGGCCTCACCAAGCTCAACCTCCCCCGTGGCAAATGGAGATTCCTCACCGAAAAGGAAATCACCATATTGAAGACAGGAATGTACGAATAGAAGAAAGAAACTAGAAAAGTAATCAGAAAAATCGTCAGCAAGTTGTTGACGATTTTTTTTATCGGTCATAATCAATGAATATCCAGCAAGGGTGTTTTTACAAGGATTTGTAGCGACGCAATGCTTTGCGTCGGTAAACAATGATTCAAAAGATTCAATGACAATATCGTTTTCTGTCGTATCGTGGCGCGCCGCGACCATACAAATCAAGGGTTCAAGGGACAAGGATTTGTAGCATCGCAATGCTTTGCGATGGTTCTATATTCAAAGATTTAAAAGGAGCAACCAAGGAGCAACAAGGGAGCAACTTGGTACGGAGATGGTACGGAGAAAACACAAACGCAATTTGATAAACTTTTCAAACTGTTGATAAAAATATATTCCAAAATTTCACAAATCCACCCAATAAAGATTATCTTTGTAACTTATAATTATGGATTTAAGTTAGAAGAATGATACTACCACAAAATAACAAACTGCCAATTTCTGCACTCGCTGGAATTTTCAATAACACATCGGCGACATACAAATTCTATTGGTTTGTTACGATAATGGAGATTGTTGTAAAAGAGCATAAAACAAAAATATCGCTCTGGGAAATCATTGCAGGAATGATTGCAGAATCGTGGTATCCTATTCATTTTTTTAAACTATCGTTTGGCAAGTCTGATTCATTGTACACGCAGTCGTTGGCTTTACAACAAGAACTGAATATCCCTATAGATGCCGACAAAAAGAAAGTCAAGCAGTTGTTGATAGACAACATTAACGACAACCATATAAAAAGCCTTTTACGAGTATTTTCGTTGAATGTTCCTTATCGCTTTCTGTCTCCATGGATAAAGTACACATCTGACAAGAATGTTATTTCTCGGTCACAGCAATTTGAAAACGAATGTCTTTACGCAATAAATGGTGAGTATATTGATGTGAATAGCAAATGGATTGATTATCTATCCGAGCACTATCTCATTTTGAAAGATTTCGCATTTTGGAACCTAACAGAGTTTCTGCAAAAACGCAATCCAAATGTTCCGAACTTACCATCAAAACTGATAAAA
Source organism: uncultured Bacteroidia bacterium (assembly GCA_902790405.1). Classification (GTDB taxonomy): domain Bacteria; phylum Bacteroidota; class Bacteroidia; order Bacteroidales; family ML635J-15; genus Bact-19. The sequence goes on from CADARW010000165.1 coordinate 8,619, forward strand.
CCTATTCAAAGAGATTCACTGATAAAACAACATAAGTATTGGAACAACTATATTGAAACCGTCGGAAACTTAAAATGTATTTATACTGGCAAAACTTTACTCCCGAAAAATTATGATTTAGACCATTTTGTGCCGTGGAGTTTTGTCTCACATAATCTATTATGGAATTTAATTCCTGCCGATTCGAGTATAAATTCATCAAAAAGCAATAATCTTCCGCCATTGGATATATATTTGAAACCTTTTTCCCACATTCAGCACGAGGCACTGAAGACATTATATGAGAAGAATCCAAACGACAACATTCTTGAAGATTATCTTATTGTATATGATTCAATTTCCGATTTGGTAAATCTTTCCGAATCAGACTTCTACGATGTTTACAGGAAAACATTCTCTCCTATGGTTCAAACGGCAGAAAATATGGGGTTTAAAATTTGGCAACAATGAAAAATCCGAAGAATAACCCACATTTGACAGCGAAGGAACGCACATCTATTTCGTTTCCTACTCATTGGCTGAAAAAGAACAATCTTTTGCAAGGTGAAATTTTGGATTTTGGTTGTGGATTCGGCTTTGATACCGACCAACTGCAAAAAGAAGGGTTTGACATTATTGGTTACGACAATTATTATCGCCCCGAATATCCAACAAAGCGTTTTGACACAATTATATGCAATTACGTTTTGAATGTCCTTGAACCAGAAGAACAAGCAGAAGTTTTGATGTCGGTTTCGGAACTGCTAAAACCGACAGGAATTGCCTATTTCACAGTAAGGCGAGACTTGAAATATGAAGGCTTCCGCACTCATTTTGTCCATAAAATGCCAACATATCAATGCAATGTCGTATTGCCATACAAAAGCATATTCTCAAACGAAAACTGCGAAATCTACGAGTATAGGCATTTCAACAAAACCGATTACAAAAAAGAATACGGAATCGTCAAGGGATGTCCATTCTGCAACCTAAATCCAAAGGTAGAATTAGTATGCGAAACAGCAACTGGCGTAGCATTTTACGATGGTTATCCTGTAAGTAAAGGGCACACATTGATTATTCCTAAACGCCACATTGCCAATTATTTTGAACTTACAACACAAGAACAACAAGCCTTGTGGCAGATGGTTAACCATTGCAAAAAGATTCTCACAGAAAAATACAATCCCGATGGCTTCAATGTCGGCATAAATGTTGGCGAAGCCGCAGGGCAAAGTGTTTTTCACATTCATATACACCTAATTCCGCGCTACAAAGGCGATGTTGAAAATCCGAAAGGCGGAGTTAGAGGGGTGATACCGAGGAAACAGAAGTACTGATGAAACTTCTTAAATTACATATTTAACTTTGTATTACCTTTGCAAATCCCCTAAAGAATAAAAACATCGGGTATGGAGTCACAGAATATTGAATACAAGCAAAGTTGGAAGGATGAATATCTTAAATGGATATGTGGTTTTGCCAACACCGAAGGTGGAATACTTTTCATCGGCGTAAATGACAACGGTGAAGTTTGCGGTGTACCCGACAGCCATCAGTTGTCGGAGATTATTCCAAACAAGATACTTCATACGATGGGCTTGATTTGCGAGGTAAATCTGCTGGAAAAGGACCGGCTACGAACTCGACAAAATGATACTTGCAGTTCAAGGGCGCACTTGGGACAGCGTTCCTGTTCCCGGAGCAAAAGTTGAGGATTTGGACAACGATTCCATAAAAATCTTCAAGCGCATGGCTCTCGACCACAACCGACTTGACAAGGCATCGGTGGATGTTTCTAACGAAATGCTAATCAGAAATCTTCGGCTTTTCGAAAACGACTATCTCACCAAGGCTGCCGTAATGTGCTTTCATCCCGACCCCGAAAAATATGTAACCAACGCATACATAAAAATAGGTTTCTTTGCCGACAACGATGCCGACATTCTGTATCAAGACGAGATTCACGGCTCACTGATTATGCAGGTTGAGAAGGCTATGGACTTGATTTTCACCAAATACATGAAAGCACTTATCAGTTACGAAGGCATACACCGCAAGGAAACTTTCTTTTTCCCGAAAGAGGCGTTCCGCGAGTTGCTGTTAAACGCCGTAATCCATCGCGACTATATGCGCCCCACTCCTATCCAGATAAGGATTTACGAACACAAAATCAGAATCTGGAACATAGGTAAAATGCCTGCTGATGTTCCTGCCGAGAAACTATTCGAGCCGCACTCATCCGAACCGAGGAATCCCAACATCGCCAATGTATTTTTCAAGGCAGGATATGTCGAAAGCTGGGGAAGAGGCTACAAAAACATAACCGAAATCTGTGAGTTCAGAAACGCAGTGCTTCCATTGCCCGAAGAAAATTGTGGCGGACTGGCGGTGGAATGCCTCCCGAGCCAAGAATACCTGGAAGCAGAACGGAACAAGGGGAAGATTGCAACAGATATCCCTGTAAATGACACAATAAATGTGAATGAGCTTGCAAATGATGGAGAAAATGATGGAGAAAATGATGGAGAAAAT
>CADARW010000165.1:11167-14119 GCA_902790405.1 uncultured Bacteroidia bacterium
AAATCTGTTTTTATCGGATAAAGAAAAAAAAGTATTAAGATTGATAAAGAATAATCCAACAATAACAGCAGTCATTATGGTTCAAAACACAGGTTTTTCTCGTCCTACCATAGAACGTGCTGTAAAAAAACTGAAAGAATTGAATTTGATTGTTCGTATCGGCGGAGACAAGGGCGGTCACTGGGAAATCATTGAACAAAGCAACAAATAGCCACAAACAGATGCCCCACCTCACCTACATATCGAAGCACCTATTACTGCTGCTGGCAACGCTACTACTTGCCCTCCCCTCTTTCGCTCAGGGCAAGTTCGCAGGGCGCGTGACAGATGCAAAAACAAAGGAGCCGCTCGCCTTCGTCAACATAATATACAACGCCAAGAACCAAGGCACTTCAACCGACCTCGACGGATACTTCAAGATTGACGACTACTCGAAAATCGAATTTCTGCGCATTTCGTACCTCGGATACACAACCAAGATTGTAAGCAAGGACGAACTCAGCGGAAAACACTACCTAGAACTCAGCCTCGACGAAGATGTCACCAGTCTGTCGGAGGTTACGGTGCTTCCGGGCGAGAACCCTGCACACAGAATTGTCAACCTCGTAATTGCCAACGCAAACAGGAACAATCCCGAGAAAATGCGCTCGTTCTCGTACGTGTCGTACAACAAGATGTACTTCACCGCCGATGTAAAAGCCAAGGAAGACTCAATTTTAGAAGCCGAAAAAGACTCGGCAAAAACACTTAGCGACATTCTTGCACGACAGCATATCCTGCTCATCGAATCGGTTACGGAGCGCATTTTCAGACACCCCGACAACAACAAGGAGAATGTCCTCGCCCACCGAATGTCGGGAATGAAAAACCCGGCATTTACCCTGCTTGCTACGCAATTCCAGTCGATGTCGTTCTACAGCGACTACATCTCGTTGCTCGACAAGCGCTTCCTAAGCCCGATTAGCAAGGGAAGCACATCGAAATACTTCTTCCAAATCGAAGACACGATGTACAACACAGCAATGGACACCGTGTTTGTGATTTCGTTCATTCCTCTGAAAAACAAGGTGTTCGAAGGGCTGAAAGGCGTAATGAACATCAACACCAACGGCTACGCCATCGAAAACATCACCGCCGAGCCAAACGAACCGTCAGAAGTTTTTGATGTTTCGATACAGCAGAAATACGAACTGGCGGACAGCGTGCAATGGTTCCCTGTGCAGTTGAATACAAACCTTATTTTCAACATATTACAAGTTTCAGACAACGCGATTACCACGGGAGGCTCAAGGAATACAGTCCCGATTGTCGGCATAGGCAAAAGCTACATTTCCGACATCAGCCTCAACCCCGACATCAAAAGACGCGAATTCAGCAATCAGGGCGTGCAGGTAAACGACAAGGCAAACAAGCAGGACGACGACTTCTGGAACCAGTACCGCAAGGATTCGCTCACAAGCAAAGACCTTGAGACATACCGCGTCATCGACAGCCTTGGCAAGGAAATAAACCTCGACAAAACGGTTGAAATCATGGAAATCCTCGCCGCAGGCTACATTCCCTGGAAATTCATCAACTTCGACCTCGGCTCTATAATCTGGTTCAACGAATACGAGAAAGTGCGCCTCGGTCTTGGCATCGAAACCAACGATAGACTGACAAAATGGGTGACTTTGGGCGGCTACGGCGCATACGGATTCGGTGACAAGGCCTGGAAATACGGTGCAAAAGTACAGTTTAACCTTTGGCCGAAGCACGAACTGAAACTAGGCGTCACCTACAAGCGCGACCTCGACTTCAGCGACGGAATGGCATTCAACAGACGAACCCAAAAACTGTCGTCGCAGTCGGTTTACGAATGGTTCCTCAGCGAGATGGACTCCATTTCGGAGCACAAGGCTTATGTTGAATTCAGGGCTCTGCGCTACCTTACAGCACGACTGCAGTTCCGCCACTACACCAAGGACATCATCAACACCGACAGATACAATTTCACAGGTACAATCGACAAGCACTACACAGCCGCCGAAGCGGGCATTTACCTGCGATACGCCTACAAGGAGAAATTCTTCCAGACACCGCGGGGAACAAAGGTCAGCCTCGGAACAAAGTACCCGATAATGTATTTCAACTTCATAAAGTCGGTGCCAGTAACGCCAAACGCAAACGACTACTACAAGCTTGAAGCGCAAATATACAAGCATTTCGTCATAAGGAAAGTCGGCGACACCTACCTAATCCTAACTGGCGGATATATAGGCGGAAATCCGCGCTACAGCGAACTGTACTACGCCTCGGGGACCGACTCGTGGCTCAACATCGACCACACATTCAACACCATGCGTCCCAACGAGTTCATCTCCGACAAGTTCGTCACCTTCCATTTCATGCACGACTTCGGAAACATCCTCTACAAGAAGAAATACTCGAAGCCAAGCATCGCCATCACCACAAGCCTCGGCTGGGGCGACTGCAAGCTTACGCAAGATGTTGACGGCAGCGACTATGCCCGCAAGATGAACAAGGGCTACTTCGAATCGGGACTGCAGCTAAACAACCTGCTCTGCCTCTCGATTGAAGGCTTCGGTCTCGGCGTTTACTACCGCTACGGTCCCTACCGCTTCACCGACAAGGAAATAAAGAACTGGGCGTTCAAACTGACGTGGACGCTGACGCTGTAGGGCAAAAGCCGTTTGAATGCCTGCGGCGTTTCTCGTTCAATGTTTAACGTTCAATGTTTCAAAGATTTAGCTTGCGCTGAGCTAAAGGTTGATGATTTGAAGATTTAAAAATTCAACAATTTAATGATTTGATGATTGTATTGGCACCGCTAATATTCGTACATCAAAAATTGCTAATCGTATTTTGCAATTCGCAAATAATGTTTATTTTTGTCCCCATAATACAACATATTAGTTTCTAATGAAGAATTTTATATTTATTTTAGGAATA
>CADARW010000166.1 GCA_902790405.1 uncultured Bacteroidia bacterium
GTATCAACACTTGGCTCAATCGCGAAACGCAAACTAAGAAATACAAACTTCGCCACAAAATTTACTACTCTTACATAAATATAAATGTATCAAGCCAATACTATTCGGGGAACGGCAACAAAATAAGCGCATACGACGACCTTATCAGAAAGCATGCAAAAAAACTGCAATGGGACTGGCAATATGTTGCTTCGCTGATTTACGAAGAATCGCACTTCTATCCCAACATCAGCAATCCTTCGGGAGCATACGGACTTATGCAGCTAATGCCTGCCGCATACCAGAAGTTTGCCCACGACAGCGCCGACATCACAAACCCAGAAGTACAGATCATGGCAGGAATAAAGCACATCGACTACCTGAAGAAACGCACTCCCGAAGCAATCACCGATACTGCAGTAATAATAAGGTACGTACTTATGGGCTACAATGCTGGACACGGACACTCCGAAGATGCATTCCATCTTGCCGAAAAATATTCGGAAAACGTAAATTCGTGGCACAACTTGGCAGAATACATGAATCTTCTAAACGACAGAACCTACTATACAGACCACGTTGTAAAATGCGGCAAATACAAGGGAAGCCGCACCGTAACCTTTACCAACAATGTGGTAAACAGGTACAAACATTATAAAAATTTGATTAAGGAATAACAAATATCAATTCTCGAACGATAGTTTTCCTTCGTCCTCACCTTTGATTATTACCTTCATTCCCAGAAAAGCGTAATTCTGCTTCAATGAATCGATGTCGGCATCGCGAAGACGGATACAACCCTCGCTAAACCTGCCAGGAACAGAATTTTCGTTGTTGGTGCTGCCATGAATGCCAATGCCTGTAAAAGGTGACGACAAACGCATAAACCAATTTCCGTAAGCCTTTATGCTACCACGTCCGTCGCCAAAATCGTGAGTCCACCACGACGAATTTTCAATTTTTTCGATTCTGAAAGGCTTTTGTATCGATGCTTCCGGTGTGCACATATCACCACGTTTCTGCTTGTCGCCGAAATTCTTGCCCAAACAGCAATCGAAACGGGCAATCATAACGGTATCTTTCTTGCTTGCCTCGTAGACAGTAAGTTTCATATCCTTTTTCGATACCACTATGAAACATTTTTCCTTTACATTAGGAGTTCCAATCCCTACCGTATCTTCCATTGTTACAGCAGCCTTTACTTCTGCTACATCTGTAGAATCACCTGTTTCTGCCGTTCCTGCCGAACACATCACGCATAAAGCAGAAAACAAAAATGTCATTGTATATACAACTGTCTTTTTCATCCGAATATCTTATTTAACAACGCGGCAAGCCTATAGCCAGCCACCAAAAGTTGATGCTCGGCAACCTGCGCATAATCATACATATATTTATAAGAACAATTATCATCGGGCTTCACATAACCGTAAACTCCACACGTAATCTTCCAAGTTTCGGTCAACCAATCTTCTGGTGAGCCTGCCGACATTTCATCAAATTCCTCCTTTGTACAACGGTCAAGGTTTTGCTGCCATTCGGTATATGACCAGGCATGCAAACGTTCGACCATATTGTAGTCCCATATACTATGCAAATTAGTCTTAGAACCGAACCACTTTAATGGGAAATCGTTGCCTCCCCTGTCAGTAGCCCGCCCTACATGCATAGGACAATGCATATCGCCTACAAGATGAATAAGCATACGCAAATAATCAAACTTGACACTATCGGACAGTTCTTTTTGATGCGTACCAAGTGAATCTATAAGCATATTTATTGCCGAAAGCACATCGCCCTTTGGATTACGTGGCATATTCTGTGGCGTAAAACCTTCGTCCACATTGAAATAATGCCAAGTCTTTGTGCGGTCGTAGCCGCCTTTCCAATAGGGAGAATTCTGCACATTGTCCATCCACGACGAATAATAAATCATCGACTTACCACCAAGTATCTTATCAATATTTTCCTTAGCCTTTTCAGTAAGGTGACGCTCTGCGATGCAAGCAATAATGTCGTGACCTTTCTGTCCCCAAGCAAAAAGGTCAATGCTTACAAAAGTAAACGATACAAATAGTAATATGACTGCTAAACGTTTCATCAATGTATTTATATGCCAATTTTATGCCAATTCCATATCAATCTGCTTCTTTTCGAGGTTTACATCCGAAATGCGGACTTTCACCTCGTCGCCAAGCCTGTAAATCTTGCCAGTTTCTATTCCCTGAAGACAATATTCATCGGCAAAGAACTCGTAATTGTCATCCATAAGCGTGCGCACATGAACCAAACCTTCGCAAGCCGACTCCTTCAGTTCTACAAAGAAACCATATTCCTGAACACCAGAAATAACGCCGTCGAAAACATCGCCAATCTTGTCCTGCAAAAACTCAGCCTGCTTGTACTTTATTGAACTGCGTTCCGCCAAAACTGCCTGCTGTTCCTTGAATGAACAATGCTTGCACTTCAACTCAAGGTCTTCGACATCAGGAGTTTGGCTGCGCATATAAGCATAGAGTAAACGATGTGTCATCACATCGGGATAGCGGCGGATCGGCGAAGTAAAGTGCGTGTAAAAGTCGAATGCCAAACCATAATGACCAATGTTTTTGGTCGAATATACGGCCTTTGCCATTGCCCTAACGGCAAGATTTTCAATTATGTTCTGCTCGGGCTTACCCTTAACATCGTTTACCAAGCCGTTCAGCGAATTTGACAGCGCAATGCTATTCGACATATCAATCGAATAGCCGAACTGACTAATGAATGTCGAGAAATTTGACAGTTTGTCGTAGTTTGGCTCGGCGTGAACACGGTAAACGAAAGGTTTGTGCTTCTTGCCAATAAGTTCGGCTACATTGCGGTTTGCCAGAAGCATAAACTCCTCAATCAGATTGTTGGCTTCCTTAGCCTCCTTGAAATATACGCTTACGGGACGGGCATCGTCGTCAAGTACAAACTTAACTTCCTTATGCTCAAAGTTGAATGCGCCCTTCTGGAAACGAGCCGAACGTAATATCTTTGCCAACTCGTTCAGTTTCAATATTTCCTCAGCGAAATCGCCCTTACCGGTCTCGATGATTTCCTGCGCTTCCTCGTATGCGAAACGACGGTCGGACGAAATTATGGTCTTCATCGGCTTGAAACTCAGCACTTCAGCCTTGTCGTTCATCTCAAACACTGCCGAGAAGCAGAACTTGTCCTCGTTGGGACGAAGCGAACAAAGGAAGTTGCACAACCTTTCTGGCAACATCGGTACGGTACGGTCGACAAGATACACGGAAGTCGCACGATTGAACGCTTCGTCGTCGAGCGGTGTATTTTCGCGCATATAGTGGGTGACATCGGCAATATGCACACCTATGCGATAATTACCATTGTCAAGTTTTTCGAACGAAAGAGCATCGTCGAAGTCCTTTGCATCGGCTGGGTCTATAGTGAAAGTCGGTGCATTGCGGAAATCCTCACGCGTTTTAAGATCGTAGTCGGTAATCTCAAACTTGATTTTATTAGCTTCGTTCTCTATGTCTTGCGAGAATTTTGCAGGAAGTCCGTACTCGGCAAGAATAGCGTGCATTTCGGTGTTGTTGTCACCTGCATCACCAAGAATTTCTATCACGCGACCTACAGGATTCTGACGACCGTTGGGCCATTCCTCAATCTCGACAAGCACCTTCTGGTCTTCCTTGGCACCCATAAGCCTGTCTGAAGGAATAAGAATGTCGTACATAACCTTCTGGCTGTCGGGAATCATAAACGAGTAGTGTCCAGCCGTGCGGATAGTCCCGACAAACTGAGTCCTTGCCCTGTGGATAACCTCCACAACCTCGCCTTCGAGCCTGTTGCTCGACTTACGTGCATAAAGGCTAACTTTAACAGTATCACCATCGAAGGCAGAATTAAGGTTCTTGAACGAAACAAAAATGTCCTCCGACAATTCCTCGCTCGTGACGAAAGCATTGCCAGTCTTTGTAATCTCAAGAGTACCAACGACCTTGCCCGACTTGGCTTTCAACTTGAACTTTCCGCGCGAAGCCTCCTTGAGCGTTCCCGCCTTTGTAAGTTCGCACAGAATCTGGTTTATCATCGTCCGTGACGACGGTTCCGTATAGCCCAACTTGGTGGAAATCTGCTTGTAGTTGAATTCCTTGTTTGGGTTTTCGTAGAACACGCCCATTATGCCGCTCGTCAAGGTTTTCTTGTCGCGACCCAAATTATCATCGTTGCTTCTTCGTGGCATAGTTATCGTTTAATTTTTGCAGTGCAAATTTACAGTAAAAAACATTGGTGTTTGCAAAAATTCTAAATTTGTTATAAATGATGTATCTTTGTCTCCAATTTTATGGTTATAAAAACCTATGATTACTTCTTACATGCATAATTTATGTTCAGTCTATTCCAAGGGAATTCCATTCCCGCACCAATAAAAGCCCAACACCTATGACAAACACACCATCCTCGTCCGAAATATTCTCGTGGTTGCAGCCTGGAGCATGGAGGGAACCTTGCATTGTCCATGTAACAATGGTCGCACAAGCACGTCTGCCTATTTTTGGTACA
>CADARW010000167.1 GCA_902790405.1 uncultured Bacteroidia bacterium
GGACAATCATCAAAAGGATAAATCTTTTTCTCATAACCTATCATATTTAATCATACTTCATTACATCCGTTTTTACAACTACTCAGCGCACATCTCTCCAGCTCCTCGCATTTGGAGCACCTGATGTTTCGTTTGCGCATCTCTGCATTACGTCCGATTTCCGTTTCGGGAAACTTCTTCTTTTTACTGAAAAATACCTGAATGCCAATAGCTACGAAGCAAATGGCTACAAGCACCAAAGAGGCAAGCAGTATGAGAAGAAATGTATTCATACAATAACAATAGTACAAAATCTATGCCCAAATATCACAGATGCAACAGCTATGAAATTAAGTTATTTGAGACTTTCGACAATTTCCTCAACCTGTGATTTTATACTTTCGAGAAGTTCGGTCGATTTTGCCTCACAGAGGAAACGCAGATATGGTTCGGTATTCGACGGACGGATATTAAGCCACCAGTCCTTGTACTCCATGCGGTAGCCGTCGAAATCGTAGAAGGCTTCGGGTTCTGCCTGACTGCGGAAATGTTCTACAACCTTGTCCATTGCCTTTTGCTTCTCATTGATCTGGTAATTAATTTCGCCCGAATTTTCGTAATGGCTGATGCGTGAAATCAACTGCGAAACCGAAACGCCCTGCTTTTTCATTCGCGATATTATACCAAGAATCAGCAAACTAGCGAGAATACCCGAATCGGAATAATAAAAGTCGCGGAAATAATAGTGACCAGCTAGCTCGCCACCGAAAATACCATCGACCTCACGCAGTTTCTTGGCAGCATAAGCACGTCCGACACGCCACATAACCATCTCGCTGCCGAACTTTGCAACATATTCGCCCACAGCTTTCGAAGTCAACGAACATCACTCGGTCGGCATCACCATCGTAAATTACGCCGACGTCGGACTTATGTTCGCGCACATGATTCTGCAGCATAACACGATTTTCGGGCAAAAGCGGATTTCCCTCGTGATTGGGGAATGTACCGTCGAGTTCATCGCAGATATACATAGCCTTATCGCCGAGCAACTGCTTGATAAACAATGCCGACATTCCATTGCTACAATCGACGCTTACCGTCAGATTTGAAATATCTGGCAAATACTGGCGCATGAAATCGAGATACTTGTCGGCAACTTTGTATTCTACTATCTTGCCCTTATTAGCGACAGGCTTAACCTCCGATTCCAATACCAGTTTCTCGACAATCGACAGACCGTCGTCGTATCCCACCGGCGAAGCGTTCTTTCCCGAAACCTTAAGTCCGTTGTGCGACGCAGGATTATGCGATGCAGTAATCATAACCGATGCATCGAAACCGAACTTAGCTGTCGACCAATAAACAAGCGGAGTTGTTGATATTCCAATATTATACACATCAACACCAGCATCGGTAATTCCTTTCGACAAATATTCGAATATTTCGGGTGACGACACACGCACGTCCCTACCGACAAGAATCTTGTCGCATTTCATAACCTGCGGAAGGAAAAATCCAATTTTGTAAACATCGTCCTTTGTAAAATCAACACCATAAACACCTCTGATGTCGTATGCCTTAAATGCTTTCATAGTTTTATTTTTTTACATCGCCCGACGGAGGAAGGTAGAAATATTGCACATCGGCCTCCTGCATTTCGGGAACATTATATTGTCTAGTATTTTTAAGTTGCACTGTATTAATTTCGAAGCCATCGGGACAGAACACCAATCGATAAAGATTGTACAGGAACATGAAGTCCATGCCCGAATACTCCCACACGTTTGTACAATCGACCTTGCCTGTATTTTTCGGCCAGTTCATACGTGAAGTGGTCGACCAGTAAGGGCTCCAGTCGGGGCGTGTTGAATCGGTTGACGGACAATCAGAGGGAACCTGCGAAAGCAAGTTGCGGTAGAAAGGTTCGTCGTCGTCGTAAAGTTTTACGCCGCTGTGGTATATGTGGGAATATTTGTCCTTATGCAACAAATAGAGTATCAAAGGATTCTGCTCGTAAGTCCATTTTTCGCGCTTATCGTCCATAAGGTAGAAAAGCCGTGCCGATTTTTTTCCGCCACGATTTATATCGCCAACTGTTGCAAGTGCTCTCATCATATAGTCGTCTAGGCCATCGGGCAAAGGCAAACCGCCAAGTCCTAGAATTCGCATATCCTTGTACAGCACCGAGTTGAAAAAATATTTGCTTAATCCGTAATTAGAACCGTCGGCATGATAATTTTTACCTGTAAGCTTGGTGGCTGCCTCAGCAATTCCATACGAATTCATCCACACGCCCAAGTCTTCGCCATTGCCTTCGGCAACCAAATCGTTGGTAACAGGATTCATAATATACCAGCGCGAACTCTGCAAAGCACCCATAGTAACCTTGTATGGCAAAGCCTTCATCGACTTGCTTATTTTCAATGCAATACGTCTTTCTGGATAATCGTGGTACATTTGTCCAACTAACCTGTCAACAATATCATCGACCCAAACACCGAAGCGGACTTTTCCATTTACAAAGATGCCCTTACTCTTCAGATAGTCGGGAATATAAGGATTGACAAAAGTGATAGGCACATTGGCAAGCGACTCGTCATCGACAAGAGCTTTCACAAGAGCAAATCGACATACTGAGCGATTATGTATATATGGGGCGAAACCAAAAAGATCCCCGAGCAAGAAAATTGACCGAGTACTGTTTTAATGAATTGGACAACTCTTCAGACATAAAAGCTTCGGCGCCCCTAATTGGCGCACTAACAAATTGCATGGCAAATAACTACCAGCTAGATATCGACGTGCGCGCAAAAAGTAGGTTTTACGCTGCCGATGAAACTCGAACTGCTGAAAGTGGCAGCGTCGACGACATTAATGAATTTGACCATATTATAAACAAAGAACGTTTCTTACCCATGTCACTGACTGCGCATGAGTCATTGGCGGACCCTCGGTCAAATATTGGCGAGGATTTATATTCGTTGGCTATCGCTTCTTTTCGCGAAGTGGCGCGCGATCATTGTCGCTTTTCACTTGAGCGCGGCGATAATACACCAGATGCCGCCGCCTACGCGATAGACCAGATTTTGCGCGACGAGCCAGATTACCACAGCGAAGAATTCGAGGCCGGCATAGAAGGAGAGGCTTGGCGGCAATGCCGGATGTTTCTGACTACGTATTGCGGCAAGTACAACGAACGCCATCCTGTTCCCGGGAGACAAAAAGACTATTCGGAGCGACGCAGACACTGTACGAAAAACGAAATAGATGCTCGAGTCCAAGAGATACTAATCCGAAATAGAAACCTAGACGGCTCATCCGATCAGGTCATTTCGCGGGTGTCGGAAAGAATCGCCAGTGATCCAGCCTTATTAGAAAAATACGACATACTCCATAATTATTTTGACGAAAATGGCGAAGTAAAACTAAGACCACTCTTTGATGCGGATTTGACCGCCGAAAGTATGCGTTACTCCGTGGACGATATCGAAAATGGCAGTAATCAGTGGGATTTCGAAACAAGATTTGCCTCGTATGCCCTAAGTGACGAAGGCCAGTATGGACGTTTGCTGGTGGCTATCCGGTTCGATGATAAATACGGCGGGATGAGCGAGTATGCAAAAAATCTAACGAAGAACATGTATGCAATTCTAAAATGGAACGAAACACAATCGCGAATACTTCAAAGAGCGTCCGCAACAGATGATTTAAACCAAAAGGCTCATTACGCAAATAGCGCACTCTTAGACAACTACCTCGAGAAATTGCTACACTGCACGCAAATTACAGAGGTGCTACGCGAGAAAGCGTCGTACGGTTTACGACCTGATTCTGCGTCCGCTATTGATGACATCAATCTACACAAAGAGCGGTATTTCCCATCTATATATCATGAGCTAGCACAAGTTGGAGCATTAACGACCGATCGGGCGGAATACTATGCCACGGAATTTGAAAAAACGCTAGACCCAACACTAGAATCTATTGCGGCACAAATACGAAGTGATTACGGAATTCCGGCACAAAACGTAGCGGTTGCCTAGGTAAAGAATCAATTCGCCACAGCGCTCGGAAAATGCTATAATATATCCATAAGCATAATATAGGTCAAAAGGTTTTGCATGAGATACAGATTAGCAGGCTGGGCTCTAGGAGCCGTTCTATATTCGTCCATTGCGAGCACGCAGGTTTTTGCGGTTGACGTTAGCAATTTTGACGAGCTGAAGGCTGCGATAGCTGGTACGGAGCAGGAAATAAATCTTACAGCTGGTTTTAATTTTACTGAGCAGTTAACGATTTCGCGCAAGATAACAATAGACGGGAGCAACAAAGCACTAACCCGCGATGCGAATTTTTCTGGCACGCTCTTCTCTGTCGACTCCGATGGCGATCTTTCAATTCGCAATTTAACTATCGATGGTGGCGCGCCAAACTGGAAAATGGACATCGAAAATGGCGCTAATAATTCGTCGGGCTATTTCCGCGCTAAGTTGATAAACGGAGACGAAGACATAACGGAAACCACTCCGCTCATCAAGAATGAAGGCGTCCTCACAGTAGATAATTCGACCTTTAGAAATATCCGAAACCATGCGACTAGCACTTCTAATTCCGGTGGCGCCATCCGCAACAATGCGGGAAGCACAACGATTAGCAATACCCACTTTAATCACTGCTCAAACTATCGTGATGGCGGCAAGAACAGTAGGTGATTCCCCCCTGTGTATTATCTGACGTTTATGGACTGCCTCCTTGCCAATATCCATAACCATATCATATCATACGCTATGTTCTTTTTGACTGAGCAGGAAGAGATTAAAAAGGAAATTGATAAATCGGAAGTTGATTGTGAAAAGGTAAAAACTACTGCGAATGATTGGCGAGAGAAGGCAAATGATATATTTATGTTTGCTAGATATGCTAAAGAAGATTTTGATTCGGATGATTTGGGACGGAAAAGGGCTGTAATAAAAAGGCTTGGTGTTAATCTTAAGTTATCGCATCGAACCATACAGTTTGCCCCTGTAAAATACCTTGTTCCTGTTGCAGAAAAGTATCCAGAACTAAAAGAACAATTTGAGCTTGCTCGAACCGATTCAGAACAGATGAAAAAAGGCCTTAAAGAAGGCTTAATTTCATAATGGTACACCCGGGGGGATTCGAACCCACGACCCCTTGTTCCGAAGACAAGTGCTCTAATCCACTGAGCTACGGGTGCAGTATTTATATTATATCATGCATCTTG
>CADARW010000168.1 GCA_902790405.1 uncultured Bacteroidia bacterium
GACAACCTTCTGTGCAACGGCGACAACACGGGAAGAATTGCACTTAATGTTTCGGGCGGCACCTTGCCATACACATACGCATGGAGCAACAATGCAGAAACTGCAATAATAGAAAATCTTGCAGCAGGAGAATATTCCTGCACAATTTCCGACCGAAACTCATGCACGGCAACGATGTCATTAAACATAACTCAGCCAGATATTCTGTCGGCACAAGCCGAAGCTACCGACATAACTTGCTTTGGCACCGCGAACGGTTCAATCGCGGTTTCGGTAAGCGGAGGAACTCAGCAATACCAATACCTGTGGAACGACAATGTTACGACCGAAGACCGTACAGGTCTCGCACCTGGCAACTATTCGCTGACAATTACCGATGCGAACAGCTGTAATGCGACCGCTTCGGCAAACATTTCGCAGCCGTCGGCACTAACGGTTTCGGGAAATACAACCAACATAAGCTGCTACGGCATAAGCGATGGAGCAATTACAATATCGGCGAACGGTGGAACTGAGCCATACCAGTACAATTGGAACGACGGCAACGAGGCGGCAAACAGGACTGGCCTCACGCAAGGAGACTATTCGCTAGTTGTAACCGACAACAATTCGTGCACAACAACTTTTGCTGCAAGCATTACCGAACCTGCCGAACTGATAGCATCGGCAGAAATTACACCTATTGTTTGTGAAGGAGCAGACAACGCTCAACTTTCGGCATCGGCAAGCGGCGGAACAGGCATCTACGCACAATATTTCTGGTTGAACGAAAACCACACGCCAGTATGGTTGCAACAGCAATATTCTAACGTTGCCGCCGGCACTTACTACTTGGTAGTAAAGGACAGCCACAATTGCACCGACACCATAGAGGTGGTTGTCGAAGATGGAACTGCACACCATTTTGCAGTAGCCGTGACAGATGCCACTTGCAACGGAGCAAGCAACGGAGCAATTGCAATAACCGCCGAGGGTGAAAACATCGGCGACTTCGCCTTTGCATGGAGCAACAGCATTTCGAGCAACAACGCCAACTCGCTTGCGGCAGGTAATTATTCGGTTACAATAACCGATGCCAACAATTGTACAACCGTAATCGACACAGTAGTAAGCGAACCCGAAATTCAGTTGGCAGGCGACCTCGGCGACATTATGATATGTGAAGGCTCAGAATTTTTGTTCGATGTCGGCACCCACGCCTCGTACCAATGGAGCACTGGCGCTACAACACAAAGCATCAACATAAGCGAAGAAGGCACTTACTCGGTAACAGTCACCGACAACCAGAACTGCCGTTCGTACTATGAGGCTAACATTTCGTACCGTCAGCCGTACACTGGCGACAAACTTGCAATGGCGAGCGTTACAGAGACTAATTCGGTAATCTTGCGCTGGAACAAGACTGATAATCAAGGAACAGCGCAATATAGGATTTACCGCGATTCGGGCGACGGCTTCTCGCAACTAGCATCCGTGAACTTCGATGCCGAACCGATGTACGAAGACACGACAGCCAGCACTTCGGAAATATACTATAAATATAAGGTTACAACCGTAAGCAACTGCGGCGACGAAAGCGAAACCGACGATTTACACCGCACAATAATCCTTGCTGCCATTTGCGACCCCAACAATGTATGCAATCTCAACTGGAGTCCCTACATGGGCATAACCGAAACTTTCACTTACATACTTGCCGGCGATTCGCCAGAAACATTGGAAGTTGTGGATTCGGTACTTTTCAGCACCTACAATTATGTACAGATGAACCAGTATGAAGGCGGAACTTATTACCGCATAATGATAAAGATGAGCCATCCGCTCGAATCTAACGGAATAATTTACGACAGGATTTATTCAAACATTGTACGTTGCGGAGGAAGCGACCCTGTAGACCCGCCTGTAATGACCGAAGAATTCAGCATTTCAAACATTTCGGCATATCCGAATCCTTTTGGCGATGAAATTACAATAGAGTTCAACGTAAACGAGACCGAAAATGTTGCCTACGAAGTGGCAAACACTTTGGGACAAATTGTAATAGAAGGCAAGGATGTAACAAGTCCTATCACCTTGGGAGCAGAACTCAAGACGGGAATGTACTTTGTAAGGCTTCGTGCAGGAGAAGAAGTTCACACAATAAAGATAAGCAAGCAATAGGAATATGCGCTACAGGATTGATTTATCGTATGTTGGAACACGCTACCACGGCTGGCAATCGCAGCCAAACGCCACATCGGTACAGGAAACGCTGGAAGATGCCTTGGGGAAAGTTCTTCGTGAAAAAATCTCGGTGACAGGATGCGGGCGCACCGACACTGGTGTGCATGCCGAATATTATGTAGCGCACTTCGACGCCAATGCCGAAATCGACGACAAAACGACAGACCGCATAAACGGACTGCTGCCCGACGACATTTCGATTTTTTCAATAGCCAAAGCCAACGATAATTTCCATGCACGTTTCGATGCGACAAAACGCTCGTATAAATATGTCATAACGCAACGTAAAAATCCATTTCTGAAAGGTTTTGCGTGGTACGTGCGCAACCCGCTCGACCTGCACGGAATGCAGGAGGCCGCCAACCGGCTTTTCGACTACACCGACTTTACTAGCTTCAGCAAATTGCATACCGATGTAAAGACAAACAACTGTAAAATTTATCGTGCCGAGTTTGAAAAGAATGGCGACGAGATTATATTTCATATTTCGGCCGACCGCTTTCTGCGCAATATGGTACGCGCAATTGTCGGCACACTCGTCGAAGTAGGCAAAAGGAAAATCACGGTCGATGATTTCTGCAAAATTATAGAGATGAAAAACCGTTGCGAAGCGGGACAGTCCGTACCAGCAGAGGGCCTGTTCTTGACGGAAGTGGAGTACGGGGAAGTTAAAAGTCTGTAGAGTCGTTGCGAGCAACGACATGGAATGGCGAGCAACGACCAAAAATAAATTAAACCGTTTCCTCAGGTTCCACAACGATTTTGTTCTTTGGCAATCGGAAACGCAAATATTTTATTATTCTGCCTTCCTTGTTCCACATTTTCTCGTAGTGGGTTTTTAATGTCAAGAAGCCTTTATAGTGTTCCGATTCGTACAAATTGCCAGCATCGATTTCGAGCGGAAGGTTGTTTTGTGCGATGACCGCTTTGGTGTATTCGTACAAGGTATCGTCGTCGGTCTTGAGGTTTACATAACCGCCATCGACAAGAAAATTCTGGTAATATGTAAGAAAACGCGACGAAGTCAAGCGTTTTTTGTGTGTACTTTTTGCTCCCAGATGCGGATCAGGGAAAGTAATCCAAACTTCCGAAACTTCGTTTTCGGCAAAACATTTTGGTGTAAATTCTACCCTAGTACGCAGGAACGCAACATTCTTTATGCCCATTTCGAGTGAGTCGGAAGCGCCACGCCACATGCGAGCACCTTTTATGTCAACACCTATGAAATTTCCGGTCGGGATTTCCTTTGCCATGGCAACAGAATATTCGCCCTTACCACAGCCCAATTCTACAGTTATGGGATTGTCGTTGTGAAAAAAATCGGAGTTCCACTTGCCCTTCAGTTCAAAATCATCGGGACTGCCATACATTAGTTTTGGCTGAAACAAATGCGGAAATGTCTCATTCTGCGCAAATTTGAATAGTTTGTTCTTGTTCGACATGCGATATTAGATTTTCGGATGCAAAAATAATAAAGATTCGATAATTTGAAGATTTGATAGATTTGAAGATTCTATCCAACAAAAAATATGCTTACTTTTGCGCATAAAATTAGTTTTGACATGATACGCATACCGCTATTGAAAGACCGTCACAACCATCTGTTTTCGTATGGTTCGCTTGCCAAGGCCACCGACCTGTTCAAGGTAAGGACCGAAGACGAAGCAATAAAAATACTATCGCAACTTCCGCACGACCGCATAAATGTAGCCATGGGCTGGTTCGATTCCTACTTCACATTCTCGAAGGAAAACCTTGATAAGCTGCCTCCGATAATAATCTGCAACAACTCGCTTCACAACTACATTTTCAATACTGAGGCAGGAAAAACCGTTGAGGAAAAGTACAACGAATGGTTCGTCAACTGCCACAACCAGGAATGGATAGAACGCAATACCATGCAGGTGCTGACATTCATTGCAGGAATTTTCGGTTTCAACCGCGAGATTTTCGACTACAACATACAGAAAAACCTTTCGCTTGGCGTATGCTTTGCCGCCGACATGTACGTATGCAACAACGAAATTTTCGAATTTCTTGCCACAAACGACTGCAGCGACATAACCGAGGTATGGACATCACCGCAAAACTACCCTCTCCTGCCCGAGCGTTACAAAAAAGTCTGCCGGGGTGTGAAACTTTTTGCCGACGGAGCCTGCGGAGCATCAACGGCAGCC
>CADARW010000169.1 GCA_902790405.1 uncultured Bacteroidia bacterium
TGCAAGCACAAAAAGTACGAACGAACCCGCCACTGCGAACGATGCCTTGTCGATGCCGAATAGTTTCAGAAGAGCGTCGCCAGCGAAGAAAAACAGCAAGAACAAGCCTAATGCCGTCAGACAGGCTTGCATAGCTTTTATCGGCTTGCCGCCTTCCTTGAGACTCAAGAATATTGGAATTGAACCAAGTATGTCGATGATTGCGAACATCACAATGAACGAGCTGAAAACCTCGATGAAGTCAAATTGTCCGAAAAACTGTCCGATAGCTTCCATGTCTATAATATTGAAATTGCGTTATTTATTTTTTCAAATCACGTTTGTTTTTACCAATGTACATGAAGTACAAAGCCAGGTCGAACGAAACCAAAACCGCATTGAAGACATAAAGCCATATTACAATATCGTTGCTATACAACGATTTATGAATAATACCGAAAATGTACCCCAATATTATCAGTGACATAAAAAGCGGACTTTTACCGATTACCACTTTGGTGCGCAATGATTTTGCGATTGAAACTGGCCAGCTTACTGCAAAACATAGCAGAAAAAGTACTTCCCAAATGCTGAAATTTGCCATAATTTTTATTTTTTTAGTTAAATAACATTGTTTCTACAAATATAATGATAATGAGGACCGAAACGTTTAAATGCGGCTTCTTCGAGTTCCTCCTGAAATTTTGGATTGGCTACTGAAATTATGAGTTTTGCTCTTTCCTGTAGCGACTTTCCGTATAGGTTTACTGCTCCGTATTCGGTTATGAACCAATGTATATGGTTTCGTGTTGTTACGGCTCCCGATCCAAGGTCAAGAGCTGGGACAATTTTGTTGATTCCACGTTTTGTCGTCGATGGCATAGCGATGATTGCCTTGCCGCCTTTGGCGCGGGTGGAACCGTAAACGAAGTCGATTTGTCCGCCTACACCCGAATAAATCTTGTCGCCAAGCGAGTCGGCGCACACCTGTCCCGATAGGTCAACTTGAATGGCCGAGTTTATCGAAGTCATTTTAGGTTGCTGGGCTATGATGAACGGGTCGTTGGTGTATTCCACGTCTTTCATGAGCACCATAGGATTGCTGTCAATAAAGTTGTATATCTTTTGCGAACCCATTACAAAGGTCGAAACAATCTTACCCTTGTCTAGACGCTTTTTTGCTCCAGTTATGATGCCTTTCTTTATCAATGGCAGTATTCCATCGGAAAACATTTCGGTGTGAATACCAATGTCCTTGTGGTTGCCGAGACACGAAAGTATTGCGTTGGGAATGGAACCAATACCCATTTGCAGGCAGGCACCATCCTCAATAAGTTCGGCGCAATAGCGACCGATGGTACGTTCAATTTCTGTCGGTTTTGCAAAGTCGACAGTCAGTAGCGGGCTGTCGTCCTCAACAATGTAGTCGATGTTGCTTATGTGTATCTGCGAATCGCCTAGCGAGCGCGGGACATTCTTGTTTACTACGGCGATTGTAAATTCAGCACATTCCATAGCTGCCAGCGTGGCATCAACCGATGTGCCAAGCGATACGTAGCCGAATTTGTCGGGCGGACAAACCTGAATCATTGCAACATTGCACTTTATGTAGCGTTCGCGATAAAGTTTCGATGTTTCACCGAGGAATACCGGAATGTAGTCTGCAAGTCCTTTCTGCACACTTTCTCTAACATTTGCGCCCACAAAAAACGCGTTGTGCTGGAAAATCCCTTCAAATTCTGGATTTACGTATGGGGCTGCGCCTTCGGTATGGAGATGGTGTATATATACGTTTTTCAGTTCTCCGTTTCTGCCGCGGTCGCACATTGCCTTTATAAGGCATTGTGGAACATTTGATACAGAACTAATGTGAACGTGGTCCCCCGACTTTATTACCTTTACGGCTTCTTCCGCTGTCACTGCATTATAACTTTTCTTCTTCATTAGAACATAATTTTAATCATACATATATTTGCAGCGGCCGGAATACAGCACATTAATGGTTTCTATATTTTATCACCACGCCCTTAATCCCGAAGGCTGCGATTATGGAAAACAGGCAGGTCTTCTGGCTCGTTCAAACTTTACGCGTCTTCCCGGACAATGCCAGTGACTTGGTGCGAAAAGCCGTTTCCTGAACTTACAGCTACGGGTATAGCTCTTGATTTTCACAAGATTCCCTATTAATTCCTCGGAAACCTGAATCCGCCGCAAAAGTAGTGTATATTTTTTGTTTTTTGTGCAAAAAAATGCTGTTTTGTTTTTGTCGAGGAATTTTGCTAACTTTGCAACTTTTTACTGCAAAGATTTATTTGATGGATATAGTTCTTATTGGATACGGAAAGATGGGAAAGGAGATTGAACGAGTTGCCGTTGAGCACGGACACCGCATCTCCGAGATTTTCGACATAGACCGCGACATTCGTTCCTGCGGCAATCTCGCTTCGCTCGGCGATGTGGCTGTCGAATTTTCGACACCTAAGACGGCCGAACAAAATGTGATGGCTTGTGTGAAGGGCGGACTACGCGTGGTGTCGGGTACTACTGGCTGGACTTTCGACGCTGCCGCTATGGATAAGTTGTGTCGCGAAAATTCGTCGGCGTTTTTCTATTCGTCGAACTACAGCATCGGAATGAATATTTTTATGGCAGTAAACCGTATGCTGGCACAGAAATTGGCTGCTTATCCGCAGTATTCGGCTCATATCGAAGAAACCCACCATATTCACAAGCTCGATAAGCCGAGTGGAACAGCAATAACGCTCGCAAAAGGCATTATCGACAACAATCCGCGCTATTCGGATTGGAAACTCGATGAGGGTGCAGACAATATTCTTGAAATAGATTCGTTTAGGGAAGGAGAGGTCTTCGGTGACCATAGCGTGCTGTGGTCGAGCGAGTTCGACGACATCACAATTGCACATTCGGCAAAAAGCCGTCGCGGATTGGCAAATGGCGCGGTTCTTGCAGCAGAATTCCTTGTAGGAAAATGCGGTATGTTTACAATGAATGATTTACTTGGATTATAAGAATATGTTCGGAAAGAAAAAAAATACAGAAAATGTGGCTGTCAACAAGCCAAACAACGAGCCGAAAAAGGGTTGGACTCTAAAACTCGGCAAGTGCGAGAAGTTCATCGAGATGCCTTCGCGTCGCAACTGGATATGGTTTGCAGCGTGGACAATCTTCTACATTGGCTGGGTAATTTGGCTCGGAAACTATTGGTTCTTGCTTGGCGAACTGCTGATAATTGATATTTACATCACAAAGTTCGTCCGTTGGGCATTCTGGAAACCGAAGAATCCCGAAAATTGCTCGAAGGTAAAACGCAAAACTCTCGAATGGGTTGACGCCCTGATTTTTGCAGTGATTGCTGCTTCGTTCATCAGAATTTTCTTCTTCGAGGCATTTACTATTCCAACATCGTCGATGGAAAAGACCTTGCAGGTGGGCGACTACCTCTTCGTCAGCAAGACGGCCTACGGTCCACGTGTGCCGATGACGCCTATTTCGTTCCCGTTTGTTCACCACACACTGCCGTTTACTGAAAGTACACCTTCGTATGTTACGTGGATACAGAACGAATACCGTCGTATGACTGGCTGGGGCGACATCAAGCGCGACGACATGGTGGTGTTCAACTATCCGACTGGCGATACCGTAGTTTTGCAGATTCCTGCACAGGACTACTACGACATAATAAGGATAACGCAGTTCCGTATGGCGGACTTCGATTTGCAGTATTCCACTATGATGAATAGAAAGATAGTAGTCGGAAATGTTTCGCAAAAGACCAACGACTATTATGTGAATCTTGCATATTCGCTGTTCAACCCTATGACAAATGCTGCACATACCAATGCGTTCATCAACGAGGCCTCGGCCAAGTTGCGTGAAAACGAGACAAAACTTGCCAAGGAAAATCCTGCTATTCCCGATATGGACAAGTATTACCGTCTGGCACGTCAGATTGTACGCGATATGTACGACCTTACAGTGCGACCAGTAGATAAGCGCGAAAACTATATCAAGCGTTGTGTGGCAATTGCAGGTGATACATTAGAAGTACGTGATGGCGAAGTGTTTGTAAACGGAAAACCGCAGAAGGAAATCCCAACTAAGCAGTTCAATTACCGTCTTACTATAAATACAGCAAGTATTCCCGAAAAAACATTGCGCCAGAACGAGATAAACTCTTCTGGAGAACTACGAGAAGTTCAAGAAAATGTCGTTTGTGCAGTCTATTACAAAGAATACTGTGGCAAAAGGTTTTACTGGTGATGACAGTTTCCGTATTTTCCCGCACAATGAAAAGTTCCCGTGGAATGTCGATTGGTTTGGTCCTCTGTATATTCCGAAGGCAGGCGACAAGATTCAGCTTACCGAGGAAAACCTTATCTTTTATGGTCGCGTTATCGGTTACTACGAAGGCAATACTCTCGAAGTGAAAGATGGAAAGGCTTATATTAATGGTCAGCCAGCTACTGAATACACCTTCAAGATGAATTACTACTGGATGATGGGCGACAATCGTCACAATTCTGCCGATTCCCGCTATTGGGGCTTCGTACCCGAAGACCACATAGTGGGCAAGGCTTGGCTCATCTGGTTGTCGATGGATAAGGAATACGGTGGAATACGCTGGAACAGAATAGGAAAGATTGTTCACAATGAAGACTAAAAGGATATTGGTTGTGGTATTGCTGCTCGCCATTATTGGTGGCGTCGTGGCCTTTTATATGATGTTCGGATTCTATAGCGTGAAGGCATCCGACGGAACCGAAAATAGCGTTTTTGTTCGCAAGACAAGGTCTATAGAAATTGGCGATGTGGTTGCATACAGGTATCCGCTCGGATTCGATACAAAAATTTCGTCGCGTGATGTGTATGTATCGAGAGTTGTCGGCGTTCCCGGCGACATAATTCTCATCGACGATGGCAATTTGTACAGAAACAATAAGCCTGTTGACGAAGATTACACAACCTATTGCAGATACCGCGCTTCGGTTGATTCTGCTAAAGTCGATTTCGCAGCAATCTTCTCAAAATATGATGTCAGGGTAGGTGATGTACTCAACGATGGCAAAGCTTGTGAATTTGTTTGCACCGAAGCCGAATTTGAAAAAATTAAGGCGGCGGAGAAAGAGTTTTCGTCGTGCCGCAAGATTATAGACCGCGACGACTGGAAGGATGTGGATGTATTCCCATCGAGCGCTTTTTTCGCATGGAACAAGGACAATTTCGGACCAATGTATTTGCCAAAACAAGGCGATACTTTGAATCTTCATCCACGTATTGCACCGATATACAAAAATATAATAACACTTTTCGAGGGCAACGATTTCCAGTCGGATACTTATCATGTTAGAATAAACCAGCAGGATGTCAACGAGTTTGTTCCTCAGAAAAATTACTATTTTATTCTCAACGATGACCGCACCGACAAGCGCGATTCGCGTATGTACGGTCCGATACCGCAGGAATATATTATAGGAAAGGTTATTTGGTAGATGACGGCTTTGCTTTCAACGGCTTTCTTTCCCAATGTGCAGTATATGAGCAAGTTCCTTGCTGGCAAGGTTGTAATTGAGAAATACGAGACTTATCCCAAGCAGACATATCGCAACCGCTGTAACATTTTGAGCGCCAATGGAGTTTTACCTTTGTCGGTGCCTGTGCAGAAAAATTTCCACACTCTGACGAAGGATATTCGCATCGACTATTCGGAGATGTGGCAGCGCAATCACCTTAC
The DNA here is from genome assembly GCA_902790405.1 of uncultured Bacteroidia bacterium. Taxonomy (GTDB): domain Bacteria; phylum Bacteroidota; class Bacteroidia; order Bacteroidales; family ML635J-15; genus Bact-19. The sequence continues at coordinate 5,732 of CADARW010000169.1, forward strand.
AGCCTTGAAGTCGGCATACAAGAATTCGGCTTTCTACGACTATTATTTCTACAAATTCGAGCCGTTTTTCGAAAGGAAAGAGACCTTTCTTATCGATTTGAACGAAAAAGTTTTGCAAACGTTATTCTCGGTTCTTAAGATTGATGCAAATTATTCATATACAACCGATTATGTATTCGATTCAACTGATTATGACGATTTCCGCAACAGCATAAGTCCAAAGCCTTCGAAGAACCGTCCCGATGAGGCTTTTGTCCCGAAACCTTATACACAAGTTTTCTGTGATAGGTTCGATTTTATGCCAAATCTCAGCGTATTGGATTTGATATTCAATGTAGGTCCCGAAAGTCGGGATTATCTGTCAAATTGCCTAAGATAGCCTTATTTCTTCAGCATTTCCTTTGCAAAGTGGTATGCACCGATGTTTATCATCATGCTGGTGTCGAATGACGAGAACACATAACCGCACTTGGGCATATACGAATATTCCACAGTTTTGTCCGACAGCGGCACTTTCAGCGTTTTGCTTTCTGGCTTTACAAATTCGGCCAGTTGTTCGGGCTTGTTGAGGCAGTAAACGTTCTGTGTAACACGTGAAAGTGAAAGAAATTTGTGCTGAAGTTCCTTTTCAACGCCTGGGATAATAAGTTCGCGGGCGCCCGAAACGCCTCCGCCTATCACAACAATGCCGTCGAATAGAGTTATCATGTTGGCAACTGCGTCGCCAAGGCATTCGCCCATATGGAAGAAAGCCTTTTTTGCAGCGGTCTTGTTGCCTTTTTCCTTTCCCATTCCGATGAGGTAGATTTCGCGTGGCATAGGAGTGTCGTCGAACGGAATTTTTGCATATTCCGCATAAAATCTTCGTAGCGAACGTATTGCGATTAGTTCCTCGCAGTTGCGTTCGGGGTCGAGGCGGTTCGACATTTTCCAGATTTCGCAGGCGGTGACATTGTCGCCGGTGATGAGTACCTTGTCGTGAACAAATCCGCCGCCGAAGCCCGAGCCGATTGTCAGTCCAACGACGTTGCGATATTGCATCTTGTTGCCAGCTTTCTGCAGCTGCGCATTGATGAGTGGAAGCGAACCAGCAAGTGATTCGCCATAAGTGTAAAGGTCGCCGTCGTTGTTGATGAATACTGGCACCTTGAAGATGTTTTCGAGCATGGCTTTCAGCGGGACACCACCACGGAAGCCCTTGAGGTTCTCGGTGTTGCCGATTATTCCTTCTCGGTAATTGGCTGGTCCGGGGAATGCAAAGCTTATTGCGTCTATCGGTTCGCCAACGGCTTTCTGCTGTTGCTTGAAGCCGTCAATCATTCCAAGCAGACATTTGTCCAAATCGTGTCCGTTTGATGGGATTTTTTTCGATTCACCTATGAATTTTCCGTCCTTTATTGCCGAAAATACGAATTTGCTTCCGCCAGCATCAAGTGTCAGTACTATCATTGTCGTGTTGTTTAAAAATCTGTCCGACAAAGATAATGGGTTGGATATATTTATGCAATAGTTTTTTTATTCTTCCCCCAAATCCACTGGCGTTTCCTCTACAAGCATATCGGTTTCTATTCTGATTCCAAAGCCTTCTTCCGGAATGTAGATGGCTGGTTCGCAACTCATTACCATACCGCTTTTCAATATTGTGTGTCGATTTCCGACATCGTGTACGTCAAGCCCGATGAAATGCGAACAAAGGTGTGGCGAATATCGTTTTACGGTTGCGTGTACCGATTCTTGATGCGAAATTTCCTCCTTTGTGACTAGATTAAGCCTTTGCAGAGCTTCGAGCATCAGTTTTTCAAATTCGGAATGTATGTGGTCGATTGATGAGCCTGGGACATAATATTGCTTTATTTGTCGCTGGATCGACATTATTTCTTCGTAAACCTGCTGCTGACGTGGCGAAAATTTGCCGTTTACGGGCATTGTGCGTGTAATGTCGGCGGCGTAACCCTTGTATTCGGCACCAACGTCCATAATAAGCAGGTCGCCTTCGTGGCAAATACCTTGATTATTTATGCTTTGCAAAATGCAGTTGTTGCTACCCGACGAAATAACAGGCTGATATGCAAAGCCTTCGCATCCGCAACCACGGATTTGTCGGTAAAATTCGGCTTCGATTTCATATTCACGAATACCTGGACGTATAATCTTTGCGACTTCGGCAAAAGCATTTTTTGTTATTCTTATGGCTTCGCGTATGCAACCAATTTCATAGTCTGATTTTTGTAGGCGCAAAGTTGCGGTTATGGGGTCGATGTCGTTGAATTCCAAATCACTATGCAACTTCTTCCATGCTTCCTGACGGAAATTTATGTAGTCTGCCTTGCGGATGTTGTTGGCAAAAGAGAGGAAAAACCTGCCTTTGCCCGATTTTATAATTTCTTCGGCTATGCTGTCGAAACGGTCAAGGTATTCAACGTTTGTAATGCCAGAAATATCAGTGATTTCGGTTTTTGTAAGTTTAATGCCTGTCCAGACATTTATGTGCTCTGTTGGTTCAATAACGAATGCGTATTCTTCGGCTTCGGTAGTGCTCTTTTTGTGGAGTAGCAGTATGGTTTCTTCTTGACGGATTCCACTGTAGTACAGAATGTCGGAATTTTGGCGGTAGCGGAAAAATTGGTTTGCGTTGCGCGACTGCGGATTTGCCGAAAACAATATTACGGTGTCACCGTTTTCCAAGTTTTCGAGCAGTTTGCTGCGGTTTTGCGTGTGAAATTCGCGTTCCAATAGGTTTTTCATCTTACTTTTCCTTCCAGTCGCCGTTGTCGGCAATGACTTTTTT
>CADARW010000170.1 GCA_902790405.1 uncultured Bacteroidia bacterium
GGTTATTACTTTTCTCATTGCAATTCAATAAATTCTGTTTTACAATCAGCGAAATCCAGTTTCGGTTTTGCTTCAAAAATACCATACATTGTAGAGCCAGAGCCAGACATTTGGGCGAAGATAGCACCGCTTTCGTAAAGTTTTTGCTTTATTTCGGCGAGAAGTGGATTCCCGACAAAAACTGTCGGCTCAAAGTCGTTCTTTATGCGGTTTTTCCACTGTTCAATAGGTAACTTTATGGAATCTTCGAGTTTATATTGTGGTTTGGCTGGGTTGCACTGCGAGTATGCCTTTGCCGTGTTTACCGAAATTGGCGGTAAAACAAGGACAAGAGTTTTTCCAGATAGGTTCAGTTCTGTTTCGTGGAGTATGTTTCCAGTTCCTTCGGCAAGCATTGGGCGGTTGTGGATGAAAAATGCACAGTCGGCGCCAAGTCGCGAAGCGTATGCAAGCATTTGCTTTACAGAAAGTTGCAGCGAGAACATATCGTTGAGCATCTTTATAGTAAATGCTGCATCCGCCGAACCTGCACCAAGTCCGCTTCCGAAAGGTATGTGCTTGTACAGCACGAACTTGACGGGTGGCAACTCGAAATCGTCCTTTAGCATCTTGTATGCCTTGTAGCAAAGGTTTTTCTCGATTTCGCAGTCGATTTTTATGCCACGGTTGTCGAAGATGAACTTGTCGCTCGGCATAATTTCCATCGCATCGGTGATGTTGATGGGGTAGAACAATGTGCTAATGTCGTGGTAGCCGTCGGCGCGTCGGCGAACGATGTCAAGACCGATGTTTATCTTGGCGTTTGGAAAGCATATGGTTTTGTCTATCATGATGTTGTATGCTATTGTTTGAGCGATAGTTCTGTTATCTCGTCGGTTATTTCCTTTATGCTTTTCATGGTTTCCATTGCCTGGGCATTAGTAGTTTCGCAGTTTGCCTTTAGTGCTTCTATTTCTTCGGCAAGTTGTTCGTTTGCAGTATCGTTGGCAAATTCTTGTTCGAGCGTCGACAGTTGGGATTTTTGCTTTGTGTTGGTTTCGATTAGCTTTTTCAGTTCTGCCGACAAATGACGTTTTTTGTCCTTTTTTACCTCGATGAGGTATTTGTTGCATACGTCGATTATTATCTCGGGGAGCCGAGTTTCTTCTCCGTAATATACGCTTCCGTTTTTTGTCCAGATGGAACTGAGTTCGTAAGATGATGAGCAAACGTCGGCGGCCACGCTGCTTATTGCCGGGTCGGGACTGTTTATGAATTTCCTTTCAGAAATTTCGTTGCCGTCGTACACATCGTTTAGAATTTCGGAGAATATCTGCTGGTTGATGCTGTTGCGAAGTTCGGTTATGTTGTATTTTACCATTAATCCGATCATCAGTTCGGCAACTTTTACAACCTGGGGCTTTTCTTTGTTTCTGTCGAGTGGATTGGCGATAATCTTGTTGCCGTGCAGAAGCAAAAGTCTCATTATTTCGCGTTCTTTCGATAGAAAACCTAAATCCTTGTTGCCAGTTGCGCGAGGAGTCTGCTTCTGCTGAGGCAATTGAGGCTCAGGTTTTTGTGCTGGAGTGTATCCTGTAGGCGACTTGCCGTCTAATATCTTCTTCTTACGGAATTTCATTAGTTCCGAATACAGCGTATTCTCGTCGATTTCGAGAATCTTGCAGCATTCCTGCAGGTAAACTGTCTGTTTTATCTGGTCGTCGATTACCGAAATTGTTTTCACGATGTCGGTAATCATTGCGGCGCGTTTCAGAGGGTCCTTGTCGGCTTCCTGCTTCGAGAGGCGCGATTTGAACCTGATGAAATCCTCCTCGTGTGTGTTGAGGTATTCGATGGTTTTTTCGCTGCCGTTTTTCTTAGCGAACGAGTCGGGGTCTTCGCCGTCGGGTAGGAGCAAAACTCGCACGTTAAGTCCTTGTGCCAGAAGCATGTCGATACCTCGTACCGAGGCGTGTATTCCAGCGCTGTCGCCATCGTATAGCACTGTAATGTCGTCGGTGAGTCGATGTATTATGCGGATTTGGTCCTCGGTGAGCGAAGTTCCCGACGATGCCACCACGTTGCGCACGCCTGCCATGAAGAGTGAAATTACATCGGCATAGCCTTCCACTAGGTAACATTTCTTTTGCCTTACTATTTCGGTACGAGCTTGATACAGACCATATAAGGTCTTGCTCTTGTTGTAAATTTCCGATTCGGGCGAGTTGACATATTTTGCAGTCTTTTCGGCAGTCTTTAGCACACGTCCGCCGAAGCCGATTATCTGTCCCGAAATGCTATATACTGGGAACATCACTCGTCCGAAGAAGCGGTCGTAGCGACGCTTGGTCTCCTCGTTTACAATAGTGAGGCCGGTACGGGTCATGAAGTCGAGCTTGTAGCCGTTTTTCAGTGCGTGTTCGGTAAATGCATCGCGTTTTTCGAGGCTGTAGCCCAGGCCGAAGGTTTTTATAGCTTCGTCGGTGAATCCGCGTTCGCGGAAATACGACAGACCGATTGCAATGCCTTCGGGGTCGTTGAGCAGATTATTTTGGAAGTATTTCGCGGCGAATTCGTTGAGTATGCGCATACTTTCACGGTCATCGTTCTGCTTTTGCTCCTCTTCCGACAATTCTTTTTCTACAACCTCGATGCCATATTTTCGCGCTATGTATTTCAGAGCTTCGGGGTAGGTCATTTGCTCGTGCTCCATGACGAAGCCGACAGCATTTCCCGACTTTCCACAGCCAAAGCACTTGAAAATCCCTTTTGAGGGGCTGACAATGAACGAGGGGGTCTTTTCGTTGTGGAACGGACAGCAACCGATGTAGTTTACACCGCGTTTCTTGAGGCTTACAAAGTCTTGTACAACCTCCACAATGTCGGCGGCATCCATTATTCGGTCTATGGTGTTGCGGTCTATCATTCCAAAACTCAAATTTCCGTTGCAAAATTAAGTCAAAAAATCGTATCTGGCGAAATTAGTTATTCACAATTATACGCAACGACTAAACAAAAAAATCTAAAATCGTAAATCCTAAATCGTAAATTATTATTATCTTTACAACCTGTTTTAAAATTTACGATTATGAGAATGTTCAACCAAGAGGTTTATAAGGCTCGCCGTGAGAAACTTAAGTCGGCGATGAAGTCGGGTGTATGCATATTTATGGGTAACAACGAAGCCCCGATGAACTATCCGGATAACTGCTACCAGTTCCGTCAAGACAGCAATTTCCTGTATTTCTTTGGAATTGCTCAGGCAGGCTTGAAGGCAATAATTGACGTTGATAACAACCGCGATATAATTTTCGGTGACGAATTAACCGTTGACGATATTGTGTGGATGGGCGAGGTTGCTTCCATTAAGGAATTGGCTTCCCGTTGCGGTGTGGTTGATGTTCGTCCTGCTGCAGAATTTGAAAAATATGTGAAGTCGGCAAAGGCCGAGGTTCATTTCCTTCCGCCATACCGTCACGACAATATGATTTTCCTTTCGTCGGTGCTTGGTATTCCGATTCCGGAATTGCAGAAACGTTCGTCGCTTCCATTGGTAAAGGCTGTTGTCGCTTTGCGTAATGTAAAGGAAGCCTGCGAAATAGAGGAACTGAAGGCTGCTGCCGAAATTGGCTACGAAATGCACACCACCGCAATGAAGATGGCTAAGGAAGGCGTTTCGGAGCATGAAATTTATGGTACAATCGAAGGCATAAGCCTGAAACACGGCTTGTTGACTTCGTTCCACTCCATTGTTTCGAAGAACGGACAGATCCTTCACAACCATACTCACGAAAATATCCTTCACACTGGCGATTTGTTGCTCAATGACTCTGGTGCACAGACAGATATGGGTTACGCATCTGATAATACCCGTACTTTCCCTGTCGGTGGAAAGTTCTCGCAGAGGCAAAAGGATGTTTACCAGATTGTGCTTAATACAATTAATGGCTCAATTCCAATGATGAAACCGGGCGAAACCTACCAGTCGATTCACCTGAAGGCTTGCGAAATCCTTGCAGAAGGACTAAAGGCTCTCGGACTTATGAAGGGCGACATGAAGGAAGCTGTTCAGCAGGGTGCTCACGCAATGTTCATGCCTCACGGACTTGGTCACATGATGGGACTTGATGTTCACGATATGGAAGACCTCGGCCAGATTAATGTTGGCTATGACGAGGAAGTTCAGCCGATAAAGATTTTCGGTGTTGCTTCGTTGCGTATGGGCAAGAGGTTGCAGGTTGGCAATGTCTTGACAAACGAGCCTGGAATTTATTTCGTACCACAGCTTATCGACATTTGGGAACGCGAACACAAGTTCGAGCAGTTCATCAATTATGCCGAGGTTGACAAATACCGCGATTTCGGTGGCATACGTCTCGAGGA
>CADARW010000171.1 GCA_902790405.1 uncultured Bacteroidia bacterium
TGCAACTGGTGTTAAGGGTATAACCTTGGACGATAACGATTATGTAATAGGTATGATTACTGTTCGTCCCGAACAAGATGTACTTGTTGTTTCCGAAAACGGTTACGGAAAGCGTTCGAGCATAGAGGACTACCGCGTTACCAACCGTGGCGGTAAGGGTGTAAAGACCTTGAATGTCACCGAAAAGACAGGTAACCTTATCAGTATAAATGCCGTTACCGACAACGACCACCTGATGATTATCAACCGTTCGGGCATAACAATCCGTCTGGCAGTTGATACATTGCGCGTAATGGGTCGTGCAACTCAGGGTGTCCGACTGATAAATCTCCGTGATGGTGATGTTATCGCTTCTGTTGCAAAGATTGAAGGCGGTGCCGAACTCGAGCGTATAGCAGAGGAAGAAGCAGCAAAGATAGCTCAGTTAGAGGCTGAGGCTGACGGAGTTGCAGAACCAGTAAGCGAAGAAAATTTGCAGGATGAAAATAATGGCGCAGAAATTGCAGTGGAAGAAAACAACGAGAGTAATAACGAGAATGAATAACATTTAAATTTTAATATTATGAAGAAGTTATTTTTAATAGGTATAGCTTTGATGGCTGCACTTACAATGAGTGCACAGAAGCAAATGATTACCAGCGCATGGAGTTACCTGAAGGATGGTTACCTCGATGACGCAAAGAAGGCAATCGACAAGGCAGAGGCAAATCCGCAGACTGCCGAAAGTTTCAAGACTTTCTGGTTCAAGGGTCAGATATATCAGGAACTTGGAAGTACAAAGAATAAAAAATATCAGGCTTTGTGCTCCGATTGCTACGAGGTGGCATACGAGTCGTATATGAAAGCTTTGAAATACAACTTTGTAAAGCCCGAACATCGTGATATTGACTTTACTACTCAAGCTGGACTTATGAAGTTTGCAAGTATTCTTAACCAGAACAACGAATCAAACTACGAAAGTACTGAAGCTTTCATGGATATATTGTTCCAGAGATTCCCGGCTTTGTCAAACGCATTTGTTAACAAGGGTATTAATGCCTTCCAGAGCAATGATTTCGAAACTTCGTACAACCAGTTTGCAAAAGCAATCGAGATTTCGACGCTTACTTTCCGCATCGATACTCAGATTTACTACTATGCATCATTGGCAGCAATGAGAAGCAAAAAGTTTGAAGAGGCCATTACGCTCAACGATTTTCTTATCAGTGCTAACTATGGCATGGACAATAAGGAAAAAGTTTCCGTATATGTCAACCAGTCGATGGCTTTGAAGGAAACCGGCGACACCGCAAAGATGCTGAAGGTTCTCGAAGACGGTATTGCAAAGTTCCCGAACGACAACTATCCGCTTGTAATCGAAATGTTTAACTACTATGTGGCTTCGGGAAATACCGAAAAGGCAAGGGAATATATAAATTTGGCAATGCAGAACGATCCCAATAATGCTCAGTTCCTTGTAATACGTGGAACATTGGCTCAGGAAATGAAGGACAAGGCCGCTGCCGAAGCCGATTTTAATAAGGCTCTCGAAATCGATCCTAACAACTATGATGCAATATACGGACTCGGCGCTTTGTACATCAACTCTGCTGCCGATACATTGGAGTGGGCTGACAAGAATATTCCTCCAACAGATTTCGCTGCTTTCGAAAAGTATCAGGAAATTGCAAAGGAATGCCAGACAAAGGCCTTGCCTCATCTGGAAAAGGCATTGTCTATCAAGCCAAACGATTTGCAGGTACTCCAGATCTTGAAGGAATTGTATTATAAGGCTGGCAAATACGAAGAAAGCCAGCAGATGGGTGCAAGAATCAAGGAACTCACTGAATAATATTACATTAAATGATATTGGAACGGAGGACGCAGTGGTGTTCTCCGTTTTTTTTTGTTTATGCGCTTCGGATTTGCGGATCAAAGTTTTGCTTACTTTACCTTGTTTAAAACAATATTGAAAAACATCTTGCACCATTCATTTTTATGATGTAACTTTGCGTTCTGTAAAAAATTGAAATGAATAGTATTTGCGCAATATTAGAAAAAAGGAGCTTGGTATTCCTAAATATCAAGGAGCGCGATTCGTTTTAGTATTGGAAACCATTTTCGGCATCTAACTATTTTGCTGAGAATAGTTTCCTATTTCATTTCTTTCCGAAAGGACAATCAAAAAATTATTAATAAATTAAAAAAATTAATTATGGAATTACCATTTGCAGAAGCGTGGAAAATTAAGATGGTTGAACCCATTAAGAAATCCACAAGAGAACAGCGCGAAAAGTGGCTCGAAGAAGCCCACAACAACATCTTCATGTTGAAGAGCGACTATGTATATATCGATTTGTTGACCGACTCTGGTACAGGCGCAATGAGCGACCGTCAGTGGAGTGCAATGATGATGGGTGACGAAAGCTACGGTGGTGCACGCAGTTTCTACCACATGAAAGATACTATCACCGAACTTACTGGTTTCGAATATGTTATCCCGACACACCAGGGCCGTGCTGCTGAGAACGTATTGTTCTCGTACCTTGTAAAGCCAGGTATGGTTATCCCGGGTAACGCTCATTTCGACACAACTAAGGGCCATATCGAAAGCCGCAAGGCATTCGCTATCGACGTTACAGTTCCCGAAGCTTACGACACTCAGCTCGAAGTTCCTTTCAAGGGTAATGTAAGCCTCGAAAAGTTGGAAAAGGTATTGCAGGAAAATAAGGGCAACGTTCCTTTCTTCGTACTTACTGTTACTAACAATACCGTTGGCGGACAGCCAGTTAGCATGAAGAACATCCGCGAAACCTGCGAACTTTGCCACAAGTACGGTGTTCCGGTAAACATTGACTCGGCTCGTTTCATCGAAAACGCTTACTTCATCAAGACTCGCGAAGAAGGTTACGCAAACAAGACCTTGCGCGAAATCGCTCTCGAAATGTTCAGCTACGCCGACTGCATGACTATGTCAGCTAAGAAGGACGGTCTTGTTAACATGGGTGGTTTCATCGCTACCAACAAGAAGGAATGGTACGAAGGTGCTAAGTTGTTCTGCATTCCTTTCGAAGGTTTCCTTACCTACGGCGGTATGAACGGCCGTGATATGGATGCTTTGGCAGTTGGTCTGAAGGAAAACATTGAGTTCGACATGGTTGAAACTCGTATCAAGCAGGTTCACTACCTTGCAAAGAAACTCGACGAATACGGCATTCCTTATCAGCGTCCTGCTGGCGGTCATGCAATCTTCGTTGATGCCGACAAGGTGTTGACCAACATCCCGAAGGAAGAGTTCCCGGCTCAGACTTTGACTTGCGAACTTTACCTCGAAGCTGGTATCCGTGCTTGCGAAATTGGTTATGTTCTTGCTGACCGTGACCCGGTTACACGTCAGAACCGTTTCGGTGGCAACGACTTTGTACGTCTTTGCATCCCACGCCGTGTTTACACCAACAACCACATGGATGTAATCGCAGCTGCATTGAAGAACGTATACGATCGTCGCGACACTATCAAGCGCGGTCTCGAAATCACTTGGGAAGCTGAATTGATGCGTCACTTCACTTGCCAGTTCAAGAGACTCAAGTAAATTTTGGATTTACAATAAAAAAAGGTTGCCATCGGCAACCTTTTTTTTGTGTATTTACTTCATCTTGCTTTTGGCGTTCTCCAGTATAAAATGCAACCTGTTGAACACATTGGCTTCGGAGGTGCCAGCATCAAAGTCGAGGAACAGAAGGTTCATGTCGGGATAAATCTGCTTGATTTTCTTCTCCATTCCCTTGGAAATTATGTGGTTGGCTATGCATCCGAACGGCTGTAAACTTACCACGCTGTTGATGCCGTTCTTGGCGTAGTTGGCGATTTCGGCAGGAAGAAGCCAGCCTTCGCCGAAGTTGGTGGCGGGATTTACAATCTTGGTGGCGTCGTCAAAGGCTTCGAACAGGTTGTCGAACGGACGGTAGCTCGGGAAGCCTGCGCAAATCTTGTCGTACTTGCGTGCAAATCTTGCAATTAGGTTGTAAATTGCTGTGGTTACAAAAGCAGGAGTCTTGCTTGGCTTGATGTGGTATTTGCGGTTTACTGCATTGTTTACCAGTCCGTTGATAAAGAAATTGTATATCGACGGTACTGCAACCTCAAAGCCTTGGTCGTTGAGCCAAGCGCAATTTTCCAACCCGACAAAATTACGGCATTGTCGCTGCGGTTGTAAATCTCCACATACTTAGCATCGGGCAAACCGACCACAGGCGATGGCTTTGACATTATCTCGCTGACTACTA
>CADARW010000172.1 GCA_902790405.1 uncultured Bacteroidia bacterium
GCGCGATTTTTTTTTTTTTTTACTTTTTATCCTATTTATCCCCTTACAAAATGAGGCATTTCTTCTGGTATAACTATCGAAAGTTCAACGAGTCCAGCAACTTTTCCGCCCTTATGCCACGGGCTTTGGTAGATTAGTTTCTTCTGACCATTTTTTAATATGGTATAAGCGTTTGTGCTACCGCTTGCGAGCATATTCTTAATCATTGCCGTTGCTCTTTCGCCGTGGCAGTCGTAAAGCGACTTGCCAACGAGCGATGCACCGCCTCGTGCCTCCCATGTTGCAGCGGCCTTATCGTTCATATATACTATTATGCCATCGCTGTCGCAAACTGTTACAGCAAAAGGCGTTTCCTTCAAAAAATCTTCTGTAATTTCCATGCTATTCAATATTTACCTTTAATGTCTGAACCCTGTCGGGGCCAACCGACAAGTACGAAATCTTCACTCCTGTTTCCTTTGCAATAAATTTCAAGTAGTCCTTGAGAGGCTTTGGCAAATCATCCTCGTTCTGGCACTTTGAAATATCTTGCTTCCAACCGTCGAATTCAACGTAAACAGGCTCTATATCATCTGTCATCTCGAAAGGAACATAATCGACTTCCTTACCGTTAATCTTGTATGCCACAGCCACTTTCAACTTATCAAAATCGTTAAGCACATCGGCCTTAGTGATGATAATGTCGGTCAAACCGTTGAGCATAACGGCATACTTGAGAGCCACAAGGTCGAGCCAGCCACAACGACGCGAACGTCCGGTAGTTGCTCCATATTCGTTACCAATCTTGCGCAAAGTTTCGCCTGTTGCGTCGAAAAGTTCTGTCGGGAACGGACCGCTGCCTACACGGGTGCAATATGCCTTTACTATGCCGTAAACCTTACCGATTTTCGATGGAGCTACGCCCAAGCCCGAGCATACTCCCGATGCCAAGGTATTCGACGAGGTAACAAATGGATACGAACCATAATCGATATCGAGCATCGAGCCTTGTGCACCTTCTGCCAAAATCGACTTGCCTTCGTTCAATGCCTTGTTGACATAAATTTCAGAATCTATGAAATTGAAAGTCTTAAGGTATTCGACAGTCTCGAACCATTGCTTCTCGTATTCCTCGTTGGTTTCGGTGAAGTTGTAGCCTTTCATCACTTTAAGGTGGTGAGCCTTTGTAGTGTTGTACTTCTGCAAGAAGTCAGGCGAGAACATTTCACCCATACGCAGACCAATACGTGCCGTACGGTCGGTATAAGTTGGACCTATACCCTTCTGAGTTGAGCCGATTTTGCTTGCACCCTTGTATTCCTCGTATGCCTTGTCGAGCAGACGGTGCGACGGCATTATGAGATGAGCCTTCTTGCTGATTAACAAATTGTTGTGCAAATCGGCACCAAGTTTCATCGCCGACTCAATCTCCTCGCGCAAAATCACAGGGTCAACCACAACGCCACTACCGATGACGTTCATTGCCTTCGGGCGGAAAATTCCAGAAGGAATAGTATGGAGAACGTGCTTTATATTGTTGAATTCCAACGTATGTCCGGCATTCGGACCGCCCTGGAAACGGGCAATAATGTCATACTGCGGCGTAAGCACATCGACAATTTTTCCTTTGCCTTCGTCGCCCCACTGCATACCTAATAAGACATCTACTTTCATTGCTGTTTATTTTCTGTTTTTTAATTCTTTACAATTACTACATATACCATAAATGGTAAGAAAATGGGAAACCACATCGAAATCATATTTCTGATAAACCTCGTTCTTGACATCCTCGACTTTCGACAACGAAACCTCGTATATCTTTCCGCACTGGCGGCATATAAAATGGTCGTGCTTGATATTGTCCATTGTCTTCTCGTAGGTATTGCCCTTGTCAAACTGATGCTTTACCAGCAGCCCTGCGTTTATAAGAATGTCTATGTTGTTGTACAAAGTAGCAAGGCTGACGTGATAATTCTTATTCTTCATCGACTCGTACAAGGTCTCGATGTCGAAATGGCCCGAATTGGAGTATATCTCGTCAAGTATAGCAAAACGTTCAGGAGTTTTCCTCAACGAATTGCTCTCAAGGTAGTTCTTCAATATGTCGTGTGGCGTAAGCCTTTTCTCGTCCATTTTCTAATAATAAAATTCGTCTCCTCGCTTAGGAATCTGAATATTGCTGTATCCTTTGCTCATGAGGTATTCGCGATAGAACTTCTGAGCTTCGTAGTCGCCATGAACAAGGAAAATATTGCGCAACTTTTCGGGATCCTGGCACGAAATGAAATCGCCCATCTCGATGTAGTCGCCGTGACCGCTCAACGATTCAATCTTCTCGATGTCGGCATTCAGCGGATGCACGTTTCCGAATATTGAAATTTCGTGCAGACCTTTTTCCTGGATTCTTGCGCCCAAGGTTTCGGGAGCACAGTAACCGACAAGCATTATGGTATTGCGCGAATCCTCGATACTATTGGCGATATGGTGCTTTACACGACCAGCTTCAGCCATTCCCGATGCCGAAATTATTATGCACGGTTTCTTGGTAGAGTTCAATGCTTTCGATTCTTCAGCACTTTTCACATAATGCAAAGTGTCGAAATAGAACGGATGCGGATCGTTCTTCATGGTTTCGATAATGCCATCGTTGTAGCACTCCTTGTGCATCTTGAAGATTTCGGTAGCATCGACCGACAGCGGACTATCGACATAAATATCGATTTTTGGCAGTATACCCTCGTTGTAGAAATTGTTGAGCATATACACAATTTCTTGGGTACGACCAACGCTGAACGACGGGATTATCAGTTTTCCACCTCGCTGCACGCAAGTGTTGTTTATGACATTGTACAGATCGAGTTCGGTTTCTCTGTCCTGCTCGTGTATACGGTCACCGTAAGTTGCCTCGGTGATAAGGATATCTGCCTGCGGAAATGGTACTGGCGGCTTTACAATCCTGTTGTGCGGACGTCCAACGTCTCCAGTATAAGCTACTTTTGTCACCTTGCCATTTTCTTCGATAGTAACGTTTACAACAGCACTACCGAGCATGTGACCACTATTTGTGAAACGAACAGTTATGCCTTCGTCAACCTTGTAATCCTCGTCGTATGGCACCGAAACGAAAATCTTCATGCACTGCTCGGCATCCATGTGGGTATAAATCGGATTCACCCGTGGAAGCCCCTGCTTGAAAAGCTTCTTGTTATACCACTTGATATCAAGTTCCTGAATATAACCGGAATCGGGAAGCATAATGGAACACAAGTCCTTGGTTGCTGGCGTACATATAACCTTGCCAGTGAAACCATTCTTGTAAATATAAGGGATAAGTCCTGTATGGTCGATATGTGCATGCGACACAAGTACATAGTCAATTTCGGAAGGTTCAAATCCGAGGTCTCTGTTGGCAGCATCTGTTTCCATGCCTTTTCCTTGAAACATGCCACAGTCGAGAAGTATTTTCTTTCCCGAATCTGTAATTATCAGATGTTTACTTCCTGTTACCTCGCGAGTAGCACCTATAAATTTTATCTTCATCTTCAATAGTTTAACAAATGTCAGCTTCTCATTCTGAGCCGAACAAAACAAGTTTCAAACTTACGGCTTTTTTACCTCATATCAGCATAAGTCGTCTATTTTTTATGAACAACCGAAAACAATAAGAGCCACAGCAGTTGGTGTTATTTTGTTAATTATGAACACTACTAGTCGAACCTCATCGAATCGGCAGGCGTAATCTTCGAAACGATAAACGAGGGCAATATCATCATCACCACTATCACAACCAAAGTGCCAGCATTAAGCAGCAAAATGTTCACGATGTCCAGATTTATCGGAACGGTTGACACATAGTACGATGCCGGGTCGAGATGTATAATGCCGAAATAATACTGCAGCACACAGAGCAGAATTCCAATCACATTGCCCCACAGCAACCCTTTCAAAGTAAGATACGAGGCAAAATACAGGAAAACTTTTCGTACCGAGACGTTGGTTGCCCCCATACTTTTCAGAATGCCAATCATGTTCACCCTTTCGAGAATCAGCACCAGCAGTCCCGAAATCATATTGAAGCCCGTAACGGCAACCATAAGTCCGAGAATTATCCACACGTTCATGTCGAGCAACGACAGCCAGTCGAAAATGCCAGGATATTCCTGCCGTATGTTTGTGACTTTCAGAATCTCACCATCGGGATTGTAGGAACAACAAGTTTTCGAAACCTTACGTTCCATCTCATCAAGCTGGTCTA
>CADARW010000173.1 GCA_902790405.1 uncultured Bacteroidia bacterium
TAAACAGCCACTACGAACAATATCTCCTTCATCTAAATGCTGGGATTTATCAAACATTGAAATTTCCCTAAGTTTGGCGGTGTGAGTTTCGTCTGTTATTTCAAAAGTATAGTCGGCTACAAGGAAATACGACAATACAAAAACTAATAGATTGTTGGCGAAATGAAACAGAATGGCATAGATAAAGCGGAATCGCAATGCCAAATAGCAGGCTATCAGTGCCATTCCTAGCCTATCGAAAAATGCTAAAACAGAAAACCATCCGCTTTCGTTTTGATAATGCGCAAGCGAAAACAATATGCTTGTTACCAGAATGCGAAGGAATTGTATCAGGTCCTTGCGCTTTTCGCCTTTGAAAATACATAGTATGAACAGCAAGATTACGAATGTGAAGCATGTTAGAATTACACTTTTGCTGGTCGCGTATGTATAAGTAGTAATTGCGACTACAGAAAAATATTTCCAGAACTTGCTTTTCATTGTCCAGCTTCTGTAGCTAAATTCCTCTACAATAGGGGCAAACAGCAATGTCATTATCAGTATCACCAAAGGTAATTCGTCGATAAGTGTATTCATGAAACCACTGGATTCGATCGATGTCCTAGTATTTCCCACTATATAGGGATAAATGTTTATACCAACTAGTCCCAAAAATACTAAAACAATTCCGGGAATAAGACAATGTCGTGTTAAATTGAACGAAAAGTTTTTCATATTATTAAACTAATTTTTAGTTCCGTCTTTTACACATTCGCTGCAGCACATTCAACAAGACCCTCATGCTTTGCCCTAGCATATAACGAGAGCAATTTATCTGTCATGCAGAGAGATGTATGTATGTGTTCATAATACAAACTCTATTAAATGTTCGATGCAATATTAAATGTTAAATTTTATGTAGCCAAGAAAAAACGAGAAATTTTTAAGCAATCATAAATGTTAAAATATTTTGTATTTTATGAAATAATTTTGTTAGTTTATTGTGGTAAATTTATAGTTTGTTATAACAGATAAACTGGACTTTTACAAAACTATGGGCGGTGGATGATTTTTTATTGCCGTATTTCTGTCGGATTTCTGTAAAATAATGTAGCGACGCAATGCTTTGCGTCGCTACATATTTTGTTCTATGTGTTTGCTGCAATTCTTCGCGCTGCGCACTGGAGTGTGTCGATTGGACGAAGCCTTGCGATGCGGTGGCTATTTTTCGTTATTTTTTTGTGGCCTTTTTGCCCCAATATTGTCTTATGACAAGCACAATTCCAAATATAATGAAAGGTATGCTGAGCAATTGCCCCATCGTAATTGGCGCATTCCAGATAAATTCGGCCTGTTCGGTCTTGGTGTATTCTATGATGAAGCGGAAACCGAAAAGTGCAATGAGGAACCATCCGAGGAAGGTGCCGTGCTTCCATCCGCTTATAAATTTCTTGTATATAATCAGGAATCCGAAGAACATTGCCAGATAGAAAATTGCTTCGTATAGCTGGGTGGGGTGACGGGCAACCACGTAGTCGGACAGACAGTTGATGTCGAGTTCGGGACATGCGCCGTTTGATGCTACGTAGGCGTTGTCGAGGTCTTCCCAGTTGCGCAGGAACTTTACTCCCCATGGCAAAGTGGTCGGTACACCAAGAATTTCGCTGTTGATGAAGTTTCCTATGCGCACGAATGCTCCTGCCAGCGGCACAACGGCAGCTGTCTTGTCGATTGCTTCGAAGTAGGGCATCTTGGAGCGACGCGAATAAAGCCATATCGCTATCAGTATGCCGATCGCTCCACCGTGACTTGCCAGTCCGCCTTCCCATACCTTCAGTATTTCGAGCGGATGCGAGAGGTAATATCCCGGGTTGTAAAAAAAGCAGTGCCCGAGCCTTAGACCTATGACGCAGCCGATAATTACATATATTGCAAATTTGTCGGTTTGCTTCTGTTCGTAGCCTTCTTTCTTCATTATGCGTCCCAGCACTATGTATGCTAGCAAAAAACCAATGGCCAGAAGTAGTCCGTACCATCTTATTCCGTGTTCGCCGATTGAAAACATCACTGGGTCGGCATCCCAGACAAAGTATAAAAGGTTCATAAGTTGTTTCTAAGTTTCTAGGTTTCTAAGTTTTTTGTTGAGTCGTGGCGCGCCGCGACAGTACTAATGTTTAATAGCTTTGGCGTTTATGAGACGCAAAATTTTGCGTCCGTACATAAGGTAGCCTTATTATCCATTGTCCATTGTTCATTATCCATTATAAAATCACGTTTTCCTGTTGTCCTTCCAGATACGAATGCAAATTCGATTTCACGATTATATATCTTTTCTGCATTGCTTCCTTCGATGCGTAGCCTACGTGTGGCAGCAGTATTGTGTTGGGGGCGGAGAGGAGAGGATGATTTTCGGGCAGAGGCGGTTCGGTTTCGTAAACGTCGATTCCTGCTCCTGCAATCTTTCCTGCTTTCAGCAGGTCGGCAAGTGCTGCATTGTCCATCACTGGTCCGCGGGCTGTGTTGATGATAATTGCCGTATCTTTCATTTTTGCAAGCAAATCCTTGCTAATCAAACCTTTGGTTTGTGGGTTTGCTGGAATGTGCAGGCTTATGATGTCTGCTTTTGCAAAAAGTTCGTCCAATGTTGTGTAGCTTATGCCTTCGACATTCTTCTGCGTACGGCTATATGCAATTATTTTGCAACCGAAAGCCTTGAAAATACGTGCTGCGGCAAGTCCTATTGCTCCTGTGCCAACAATACCGACAGTCTTTCCACTGAGTTCGATACCAAGAAAATTATTGCGGTTGCCGAGTTTGCGTGTGTTGCTGTCCATCTGGGCAAAGTTGCGCATAAGTGCAACTGCAAGTCCTACTGCAAGTTCCGAAACGGCTTCGGTTGAATATCCAGCTGCATTGCTGACCTTTATGCCATGGCGTTTACAGCATTCCAGGTCGACGTGGTCGACTCCTGTGAAAGCAACGTTCAGATATTTCAGGTTCGGACACGATTCGATTGCCCTTGCCGTAAGTTTTATGTTGCTGATGTTCACAATGTCGGCATCCTTCATACGGGCAATAAGTTCGTCTTCGCCTTTTGGAATGTCGGTGTAATATATATATTGGTGTCCCAACTTTTCGAATTCCTGCTTGGCTTCGTCGAGTTCCTGTTTCGAAACGCCAAGCGATTCAACTTGTACAATTTTCATCTTATTTCGATTTTTGTATTTCTTCGTTAATCTTTGTCATTGCCTCCACTGCGCCCATTTCTAGGTATATGTCGGTTATCCTGCCTGTATATGCCGAATGTTGCGGGTTGACTTCTATGATTTTTGCTCCGTGCTGCTTGGCAACATGCGGAAGATATGCAGCAGGCTGAACTTCGCCAGTTGTGCCAATTACCAGCATCACGTCGCATTTTCCGGCAAGGTCGAACGATTCGGTGTAGGCGTCTTCGGGAATTCCTTCGCCGAAGAATATAAATCCGGGCTTCAGTTTGCCGCCACATTCGCAGCGAGGAACCTCGTCGGTGAGCTTGAGCGATGCAGTCGGGTATTTCTTTCCGCACTTCAGACAAACAAAATGTCCCTTGCCACCATGGAATTCAATCACATGCTTGCTTCCTGCCGCCTGATGCAGCGAGTCGATATTCTGTGTGATGACAGCCTTTACTAATCCTTCTTGTTCCCATTGTGCAAGAATCTTGTGTGCTGCATTTGGCTGCGCTTCCTTGAAGAACTTGTAGAAAACCTTGTTCACTACAGGCCATGCTTCTTCGGTGCGACGAATATATGTGTTTAGTTCGAGCATCGACTGGTCGTACTGCTCGTAAACGCTGTCTTCGCTTCCTCGGAATGTTGGTATTCCGCTTTCCTTCGAAACGCCTGCACCCGTGAACACACACAGGCATTTGGCATTGGCAATGAGGTTAGCCGCTTCTTCAAATTTGTTCATTGTTGATGATGTTTTGTTATCGATGCAAAGTTAAGCTATTTTTATGTTTCGCTGTAACTTTATTTGCATATTTCTTCGTTTTGCTCAATCTCCGGATTTACGTCTTCTTCGTAGCGTATTTTCTTGAAAACCCATTTGTCGGCAATTAGGTAGTTGAAAATTCCTGCTACAGCCAGTGCTATGAAGTTGCATAGTGCAGTGTGCTTCCCTTGTTGTCGATTCGGTTGCGGAAGACAAGGTAGCTAGATGTGATGAAGTTCACAAATACCGCCATTTCGAACGAAATGGTAGGCGATACTACGTTCACCAGAAAGTAGTCCTCGAATACGAAATCCGTCAAAAGCCATACCACGCCTACATCGACTATTGTGCCGAAAGTCCTTGTTGCGGTAAAAAATATAAAGCGTACTATGCCGTTTTGTTCTTTCATAGTGATGAAAAATCTCGGACAAAGATAATATTTTTATTTTTTTTCTTAGTTTTTGTCTATCTTTGTGTTTAGAGATCTGGTGTGTATGGCAAACGAGTCAACTTTGTACAATATTGGTTTCGAGGAATCTATCGGTGAGGAATCTGCTGGACATGAAATGTATAGGAACATTCATGTGTATCTCAACAGGGACTATTCCGAGCATTTTGTGTTGCCGTTCTATTTTCTGATGGGACTTAACGACTACCTGTGGAATGCCAATGGCGATAAACTTTTGCTTTCTGCTTGTTCAGGATTTTTTGAATACGAAGTTGGGCTGCTTCCCGAAAATTACGCAAAATGGACACCTCTTATTGTTGTTGCCGATATTGCCAACAAGCAGATTCTGAAGGTATACGAGGGCAAGGAAAATCTTTGCTGGAACAGCGATGAGACCGACATTTGCACGAAAAACGGTCTGAAGGAGTATTCCTACGATGAATGGTCGGCAAATTACGAGGCCCGTAGGGACGAGGTGGAGAAGCTTGTGGATAAAATGGAGGCCGAATACACAAGAAGTTTTTTTTTTTATTTTACAGTGTCTGGTCAGCGGCATGCTATGGGTGATGCTATCGATGAGGTGATTGAAGAAAAGGTGAGTCGCCAATTTCCTGAAGAAGAAATAGGTTCGGAGAAGTTTGATGAAAAATTGACAGCGGCGAAACGTAAGCATTATATTGTTTTTATTGTTGTGGGCTTGATTATTCTAGCCATAGTTGGAGTGATATCGTATATAAAGCATAATGCTTAATTGATATAAGTGTTATTTTTGCACTGCCAAATTATGCTTAGCATGGATTCTCAACGTAACGAATTGTTAAATCGTATTGCCGAAGGCGAGGGCTTGCATCTCGACTTCAAGCATTGCATAAGCGATTCGGGAAAAATTGCCCGTTCGCTGGCGGCATACGCCAACACCGACGGCGGTTCGCTGCTAATAGGTGTGCGCGACAATGGTTCGATTGCAGGTGTGAGTTCCGACGAGGAGTGCTATATGATAGAAACAGCCTCTATGTTATATACTTATCCCGTGGTCGAATACACAACGATTAATCATCTGGTCGATGGCAAGACGGTGCTTGAGGTCGTGGTCGAAAAAAGCGACAAGCTTCCGCATTATGCTCCCGATGTGCGCGGCGACATGAGGGCTTTTGTGCGTTGCGCCGACAAAAATGTGCTTGCTCCGCCCGAACTTGTGCGCTACTGGCGGCAATCGAAGAGCTTTGTGCCGTCGGATTTGTACTACGACGATGTTATGAAGCTTATTGTTGACGAAATTCGCATAAGTGGTTTCGTTACAAAGGATTTCATTGTCCATTTTACGGGAATGACGGTTCGCAGTGTCGAAGATGTGCTTGTGAACCTAATGCTTATGAATGTGGTTACTATTGAAATGGACGAAAAGTCCGTTCGTTTTGTTTTTACCGAAGAATATAAAAATCAATAAGATATGAGAAAAGTATTGACCGTTTTGTTTTTGCTTGTTTCGTTGGCTGGGTTTGCTCAGTTCGACAAGTATTTCGAGAATAGGACTATGCGCGTTGATTATTACCATGCTGGTGATTATCAGACAGATATTTATTATATCGATGAGGTTATTGCCGAACCGTACTGGGGCGGTTCGAAGGAGAATCTGTTCGACGATACTAAATTCGGCAAGTACCTGGTAAAGGTGCTTGACAAGGCAACTGGAACGCTTATTTACAGCCGTTCGTATTCTACGCTTTTCGGTGAGTGGCAGACTGTTGACGAGGCTCGCACGGTGCAGAAAAGTTTCTCGGAGTCGGTTGTGTTTCCGTATCCTAAGGCTGCGGTTACGGTTGTGTTCTGCACAAAGGCTTACGAAACCGGCGAATACGTCGAGAAGTATCATATCAACAAGATCTTCATCGCGTTGCCGAGCGCAACGATGGCGCAGCGCCGCGATATCATGAATATCTGCAACGAGACCGGCTGCGAGATCAAGAACCTTCCCGGTATGTACCAGTTCTTTTCCGGTCAGCTGACGGCCAGCGCACTG
>CADARW010000174.1 GCA_902790405.1 uncultured Bacteroidia bacterium
TGGAAGGTTAGTCAAAGAGTTCTTGAATATCTGTTCGAAACCTAAGAATTTCAACATTGATTCGTTAACTGCCGGATGGAAACGGAGACCACCTTTGTACGGGCCTAATGCTGAGTTGAACTGTACACGGTAACCGATATTGTTCTGAACCCTCTTCTTGTCGTCAACCCAAGTAACTCTGAACTTGAAGATGCGGTCTGGTTCTACCAAACGTTCAACGATCTTAGCCTGTTCGAATTCAGGATGCTGGTTGTAAACTTCTTCGATGGTTTCCAATACTTCCTGTACTGCTTGCAAATACTCTTTTTCTCCCGGGTGTTTTTTCTTCAAACCCGACATGATACTTTGTACTTTCATAATATTTACTTTTAAATTATAAAATTAAATTTTTGTGTCCCAAAATTAATGCTTTACTTTCAGACCTAACCACAAAAACACGATTTTATATCATATTTTTATTAAATTTATATCAAAATAAATGTTGATATTTATCAATTTTACTTATTTTTGCACCGCAATCGAAATAAAAAGGATTTATTTACATATCAATTTAGATATTAACCGATTATACGATGAAAACATTCTCGCCAGATGACGAAAATAACAAAAAATTGGTCGATTTTTTGAAAAAATTGGGTCTAAACAGCCCTGAAATAAAAATTGTAACAAGCACCGAAATTGAGTTCAAAAAAGGAGAAAATGTGTGCAAACAAGGCTCATTTGCATCGTATATTATGATTTTGAAGGAAGGATGGCTTAAATCGTACATCGAGAATATTCACTTCAAGAACACCATTTTCAAAATTACAAAGCCCTTCAGCATTATTGGCCTGTCGTGTTTATACGGCGACAATCACTACCACTTTGGTTGTCAAGCACTAATGCCGTCAAAAGTGTGTTTAGTAGAACGCACAGTCTTCGACAATATAATTAAAGGTAACAACAAATTTGCCTCCGAAATCATCAAAATGTACTCAAATTCGCTGCAAAACCTCTACGACCGCCTCAACAGCATCTCGAACAAGCAGTCGTTGAGCAAAGTCTGCGATTCGCTAATTTACCTGTCGGAAAAGATTTTCGAGAGCGACACCATCTCCCCTATCATTACACGCCGCGACATAGCCGAATTGTCGGGACTTGCCACCGAAAACATCGTGCGCGTCCTCGCCGAACTGAAGACTGCCAACGCTATTGCAATTGACAAGAAAGAAATCACAATACTGGATATGGACATGCTGAAGAGATTCAGTTGCTTCGGATAAAGTAATGGCTACGCCGTTTAACTTCGTTGAGGGCTTCGCCGTTCTATACCTGCGGCGTTTATAAGTTTGAATGGCTAAAGCCGTTTCTAATTGTTTCAATGTTTCACGTTTAATGGCTGCGCTGTTTGAAGGTTTCTAAGTTTCTTGGGCTACGCCCGTTTGAATGGCTAAAGCCGTTTCTGAGTTTGAAGATTTGGAAAATACCGCTGAACAACCAGAAACTTTCAAACTTAGAAACTTAGAAACTCAGAAACAATCAAACTTAGAAACCATCAAAAATAAAAAAAACCGCCCTTGCGAGCGGTTTCTCTATTTTTGATTGTGTGACGATTATTCAACAACAATCTGCTCAACATAAACCTTGTCGCCAGCGATAATTCTTACAATGTAGGTACCAGCGTCAAGCTTATGGTTGAACATCTTGGTTTCACCGTTTGCAACATTGATTTCGCGAGTCTCAACAACTGCACCGCGAGCATCGATAAGCTGGTAGGTTGCAGCACCTTCGATGTTGCTGAGGTCGATGCTGAACATACCGTTGTTCGGGTTCGGATAAACGCTCAAGCTTGAGAAGACGTTCTCGTCAATCGAGTTCGGCAAGAAAGCTATCTTTATATTGTGGTCAGTCTGAACATCTCTGAAACTGATTTCGTTGGTTTCGCAGTTGTTCAATATATTACCGTCGATTTCCAAACGCGAAATACGATATCCATCCAAAGGCATTACGTTGATGGTTACATCTGAACCGCCAACTACAGATGTATCTCTTGGGGTTACATCACCGCCTGCAGTTTCAACTTCTACGTGGATGTTGTAATAAGTTCTAGTGTCCTTATATACAACTATGATTTCATGGTTTTCCGACACATTGGTCAAGGTATATACATTGTCGAAAATATAACCGGTACCTTCAACCGGGTATCTTAAAAATCCGTTGTCCTTTACTGTGTCGATTGCATAGTTTTCGTCAGGAATAAATCTTACTTCGTAAGTTTCTCCTGCAGCAACATCAACAGAACCATCGGGAACGATTGAGCCATGTCCACCGATTACAGTTCCTGTAATTGTGTAGGTAGTTACCGGAACAGCCTCGAAAGTTGCTGCAATAGTATGGTCTTCAGTTACGTTGGTGAATGTGTATGCACCATTTACAAGATCGTTGATAGCTTCTACATCATCTACAAGAACACTTGCAATGCGGTAGCCATCGTTTGCTGCAATCTGGAATACCTGGTCTTCGCCATCTTCAACATCTACATTACCATTAGGAGTGATTGTACCATTCTCGCCTGCAGTTGCAACGATTGTATGTGTAGTAACCACAACAGGTATCAACTCGAATGATACTGTAATAGTATGTGCTGCCCTTACAGGTTCGAATGTGTAGGTATAACCGCCCAACTGTACTGGTGTAAGAGCTATGGCATTTTCATCAATAGATAGGGCTTCTATCTGATAGCCTGTTGCAGGTGAGATTTCGAATTCAGGAGTTGCACCTTCTGCAACTACGATAGGTTCTGAAACCAATGCATCGTTATATAAAACCGAACCATTTTCACCAGCCACAACCGTTATTGTATAGGTAGGGATTTCTTCGAATGTTGCGTTAATTGTGTGGTCGGCTGTTACATTTTCGAATGTGTAGAAAAATACACCGTCGCCTGCAACAAGATTTGCAGTAACATTAACTTCGTTTGCAGTTTCAGCATCGACAACTACACTCGCAATACGATAACCACTTTCGGGAGTTATTGTAAATTCTGCATTATCGCCAAGAAGGACAGCAACATTGCCGGCAGGAGAAATAGTTCCGTGTTCACCGGCACTTGCAACGATTGTTTGTGCGCTCAAACCAACTGGGAGGCAGAAAACTGTCAACAAAACTAGCACATTAAAAAATATTTTCTTCATATTAGCAATAATCCAGTTATATGCCATCGGACCCTTCGGCTTAAATAAATATGTCATACAATTCAATCAACATACGTTAAAAATAACGTTTCTTAACGGTTGCAAAAATAATATTTTTTGTTGGATTCCACATGATTTGAAAAATAATTTATGTCGGAGGAATATTGTGGTATGTATATAAAAAAGGCCACCCATTGGGTAGCCTTTTCTATTATTGATTGTGTATCAATTATTCAACAACAATCTGTTCAACGTAAACCTTGTCTCCGCTGATGATTCTTACGAAGTAAGTACCAGCATCGAGGTTGTGGCTGAAGTTCATTGTAGCACCGTTCATCACGTTAATGCTGCGAGTTTCGACAACAGCACCGCGAACGTCGATAATCTCGTAGGTTGCATCACCTTCGATATTGCTGAAGTCGATGCTGAACATACCGTTGTTCGGGTTCGGGTAGATTGCCATCGAAGCGGCATCAATCATGTCGGTTGCATCTGCAGGAACAAATGTTACGTCGATGATATGATTTCGGTCAACAACAAAGAATGAATAAGAATATCCAGCAAGATCTTCTTGTTCAAGTTCCTCTGGAACACCATCAATAGTAACAGATTCTATCTGATAGTTTTCTGCCGGAGTGATTTCAAGATTTACATCAGCGCCATTATTTACTGTTACTACGCCATTTTCCATAGGATATACGTTATCGTCCTCATCGGTTGCAACAACCTCACCGTTACCTGTAATATTAACAGTAATAGTGTAGGTCTGCAATACTTCGAATGTTGCGTGGATAGTGTGGTTTGCTACTACATTTTCGAATGTGTAAGTGTAAACACCGTCGTTGTATTCGAGTTCGTCGGTAACATCATTGTCGGTATCAACCATTACGCTTGCAATCTGGTAGCCAGCATCAGGAGTGATTGTGAATGCCTGTTCATCGCCTTCGTCAACTGGTACT
>CADARW010000175.1 GCA_902790405.1 uncultured Bacteroidia bacterium
TCAAGATGCGGTAATGGTTGCTTAAATTTAATTGCAGATTATAAATCAGAACGAACGGGAATGTTTTGAGTTTAACGGATAAAATATCCTTATATTCACGCCTTCGGGAGTACAAATCCCGAAGGACGGTATTTTACTGATATTTTGAGAAGTAACCTCCGTTAAGGAATTCTTCAACGGTTACCGATTCGAGTTTTCTGTCATCAAGAAGCCAGATATGGGAGCAATACTTTGCTGCAATTTCCAAATCGTGGCACGAGAAAATTATGCATCGGTTTTCCTCCGAGGCTATTTTCTTCAGGTCGGACAAAAGTTTGCGCTTGGCAAAGAAATCAAGGAAAGCAGTCGGTTCATCGAGCAGAATTACAGGTGTCTGCTGAACCATAGCACGGCAAATCATAGCCTTCTGCCTTTCACCGTCGCTCACTTCGGTAATCATCGATGCGGCAATGTCCGACAAACCGAATTTCTGTATAAAGTCCTCGATTATAGCCTCATCAGCCTTTGTTCTGCGGTCGAAAATGTTTGTATATGGACTTCTACCGACGGCAATCAGGTCGCGGATGCGCATATTGAGCACAGCCTCCACCTTCGACGGCACAAAACTGATATAGCGAGACTTCTCCCTTGCCGAAATTCGGTCGAGCGGCACACCGCAAATGCTTATATGTCCAGCCAAAGGCTTCTTTACACCTATGAGCGTACTTAGCATTGTCGTCTTGCCTGTGCCGTTCCGTCCTACAAGGCAGATAAAATCGCCCGCACTTGCCGAAATATCAACCGCTTGCGACACCAACGGAGCCTTATGTCCGAAAACTAGTCCTTCAATATTCAGTACCACCTCTCCCATCATATCACTGTCCGCTGATTTTTAAACACAATCCAAATAATGAAAGGCGCACCGAGAATCGAAATTACCGCATTAATCGGCAGAACGCCTTGAGAATAAAGCGTATGCGAAAGAATATCGCCGCACAGCAGGAAGGCCGCGCCAAGTATCATCGAAGCCGGCACAAGTACAAAATGGTCGGAAGTATTGAAAATCCACCTCGAAATGTGCGGCACGGCAAGCCCGATGAAGCCCAGCGGTCCGCAGAATGCAGTAACGGCACCCGTAAGCACGCTTACACCTATAAATATAATAACGCGCAACCACTTTATGTTAAGTCCCATGCTCACGGCAAACTGTTCGCCAAGAAGCAAAATGTTGAGTTTCTTTGAAAACATATACAGCACGGCACACATTATCAGGCACACGGGTATCAGTACAACCGAATCGTTGAACGACACCGAGTCGAGGCTGCCCATTGTCCACACAACATACGACTTTACATTGACCTCGTTTGAGAAGAACTGCATTACATTTACCACCGAAGCCACCACGCCCGACACGAGAATACCTACGATAAGTATGCTCAGGATGTCCCTCACGCGAAGGCTCACGGCGAGAATAAGCATCAGCACAGCGGCAGCACCAAGACCAGCGGCAATAAGTATTGCAAAGTTCGACACATCTGCCGACGGCAAAAACATACCGCTTCCGAGTACAATAACAGCCACGCCCAAACTTGCACCGTTGCTTATGCCAAGCACATACGGACCAGCCAGCGGATTTCGGAAGATTGTCTGCATCAGCAATCCAGACACCGACAGCGCAGCACCAGCAATCATAGCCGTGATAAGTCGCGCCAAACGGAATTCGCGGATGGTAAACTGGTAATCGACAGACATATCCGAACTGCCGAAAATGTAGTCCATAATGTCGGACAGCGGAATTGGATTGGAACCGGTACACACATCGATAATTGCCAGTGCTATAAGCACAAGCGCAATTACCACAAACTTTATAATATTTACAACCGTCCTATTCAAGTCGTCTATAATAATGTAGGCTATCGTCGTCCTCCGTGAAAATCTTGCGCAAGTCCTGCAGGATTATGTCGGGATGCACAATGCCCGACTCCCAGAAGTCGCTTCCACCGTATTCGCTGGTAATCTTGTTGTTATTGTAAATGCGTGCATTCTTGTACGGAGCCAGGTTTTCGAGGCGCGAATCCACATCAAGTATTTGCGAACGCTTGGTCTTCTCGTTGGTATTGAGCCACACCTCGGCGTCGCTTGCCATTAGGAAAACTTGCTCAATGGAATACGGAAGGCTCTCTGTCGATTCGTTGTCGAAGACATACTGACCACCCGCCTCTTTCACGAAGTTTGCGAAGAAACTGTTGCCACCCGGCACCCACCAAGTCCCTTTCCACGGCACACTTACAAGCACCTTCAGGCTTTTGTCGGTAGGCATAGCCTTTATTTCGTTGTAGCGGTTTTCAACGCTGTCGAAATAATGTTCAGCCATTTCTAGCTTGTCGTAGAAGCAACCGAAGAATTTCATCCATTCGGTTCTGCCCAACGGACGAGGTTCCAGATAGTCATCAACTATGACAATCGGAATGCCAATTCGTTCAAGTTTCTGAAAACCCGAAATCGACTCGTTGTCAATTCCGTATGCAAAAACCACATCGGGTTTCAGCGAGATAATGCGTTCCATGTCGAGTTGTTTGTCGTAACCGATTTCCTTAATCTTGCCATCGCGAATCATCTTCACAACTACGGGGTCGCACACATATTCCGTACCGCTCAGCCCCGTTATCGACGAAGCCTCGCCCAACTGCGAAATGAAAGCCGTGTGAGTTGTCGAAAAGCAGACTGCACTGCGAATTGGGATTTGTATTGCAGAATCGGACTTCTCGCGCGAGAGATGCAAAACACGGTTATTGCGCGTAAGTGTGACATCGTAGCCATCGTCGGTAGCCACAATTCCAAAGTTCTGCGAGTAGCGATTTCCCTCGACCACGCATTTTTCTTGCCTGTAATCCTTGCAGGAATACAGCAGAGAAAACACCAACAGTATGAATATCAACCTTTTCATAAAAAGAAACTTCCGACCACAAAGATAGTCGGAAGTTTCCAATTTCGCTTAAAGTTTTATGTTATTTTGTCAACATAATCTTCTTGTTTGCAACAAATGCAGGAGTGCTTATCCTTACAATATACAAACCTTCGGGGTAAGCAGAAATATCCATTGAGTGATTATCGGATGCGCTTACCATTTCCGAAGAAACAAGTCTGCCGAGGGCATCGTAAATTTCGACGCTGTAGCTGCTCATGTCGGCATTACCGAACGAAATGTTGAGCAAACCGGTTGTCGGGTTCGGGTAAACATCAACAGAACTATCAGCAACATCTTCTTCGATATCATTTACTAAGCACGATACAGGTTCTATCGGCAACGAAGCATTGAATGAAAGGAATTCTGTAGTAGAATACCAAACATTGTTTTTCATAACCGACATTGTATTGAGACCGCTTGCTGATCTATTGTTTACAATTGGAACTACAAACAAATCGTCACTTATCTGATCATCATTATTATCCGGATAATTAACCTTGAAACCAACATGGAACGGACCTGTAACAGGAACTGCCTCATCGAACCTTACGACATTTGTCTGTCCTGCAGTTAGATTTCTAATAAGCACTTTCTTGCTTCCTAATTCTTCGCCAGGCAAGCCGTTGTTATCTGCCCAGACATAGAATCTCACATACGAATCGCTTGCGCCATAAACTGCCTGAGTAACAGGAACGAGCAAAGCCCTAACCTGGGTAAATGTATGAGTAGCAAAATAATCTGCATAAGCTTTTATCTTCTTTCCGTTCTGACCAGCGACATAGCCCCATGTTCCTCCGGGTTGCTTAGGTCCGATAACATCTCCTGTAGAAACATTGCTCAGAGTATCGCAAAAAGCTTCGACACTACTATTGAATACATATATGTATTGTTCCTTGGTTATGCTAGTAGAACCGCATGAATTTGACACTAACAATGTTACGTCGTAAATACCTGGAGTCATGTAACGGACACCATTTGTTGGAGAGAATTCGTTAGAAGTTCTCGGTGTACCACCATCGAAAGTCCACATCGAGAAAGCCGGAGAATTTGAAGAAGTATTTTCGAAAAATACCTCGGTACCATAAGCAATTGCCCTGTTAGTCGCAACGAAATCGGCCTGTG
>CADARW010000176.1 GCA_902790405.1 uncultured Bacteroidia bacterium
TCTATATATGTCCAACTGTCTTGCGAGAAACTTTTTGCAGCAGAAAATTTTTCAACAAATCCAGAAATTGGTGTTGCCCATTCTGTATATAGTGATGTAGAATTTGTAGCTGCGATAAAAACTCTGAAATTCAGAGTGAAATCATGAGGAGAAGAAGGTCTTCCGTATAAATGGAAAGCAATTTTATTTATTCTTCCAGCACTAAGGCCTGTTGCTCTTAGTTCTGTTGCAGGATATAGCATTTGAACATATGAATATGAGAAGTAACTTTCTGTATAGAATGGGGATATGCAATTAAGGCCTCCATGTACGCTGCAATTCCCAGATGTAAACGGCATGCAACTTTCGTCGGGGGAGACATAGGCTACGAACGTGGCTGCCTTCTGGCAGAAGTTTCCGCTGGATGCAAGGTAGGCGGTAATTGTTGTATAGCCTTCCGACACGCCAGTGACAACACCTGTACTAGGGTTGACTGTTGCAACCGCTTCGTTTGAAGACGAGTACGTTACGCTTGTCGATGTAGAGTTGGTAGTGTATGATGGGGCCGAAACGGAGTTGCTAATTGTGCAGAATACTCCGTACTGCGAAAACTCAAAGCTTGGTTCGGTGCAGTTTACTGTAAGAATGGCAGTGGCATCTGCAGCACATTTGCCGTTGTAGGCAGCAATGTGGGCTGTAATTGTTATGTTTCCGCCAACATGTGGTGTTATGGTAGTGCCAGAGATTGTTGCTTCGGCAGGATTGCAGGTGTAGGTTACTGGGCGACCTGTCGGGTTGCTGAGTGAGAATAGGGCAGTAAGGTCGTAGCTGCCGCCTAAAGCACATGTGGCGGAGGAGGTAGAGAATAGGAATGTGGGTGGTTCACAGTAGGGTGCCATGCATAGCTTGAGGTTGGGAAGGGCATTTCCATAAGTGCCACCATAACCACTTGGATTTCCAATAACAGTAGGCACGTGATTGCCATTTAATAGTATTAGACCGTTAAGCCTATGTTGATATTTTATTGCATAATTTTTTAATGTATAATAAAATTTTCTATTATTATTAATATCTATATTTGTTTTAGCGTGCATGGCTATTAATAGATTGCTAGTGCCATCCCACAAAAATTCGTCATCTAGTTCTATTTCAACCCAACCTGGAGTGAATGTAATATTTTTTGATGCGACTAATATGAGATTTTTCCTGACCCATCTGTCATGAGGGTAAAAACTGCTTGTGTCAGTATTGGCCATATATAGGTCAAATTCCATATCTTGCGCATCTGGTCCATAATAATCAAAATATATTTTTCGAATAATACCGCGTCCAGAGTATCCGCTCGCAGTTGTAATCTGTTCTTTAGAGTATATCATCTGTGAGTATGATGATCTAGGTGCATTGTCATAATCTATATGTGAACAAAAAGGTACATTATAACCACTTGAAGTATTTACATCGTTTACAACAACATAATTGTTACATTCTGTAGATCTATATCTCGCATATAATGTAACATCATGATTTAGCAAAGAAATTTCATCACCAGCATTATAATATGTTCCACTTCCATCTCTAGCAGTATTCCATCCTCTAAAAAATGGAGCCGCAGAACATGATGGCTCTATATCTGTTACTGTTGCATATGATGCTGTAGTTGATGATGGGGCTGTGTTGGCTGAGCCAAGGCAATTTGTTGTAATATCATAATATAATGTATGTTGTGGGCATGGTGAGCCAGTACATGTAATAGTTGCTGCCCAACCTCTATTGTTTGACCCGTTGTCTGATTTCCATTTTATATAGAGTTTTCCAGATGTCGCAGTATATGTAGTTGTTGAAGGTAATGATGAGCCATATATACCAGTAGCTAATGGGGTTGATTCGTTATTGTCATATATCGATAGATAGTCACAAGAACCACAATAAGCTTCTGTTTGAAGATCTATTAGTTCAATTGTTATTTCATGACATGATTCAAATGTGTACGAATAATCTTCATTGCTATTATAATTTCCGCTTTCTCCCCCCGAATCATAGAAATAATATGTAGTTCCACATTCTACGTAAGTACTTTTGCCGTTACTGTTGGCATTTAAGATTATTGTTGTATTCTGCCCGTATGCACTAGTCTTCGCAAATGCACAAAAAACTATGAGCACAATTGCACATTTACGAATAATAGAGTACAGATTAAACACAACATTGCAGCAAGTGTCCTTGCAGTTAGGGTTAGTATTCATATTTTCTCTACACAAAATTTGGCAATCACAAAGATAATCATCATTTTGGAATGAATGATGAAATTATTATAAAACTTTTTCAAAAAAACTAACCTAAACCAATAAATCATATTACCTTTGTCCTTTAATTTAAATATTAAGAACATGAAGAACATAATTCACTCAGACAATGCGCCTGCAGCAATTGGTCCTTATAGCCAGGCTGTCGAGGCTAACGGTATGATTTTTATTTCCGGTCAGTTGCCAATCGACCCCAAAACGGGAACTATGCCCGAAGGCATTACAGCACAGACAGAACAGAGCATGAAGAACTTGGAAGCTATCCTCAAGGCTGCTGGCTGCACTTTCGACAATGTTGTAAAGTCAACCTGCCTGCTCGCCGATATGAGCTATTTCGCCGACATGAACGCTGTTTACGGAAAGTATTTCACTGCAAATCCTCCCGCAAGAGCAGCTTTCGCTGTAAAGGAACTCCCCAAGAAGGCTCTTGTAGAAATTGAAATGATTGCTGCAAAGTAGTCGATTGTAGAACTTAAATTTACAGCTTTGAAAATATTTTTAGCATCATCGGGCGACGACAGCGACATCCCTCCGTCGTCCGTCGTCACCGATTTTCTTGGGCGTTTCAACCTTACGCCCGACGTTTTCGTACAGTCGAATCCTGATGTAATATGGTTCCTTTCGGGTGGAACCGAGCACAAGGTGCTTAGCAGGATTGAATCAAAGAACCGATATTGTTTTCTCGCATCACGCAACTGCAACTCGTGGGCTGCTGCTACCGAGGTGAAGGCTTATCTTAACGAAAAAGGCATCAATACCAAGCTTTTCGACGTTGATAAGCTCCAAAGTCTGCAGGAACTGGAGAATTATCTTACACCTCCGGCTCCGTCACCAACGACTAGGCTAGGGGTGGTCGGCGGAGTTTCCGACTGGCTGGTGTCGAGTACGCCCGACGAGGATTTGCTTGACGAAGTGCTTGACATTGAACTTGTTAATTTTTCGTGGGACGAGTTGCTTGAATTGCCTGAAGGAGAAGACTTTTGCAATTTTGCTGAAACTTTCGGCAGGTTCGGACACGATAGCTTTGCTTCGGAACTGTCGCTCGTGAAGAGATTCGACACGCTCATTAAGCAGAATAACCTTGATGCCATTACGGTAGGCTGTTTCGGCCTTATCGGCAAGGTTGGCAATACGATTTGTCTGCCAGTATCGGCTATGAACAACTGCGGTTTCCCAGCTGCCTGCGAAGGCGATTTGTGTTCGGCAACGGGCATGATGATTGTCAAGCGTCTTACTGGTAAGATTCCGTGGATGGCAAACCTTAGTTTCGCCGATCGCGAGGCGGCAATTTTCTCACATTGCACGGTGCAACAGA
Source organism: uncultured Bacteroidia bacterium (assembly GCA_902790405.1). GTDB lineage: Bacteria > Bacteroidota > Bacteroidia > Bacteroidales > ML635J-15 > Bact-19. The sequence goes on from CADARW010000176.1 coordinate 3,598, forward strand.
ATCTGCTCAATAAGATGGAAGTCACAACTCACTATGAGACAGGTAAGTACGCAGCAGTGAAAGGCGAGATGAAGGGCGGAGAAGTCACCATTTTCCGTATCGACAGGAAACTGGAGAACTGCTTCTTGTCGCTTGGCGAGATTGTCGGTAACTGCGATTCACCGATGGCTTGCCGCACGCAGGTGAAGGTGAAGATGTCGGCAAAGGGTTTGTTCTCGTTGCGTGAATTCCCACTTGGAAACCACCACCTTATAATCGATGGCGATTGTACCGATGTGATAGCTGAATACTTTACAAATAAGGGATTTAGAATTGTATAATCACGGCTCAGCTTGCTAGCCGAATATTATATATAATATTGTACAGACGCAAAATTTTGCGTCTCAACAGAAACGGACTTTTGTCCATTGAAACTAAAATAAGA
>CADARW010000177.1 GCA_902790405.1 uncultured Bacteroidia bacterium
GATATTCCGCACGGACATATATATAATAGTAGGTCAGTGGTTCAAGTCCTGTAAGCGAATATGTCATATCGGTAACTGTTATGAAATCTGCTGATTCGAGGTCAGCATCTTCAAGATAATCGAGAGAAATGACAATATCCCAGCTTGTAGCCGTTCCGCGTTCTTCCCAGACTATTGTAGCCGATTCTGCCTCAACGTCTTCTACCCACACATTGGATATAGACACACAATTGTTCTTAGTTATGCTGATGTTGTCGATAGCCGCTGGAGGGTTATCGCCGTATGAATTATTGTTTTTCCAGAATAGGACAAGATAGTATGTTCCTGCTTCGATTTCCTGTTCAATAAAGGCGTGTTGCCATTCTTGATATTCAGACTGTGCTCCCAATATCACTATCCATTCCGATGGTGTGGAATATGGAGAGTATTCCATACCATTGGCATTACCAGCCGACAGTTCGGGATTGACAGAAGTGGGGATTAAAAACATATTCATAATGTCGTAGTAGTATTGTCCATATCCACGCCAGTCTAGTTCAAAGTTATACCATGCGTTCTCCGTGAAATTTATTTCGCGGTAGGCATATACATAGGAAGTTGAGGTATTGTCGTATGCATTGCTTGCGCCTCCGTCGTTGGTTATGTACAATCCGTTGCTACCTCCGTTGTTTGCCGCCGTGCCGATGTACCACTGGTTTGTCTGACTGCCATTGGCAAGCGTCCATTCGGCGTTTTCGGTGGCATCCTCAAAGTCGCATTGGTAAATTACATTCTGCCCGAACGAGGCAAATGCGGCAAAAAACAAAAAAGCAGCACACAATGCTGCAGCAGAAAAATGCTTTTGGATATTGTCCATACTGTTGTTGTTTTGGTTATGAAACCTCATATATGAGTTATTCATTGAATTAAAGTGTATATTTGTCCACGACGAAGCCACAAATATAAAAAAATTTTTGAATTAACATTTAACAAAAAGTGGATTTTTTATAAATTGACAATGGATAATTGACAATTTATAATTTGTAGGTTGCTAAAATGTTGAATGGCAGGGTGTTGTAAATATTGTTTATGTTGTGTTGCACAAATAATTGTGACGAAATTACATTTGGTGGGACGAAGAAAGTGATGATTTTTACACGATAGGGGTCGTAGAGTGTTGTATATTTGGAGAAATTTAACAACCTCGGAGAGGTTACATATTTATAGAATAGCGTATGCATTATGTGGCGTTGGCGCACATTTTTGTCGCGTGAGCATACAAAAATTGTGACAACGCGTAATTTAGCGGTAATAAAAAACAAAAAAAGGCCGTTCTGTTAAGAACGACCCTTATCATTAACCCTTATGTCTCGTCCTAAAATAGCGTTACAATAAAAATAGTAACGAAATGGAAAATAAAGAAAGTAAGTATGTTAGGCGTACACAAAAGGACTACACAATGGCTTTTAAATTGTCAGTTGTACGCGAGTATGAAGAGACACATGTCAGCTTGGGAGAACTGAGCAGGAAGTATGGCATACAAGGGAGCTATACCGTGCGCCAATGGATTAATAAATTTGGTACCTTTGACTGGCAAAACAAAACGTTATTACCTATGGCAAAAACCAAAGACCAGGAGCTTCTTGAGCTCAGGGAAAAAGTAAAAGTTCTGGAGCGGAAAAACGCCCGGCTGGAGAAGGAACTGGAGGAGAAAGACCTTAAGGCAGGCTTCTTCGACCTGATGATAGACATAGCCGAGGAAGAGTATGGAGTTGACATAAGAAAAAAATGTTCACCCGGACAGTCAAAGGATACTGCGAAATGAGAAACGTATCGATAAGCGCACTCTGCAGGCTGTTCGGGTTTAGCAGGCAGAGATATTACCGTTCGGTATGGAGTGAGCACCGCTGCCGCAAGAGGGCTACTGATGTTGTCGAGCTGGCGCAGGAAGTTCGTGCAGGCATGCCAAGACTGGGATGCAGGAAGTTGTATCATATTCTAGAGCCAAGACTGCGTACCATGGGGGTAGGAAGGGACAGGCTCTTCGACATAATGCGCGCCAACAACATGCTGATACTTCCATACCGCTCTTACCATACTACCACGAACTCCCACCATCGCTTCCGCAAGTACAAGAACCTTGTCGCAGGTCTGGATATTGTTCGTCCCGAGCAGGTTTTTGTGTCCGACATCACCTATGTCAGTAATAGAGACTGCCATATGTATCTGGCACTTGTTACCGATGCCTACTCCAAAAAGATTATGGGGTACGACCTATCAGAAAGTCTTGCCGCAGATGGTGCGATACGAGCGCTGAAAATGGCTCATAAAAATAGGATATATCCTCAGGAGCCACTCATCCACCATTCAGACAGAGGAATACAATACTGTTCCGACGAATACCAGGCGAGACTTGCCAGATATGGGATAACGCCAAGCATGACAGAATCTTACGATCCCTACGCCAATGCCGTGGCCGAACGGATAAACGGTATCTTGAAGCAAGAGTTCCTGCTGGAAAACCTAAATCTTCCGTTAAACCTGATGAAAAAGGCAGTCGCTGAGTGCGTGGATATATACAACCGTATGAGACCGCATTGCTCCTGCGACTACAATACTCCTGAATTTATGCACCGTCAGCGTGAAGTGAAAATGAAAACTTATAAAAAGGAAAATAAAAATACACAGTCGGATATCCGACTGTGTATTTAATTGTATTTTTGTCCCGTAAAAACCTGTAACGGTTATTTAGGACTAGTCATTATATTTTTTATTCCGTTACAATTGTCATAATCGTATCGCCTTCGTGAACCCAGTCGCCCTGCTTGCAGTAGAGCTTGCCGACGGTTCCGGCGTACTCGGAAATGACAACCTCGTAGTTGGTGTTGGATTCAATGTAGAACAACTGCTCGTTGATTGGAATCTGGTCGCCAACTTTGTACTGGTCGGAAATGAAGGCAAACAACAACCTTCCGGTTTCCGGTGCCTTGATTTTCTTAATCTTCGGATCTTTGTCGTCCTCAACTTGAATTACTTTGTTTTCCTTATGCTTTACAACTTCAAGTTCTTCGTAGAAACGCTTCTTTGCCAATCCGCTCTTGTAGTCGCGGTACTGACGGTCGTGCATTGCAAGTTCCACAATTTCAGGAGCAAGTTCGCCCGGAAGCTTACCCATACGACCTAGAATCATGTTCCAACTATCCTTGTCAATCATCGAGAAACGAGGCTGACCATCCGACATAGCATATATGTTCATAAGCGCTATATTCTTGACATACTGGCTGAAAGGTGTTACCAGTGGGGGATAGCCGAGTTTAGGCCATACATATTCCACCTCTTCGAAAAGTTGTACCAGAAGGTCATCTATCGAAACAGTAGGCTTACCTGACTGCTGCAACGATACATTGATAGCACTATGCATACTCTTGAGGTCGGACATCATCGAACCCATCATTCCGCCCGGAAGTCCGCACCTTACAAGCAACGACGAACTCTGCCTGTTCTTCATTTCCATGAAGTAGCCCAAGAAATCGTCCATGTACATCTGGTTGAGAGTACGAACCTTCATGTAGGCATTCATATTGATTTCGGGAACATCGAAACCAGCATCGTAAAGCATTTCCCTGATTGTTATAACGTCGGGATGAATCTTTCCCCATGACAACGGTTCTACAGCCACATCAATGATGTCGGCGCCGTTGCGTGCTACCTCGAGCATCGAAGCAGGGGAGAAGCCTGGTCCGCAATGTCCGTGATACTGAACTATTATGTGAGGATACTTGTCCTTGATAGCCTTTGTAAGTTTTCCCAATGTTACGGGACGACCAACACCAGCCATATCCTTAAGTCCGATTTCGTCGGCACCATATTCAACAAGCTTGTCGACTACCTTCATATAATATTCCACAGTGTGAATCTTCGAGTGGGTGATACTCAAAGCACCCTGCGAAATCATTCCTGCCTCCTTGGCAAACTTCACAGACAACTCAAGGTT
>CADARW010000178.1 GCA_902790405.1 uncultured Bacteroidia bacterium
GGAAGCAGATGAGATATACGAAAACTTTGTAAAGAAACTCTTCGAGGAAGAAACAGACACAAAGGAAATCATCAAGAACAAGGAAATCGTACAGCACATGGAGCGCACAACCGACATGGCTAAGCACGTAGGCAAAATCATCAAGACCATAATCGTAAAATACGCATAATATGGGGTTTCTGATTACGATTATAGTACTTGCAATCATCTTCGACTTCATAAACGGCTTCCACGATGCCGCCAACTCAATAGCGACCGTAGTTTCGACAAGAGTACTATCTCCCACACAAGCTGTAATATGGTCGGCATTCTTCAACTTTGTGGCGTTCTTCATTGCCGAATACATATTAGGATTCAACATCGCCAATACAGTACAAAAGACTGTTGAAGAAGCATCGGTAACACTTCCGTTGCTAATTGCAGGACTTATTGCAGCAATAACATGGAGCCTTATAACATGGTGGAAAGGCATACCTTCTAGTTCGTCGCACACTCTTATCGGCGGACTTACAGGCGCAGCCATAGCCGCAAAAGGTTGGGACGCAGTACACTGGTCAACCGTTGGATATATTGCCATGTTCATATTCTTTGCACCGCTTATCGGATTCATTGCTGGCAACCTTATTACAATACTATTATATTGGATTGCAAGAAAAGCCAAGCCGCACAAAGCCGACAAATGGTTCAAGCGACTTCAGTTGCTGTCGTCGGCCTGCCTTAGTATCGGACACGGACTCAACGATTCGCAGAAGGAAATCGGTCTTATCGCCTGCGCAATGGTAGCATATGGCACACAGTTTGGTTTCGATGGGCTTAACGAATGGCTTCTGCCCGACACCATAACCAATGCTGGCACAAGCGCAAACCTCACAGGTGCACCGAGCTGGATTCCAATTGCCTGCATAACTGCAATTGCAATAGGCACAATGTCGGGCGGATGGAAGATAATAAAGACAATGGGTAACCGCATTACAAAGATAACTCCAGTTGAAGGATTCTGCTCACAGACGGCAGGAGCAATAACCCTTTTCATAACACAACATTTGGGAGTCCCGGTAAGCACCACGCATGTAATTTCGGGAAGCATCATGGGCGTAGGATCAATAAAGCGACTTTCGGCAGTACGCTGGGGCGTTACACTCGAACTGATTGTGGCTTGGATTATCACTATTCCAATAAGTGCTGCAATAGGCATGATCGCATACTATGCTATGGCGCTGTTTATGTAGTAGCAAGATATAATAATTTCATATCTAATAGTTTGCCAAAATATTTCTCCTAAAAACTTTTTCACAAAAAAGCGAAAGAATATTTCGTCAGTTCAAAAATAAGTCGTACCTTTGCACTCGCAAAAATTTTAAAGTATTTTATTTATTAACAAATTGATTTTTAAAGATTATGATTAATCAGTACGAAACCGTTTTCATTGCAACTCCCGTTTTGTCTGAGCCACAGATGAAGGAAACGGTTGAAAAATTCAAGAAGTACATCACCGATAATGGTGAGTTGGTACACGAAGAGGACTGGGGTCTTAGAAAAATGGCTTACCCGATCCAGAAGAAAACTACAGGCTTCTACCACTTGTTCGAATTCAAGGCAGAAGGTGCATTCATCAACAAGCTCGAAACCGAGTACAGACGTGATGAAAAGATCATGCGCTTCCTTACCTTCAAGATGGACAAGCACGCAGTAGCTTACAGCGAAAAGAAGAGAAGAGAACAGGAAACTAAAAAGGTGGAGGAATAATTATGGCACAGAACAATTCAGAAATCAGATACTTGACTCCATTGGCAGTTGAAGTAAAGAAGAAAAAATATTGCCGCTTCCTCAGAAGCCGCATTAAATATGTTGACTACAAGGATCCTCAGTTCCTCAAGAAATTCTTGAACGAACAGGGTAAGATATTGCCGAGACGTTTGACCGGAACTTCGTTGAAGTACCACCGCAAAGTTGCTCAGGCAGTTAAGAGAGCAAGACACCTTGCATTGTTGCCATACGTAACCGACATGATGAAATAATTAAAGGAGGAATTGAAATGGAAATCATACTGAAACAAGACGTAGAAAACTTAGGTCACAGAGACGAAATAGTTAATGTAAAACCTGGATACGGAAGAAACTATCTCATTCCTCAAGGTTATGCTATCCTTGCTACCGAAACTGCTAAGAAGATTCATGCAGAAAACATGAAGCAAAGAGCACACAAGGAAGCTAAGCTCCGCGAAGAAGCTGAAGCTCTTGCAGCTAAGATGGAAGGACTTGAACTCACTATCGCTACCAAGACTTCTTCAACTGGTAAGATATTCGGTTCTATCAACACCATCATGCTTGCTGAAGCTCTCGCAGCAAAGGGATTCGAAATCGACCGCAAGAACATCCTCATGAAGGACAAGTCGATTAAGGAAGTTGGTAAGTACAATGCTGCTGTTCGCCTTTACAAGAACATCAAGGCTAACTTCAGCTTCAACGTTATCACCGAAGCAGAATAATTTTTTTCATAAAAATTCGAAAAAGGCAGCGACTTGTTCGTTGCCTTTTTTGTTTGCCTATTATCCCAGACAACCTTTTGACAAAGTTGATATTAACAGCTATTCATTACAATGTTAAAAAATATTGCAGCCGCAAGAATTGAAAATGCCAATAATAAACATAAATTTGCAACAATAAAATAATACGACTATGTTAGAAATTACAGAACAGAACTATGATGAAGTTATTGGCAAGACAAATCTGCCAGTAGTATTGGATTTCGGTGCAACTTGGTGCGGACCATGCCAGGTTATCAAACCATATATCGAAAAAATGGGCAACACATACGAAGGAAAAGCAATCGTTGCTAAGGTTGATATCGACGAAGCCGGCGACCTGCCAATGAAGTTCGGCATTAGGAACGTGCCTACAGTTATCTACCTGAAGGATGGTAAGGTTGTTGACCGCGTTGTCGGTGCAGTTCCAGAATCACAGTTAATCGAAAAACTCGAAGCTATATTATAGTCCGAAAATGACAATAAATGAAATTCAAGACGGAATAATCGAAGATTTTTCCGTCTTTGAGGATTGGATGGACAAGTACGCCTACCTCATTGAGCTTGGTGGCGAACTTCCTGCATTCGACGAGGCTCACCGCACCGACAGCAACCTGATAAAAGGCTGCCAGTCGAAAGTGTGGTTCAACGCCGAATTCGTCGATGGCAAAATTGTATTTACCGCCGACAGCGACGCCATCATTACAAAAGGCATTGCTTCGTTGCTAATTAAGGTCATGTCGAACCAGACACCAGAGGATATTCTCAATGCCGACCTATACTTCATCGAGAAGATTGGTCTAACGCAACACTTGTCCCCCACCCGCTCAAACGGACTCCTGTCGATGGTGAAACAGATAAAGATATATGCTTTGGCATACTCAAAAAAGTAAACAGATGAAAACACGACTCGAATTGCAACAGGACATAATTGCAGCATTGCGCACAGTAAAAGACCCTGAAATAAATGTAAACATTTACGAACTAGGACTGGTTTACCGTATCGATATCAGTGACAACAACGATGTCGAAATCGATATGACAATGACTGCCCCAAATTGTCCAATGGCCGAAGATATGCTAATATGGACTCGCGATGCCGTAAAGCAAGTCGAAGGCGTAAAAGCTGTAAACATCAACCTCGTTTTCGACCCACCTTGGACAACCGAAATGTTAAGCGAAGAAGCAAAACTAGAATTGAATATGTTCTAATAAAAAAAGCGACTTAAGGTCGCTTTTTTTGTTATTTGATAATTTGAAGATTACTGAAGTTAGCTTACGCTGAGCTAAAGGTTGACACAAAGTTTCATTAAACGAGTATTACCGCTAGAAACTCGACATCTTCATCGGTATTGTTTGTTATGCTATGACGGTTGCCATTCCCAGTAAACAAAGCATCGCCAGCATGCAACACTTCGGTCTTGTCGTTGTCG
>CADARW010000179.1 GCA_902790405.1 uncultured Bacteroidia bacterium
TCCGCACCAAGGAAAACCTTTTCCAGCAGATTTTCCAGGCGAAATTCACAAAGTTCCTCTACATTTTCACCACCTTCGACGACAGCGACGAGCCGTTCACCACAAGGCTACGCAAGAAAATCGAGACGCACTTCGACCTGCTGATAGAAAATAGGCAAATTCCATTTTTGGTAATCAATGAATTGATTCTAAATGAAGAACGCAGAAATGCGCTGGTCAAAAGGATTTACAGCGGCAATTTGGAAATATACAGGAATTTCGACAGAGAACTTCAGGAAGAAATCCAGAAAGGCAACATCAGGGAAATAACAACACTCAACCTGCTCATTAATGTTGTGTCGATGAACATCGTATCGTTTTTAATGCTGCCAATACTCGAAAGCCAGTTCGACTTCGACGACGACGAAATAGTAGAATTCCTCGAACGACGCAAAAAGGAATCGGTAACAACTATAATGAATAGTATTGTAATTAGGCACAAAGAAGAAGCAAAGTAATGGAAAACAAGACATATAGACTCGGAATTGACATCGGTTCAACAACGGTAAAAACCATAGTCCTCGACAACGACGACAACATTCTGTTCTCGGAATATAGGCGCCACAACGCCAATGTGGTCGATACGCTGTCGGAAACGCTAGCAAAAGTCACGGAAAAACTCGGCAACATTGAAGCAGGAACAGTAATAACTGGCTCTGTAGGAATGGGTTATGCCGAGAAGATAGGCACAAGGTTCGTGCAGGAAGTCATCGCCTCAACCGAATGGATTAAGGAAAAATATCCGCAAGTGCGCACATTCGTCGATATTGGCGGCGAGGACAGCAAGATGATTTTCCTCCAGCCAGGCAAAACTCCCGACATCCGCATGAACGGTTCGTGCGCCGGAGGAACAGGCGCGTTCATCGACCAGACGGCCACACTGCTCGGCATAGAACCGATAGAACTCAATAAGTTAGCTGCCGACCATAAGACAATCTACCCAATAGCTTCACGTTGTGGAGTATTCTCAAAGACTGATATACAGAACCTCATAAGCCGTAACACCAGTAAGCAGGACATTGCCGCTTCGGTGCTCAACTCGGTGGCAATGCAGGTTACATCGTCGCTTGCCCGCGGAACCGACATAGTACCGCCAATACTTTTCTGCGGTGGTCCGTTCAAGTTTATACCACAACTTAAAGAGAGCTTTGTTAACATCTTAAAAATCAATAATAAAGATTGTATAATTCCAGAGAATACAGAACTATTCCCAGCATTGGGCTGCGCTTTCCTCGCAAAGAAGTACAATGAAGCACCAAGCTCTATTTCTGACTTAATTCAAAACTTAAACAAAGAGCATACTTCTTCTTCAAAATCAAATGGTAATGTGTTAAGAAAATTATTCAATTCGGAAGAAGAATTCCAAAAATGGAAGACTGAAAGACAGAAATTCTCACTGAAAAGCGTAGTGCCGATCGAAGGCGCAGAAATCAGGTGTCATCTTGGCGTTGACTCTGGTTCCACTACGACAAAAGTCGTTCTCATCGACGATAACCTCAACATAATATACAAGGATTACCGCCGTAACAACGGCAACAGCTTCCGCACTTTCGTAGAAAGCATGGAAGCACTGCAACAATTTGAAAAAGAGAAGAATATAAACATTAGCATTGTCAGCAGTACAGCAACAGGTTATGGCGAAAATCTCTTAAAGAAAGCCTTTAACTTAAACAATGGAATTGTCGAAACTATGGCACATTACATTGCTGCAAGAGAGGTTTGTCCAGAGGTTTCGTTCGTACTCGACATAGGCGGTCAGGACATGAAAGCCATCTTCATCGACAATGGCAGTATAAAGCGCATCGAAATTAACGAGGCCTGTTCGTCAGGATGTGGCTCGTTCATAGAGACTTACGCCAACATGCTTAACTATCCGGTTGCCGAATTTGCACGCATGGCATGCACCGCCGACCAGCCCTACGACCTCGGCACACGCTGCACCGTGTTTATGAACTCCAAAGTAAAGCAGTCGCTTCGCGAAGGCACTTCCATAGAGAACATTGCAGCAGGATTCTCCTACTCCGTCATCAAGAATTGTCTATTCAAGGTATTGAAACTTAAGAACTTGAACGAACTTGGCGACAACATTGTAGTTCAGGGCGGAACAATGAAGAACCTCTCCATTGTAAAGGCTTTGGAAGTACTCACAGGCAAAAACGTGTTCTTCTCCGACATTCCCGAACTTATGGGCGCTTTTGGAGCAGCAATCTACGGAAAATCAACCGATTGTACAAACGAGACGACAATATCGGAACTCATAAAGTTCAACGAATACAAGTCGTCGATTGTAAACTGCAAAGGCTGTGAAAACCAATGCACTGTAAATGTTTTCAAGTTCGAGAACGGCAATTCGTTCTACGCAGGCAACAACTGCGAAAAAGTCTTCTCCAACAGGTCCGAAAGCACCGCCAAGGGCACCAACCTGCATGCCGAAAAGGACGACATGTTGTTTGCAAAGCACGAATACTCAACCGCCAAGAACGGCAAGAAAGTAGGACTACCGCGCGCACTGGGCATGTACGAGAATTTCCAGTTCTGGCAGGCTATGTTCAGCACCTTGGGATACGAAGTCGTATTGTCAGGCGACTCGACAAACAAGCTCTACGAGCCTGGCATTAAGTCGATTATGTCCGACAACATCTGCTTTCCGGCCAAACTGATGAACGGACATATCCTCGACCTCGTCAACAAGAAAGTCGATTTCATTTTCTACCCTTACATCGTACTCGAAGTAAAGGACGACGAGAAGTCTAACAACAGCTACAACTGCCCCATCGTGAGCGGTTACGGCGACGTGATAAAGAGTTCAATCGATACTGAAAATAAATTCGGCATACGACTTGACAATCCAATAATTACATTTGGTAATGATGAACTACTTTGGAAGTCGTGCAATGCCTACTTGAAGTCTCTTGGCGTTGACAAGAAGATGCGTCGCAAAGCCATCGAGAATGCTATCGAAGCACAGTCAAACTTCCGCGCACGACTGACAGAGCGCACTGCCGAAGTTATTGCAAACGCCAACCGCGACGGCAGAACCGTAATTGTTCTTGCTGGCCGTCCCTACCACATCGATCCGCTCATACAACACAAAGTGTCACAGGCAGTTGCCGAGATGGGAATAGATGTCGTTACCGAAAATGTCTCCTACCTTGACAACGAAAATATCTTCGACGAACTGCACTCGCTCACGCAGTGGAGCTTCCCGACACGAATCTTCAAGGCGGCGCACTATGTTGCCAACGCACCCGACAATGTTCAGTTTATCGAACTCACATCGTTCGGCTGCGGTCCCGACGCCTTCATCCTCGACGAAATGGGCAGCATTCTCAACCGCAAAGGCAAGAATCTCACCATATTAAAGATTGACGACGTAAACAACATCGGTTCGTTGCGTCTGCGTATCCGTTCGCTCGTCGAAAGCCTCAAACTCAACAACGGACATCGCAAGGAAACCAAGTTCGTCACCACCAAGCCGTTCATGGAAGCCGACAAACGCAGGTTAATTATAGGTCCATACTTCGCAGAAGGCTATTCTGAGTTCATTCCAGCCTTCTTTAAAGCCAAGGGCTACAATCTCCTCAACCTGCCAAAAGGAACGCCAGAATCGAACGAATACGGCCTTAAATACGCCAACAACGACATCTGCTACCCAGCTACCATTGTCATCGGCACAATTATGATGGCGCTGGAAAGCGGAAAATACAATCCCGACGACATAGCCGTAGCCATAACACAGACAGGCGGACAATGCCGCGCCAGCAACTATTTGTCGCTGATTAAGAACGCAATGGTGACAGCTGGATTCGAGAACATTCCAGTAGTTTCGGTTGCGACAGGCAGCAGCAAGATAAACTACCAGCCGGGATTTGACCTTCATGTTTCGAAAAACATGGGCTTGCTACTC
>CADARW010000180.1 GCA_902790405.1 uncultured Bacteroidia bacterium
AATACTTCCTTGCCTTGGAACTTCATGCGAGGACCAATTTCGCCCTCCAACTTTGGAAATGTGTAATAACCTTCGAACTTTTCTCTGTACTGTCCGAGTGGACCGCCCGAAGACTCGTGAATTCTTTCAAATATGTCTTTCATATACAAATATAAAACGGGTTCATATTCATAACAATAATCCTTGAAATTTCGGGATTGGAGAACCCAAAGCCAACCACGAAAAATCGCACAAAGTTAATTATTTTTTTTGAGGGATAATGCAACTAATTTATTTTTTTGCTGCGACACATTATGTCTTAAATATAACATATCTTTGCGAAAAAAAATCGAAAAAAAAATGCAGGACTTTGCAGCCATAGATTTCGAAACCGCCAACGGAGAATGCAGCAGTGTATGTAGCGTAGGTATTGTAGTTGTACGCAACGGAGCCATAACCGACTCGTTCTACAGCCTCATAAAGCCCGAACCGAACTACTATTCATGGTTTTGCCAGCGTGTACACGGACTCGGGCGCCAAGACACCGACTCTGCGCCAATCTTCCCCGAAGTGTGGAAACAAATAGAACCCAAAATCGAAGGGCTTACGCTTGTTGCACACAACAGTCCGTTCGACGAAGGCTGCCTAAAAGCCGTTTTCAGAACATACGGCATGACCTATCCCGACTACCAATTCAAATGCACATGCAGAGCCGCTCGCAAGCATTTCGGAAAAACACTTCCCAATCATCAGCTTCACACCGTATCGGAAGCCTGCGGCTACATACTCGAAAACCACCACCACGCACTTGCCGATGCCGAAGCCTGCGCTGCAATAGCCTTGAAGATACTATAAAGCGTTGCTTTATGGGCTAATCCGATGTAGTAAAATTGATTTCTTGGCTTTTACCTGCAGTATGACCATCTTTGGTGTAAAACGACTCACCAAAAACAGTAAATCCATATTTATGAGACGGCTCCAAATAGAAATTGACCTTCAATGTTTTATCATCAGACCATTTGTATCCTTTATAAGTCGGGAAATCCACCCCTGTAGAACTAAAATGCAAGGCAATACCTTCCCTCATCGGTTTTGAAAACTTGATAATGAGCGTGAAATCTCCTGATGGAACATTCGTTGCACCATCCTTGATGTTCACCTTATAGCTAGCATTCTGTTTCGCTAATTTTTCCTGCGCTTTTTTGTATTGCTTTAAATCAAAGTCGTTTACTGCTTTTCCAAGGACTGGCATAAAGTCGGACATGGTGGCATAATCGCTACGATTTTGTTCATATTGTTTAAGCGCATCGCATAGTGTCTGCGTAAGAATGAACCCTTGCTTTTCCTCTTCGTTAACAAGATCTGATTCCGAGACTTGTGGATAATGAGTTTTCATGTAACGAATGACAGAGGAGCGCACAAAAGTCTCATTCATCATTGTCAACGCCGAGCCGTATGCAGATTTCTTCAATTGCTCGCTCTTTTCCAAGAAAACCTTTTCTGCCGACTGTTCCATCTCCGACCAGAACTGGATGTTCAATGGGTTGCAATAATGGTGGCAAAACTCATGAATGACTATTGGCAGCACAGTTTTAGCATCGAAAAACACCTTTCCATTGTCATCAAGCTGACAACAACCAATAACAGGGCTCAATACAATGCTTCCATCTTTCATTTGGGCACTGCATCCATAGTTCTGCGGACCGACCAACAAACTAAGCACAACACGGAACTGGCTTCCGCTCTGAGGACCAAAGTAATCGCTAAACCAATTGTAGTCAACATTCTGGTTTATTGCATTGAAAGCCTCTTCGACTTGAGTGTACAAATCCTTTTGCGAAATGTACCAATCGTGGAACTTGGCACTATGATAAAAATCGTTCAATGGCTCCAAGAAATCCTTTTTCTGTTGCTCCGACCAACGGTCGAAAGAAACATCGCCACCTTCCTTAAAGTTATCATCCAAAGCTACATTGCCATCAGCGTTCACATCAAGATGCAAACCGTAAGACGCAACCGCATCGTACGAAATTCCCGATTCATGCTTGTACTGCCGCGCCAACTGCACAACCTTATGCTCCTTGAACTGAGCAAATGTAGAATCGAAGTCGTGTGCATACTTCGGAATCTTACACATATTATATTCGCGCGATCCTGAAAGACGCCATACAGCAGACATCAAATCTACACATTCATCGAACTGAACCGAAACTGTATTCTGGGAAAAACATGTAAATGCTGACAAAACAACACAAATAAAAATATATAATTGCCTTTTCATATTAATAGAAATTAAACCTCATATTTCAAATAAAACATACAGATGCAAATATATTATTTAGAAATCTTATCCATAACATCTACAAACTTCTGCGACAAGACTGAATATGTATGATATTTAAGCACATAATCGTGACCTTTTCTGCCCATTTCGTCGCGTTCGCTTGCTGAAACTGATGCAAGTTTCATAACTGCATCCGCTATTGCATCAGGATTTTCGGGTTCCACGCTAATTCCGCATCCAGCCTCGGCAACAGGGTCGTTTGCTGCTTCAACAGCATGAACTATAGGTTTTCCTGCCATTTCGTAATCGAAAATCTTGTTAGGCGAAATGCCAAACCTGTATAACGGATTCTTATTCCAACCAATGAAAAGCAAATCCATAAGCGAAAGCAAGGACGGTACTTGTGTCTTTGGAATCGGATCGAAAAAGAAAACATTTTTTATTCCCTCATCGGCAACTCTTTGAACCAGACGTTTTTTCTCAACACCACTGCCCACGAGGACAAACGAAATTCGTTTTTCCGTCAATATTTTCGCTGCATCTATGAATATATCAAGGCAATTCGACACTGCATGACCGCCAAGATAGCCGACCACACAATCTGATTTTGCTTTTATCGCTTCAATTTCGGAACGTAATCCGTCGCTAATGTCTTGCGGATTTTCCCAATCCTCCTCCACTATTCCGTTGGGAACATAATAGAATTTTTCGCGTGACAAACCGCGTTCTTCTGCATGGTCTATAGCTTTTGGCAACATCGACACCACCGCATCGACATTTGCGTAGGCAAAATCCTCGGCACGCTGCATAACACGAATGAACGGATGTTTTGGACTATATCCGCCAAGTTCCATCGGAGAAAGCGGCCACAGGTCGTGAATCTCGTAAATGAACTTCGCACCATAATGGTCGGCAATTTTATTTGCTGGATAGTTGTCGAGAGGATATGTAGATGAAGCAATGACAATGTCAGGGACAAAGCCTCGAAGAATCTTCTTGAACCTATACTTCAACTGCCATACGAACGAAAACATCGACCTTATACGACCTATGCCGTTGCCTTTGTAGGCGTTAGTCTTCACCCAGCGGTAATGAACCCCGTCGATTACCTCGTCGCTCAGCTGCGGCTGGCGCTTGCGCAAATGCGAAAATGTTGCCCCAACAATAAGCACCTCGTGACCTGACTTTTGCCACTCACGCGCCATGTAATACGGACGGAACTCCATTCCAAGTTGCGGAGAACCAGCATAATGGTTTATTAGAAGAATCTTCATCGACAATCTTTTTTCGAGATGCAAAAATAATGGATAATAGGCAAATGACAAAGGATAAAACAATTTGACACACAGAAATCGCAAAGCTAGACCCCTTCAAATCCACAAATGGCGTCAGCCACTCAAACGCTATGCCTGGAATATCTGTCTCGATACTGCATAACTATTGACTAGCTGCGTACCTGACGGCACGCCTCATTCGGTCGGATTTTATCCTACCGAAGCATTGTCCCTAACGGGACAGGAGACAGATAATGCCATTCAAACGGCGTCAGCCACTCAAACGCTATGCCTGGAATATCTGTCCCGATACTGCATAACTGTTGACTAGCTGCGTACCTGACGGCACGCCTACTCCGGTCGGATTTTATCCTACCGAAGCATTGTCCCTAACG
>CADARW010000181.1 GCA_902790405.1 uncultured Bacteroidia bacterium
ATGAAATTACTTTGCATCAAGGTGACACAGTTTTGGAATGTGTCGGTAAAATGCATTATGGCGAGAATTTAACCGATAATGATACAGTGTTGTATATGTTTTATGCTGGTGTGGTAGGTGTGCCGCTAAGCGAGAGTTGATTTTTTGTAAAAAAACTATTTGTTAAATTCTCATAAATTAATATCTTTGTCCGTGATAATTATAATGTAGGATAATATGAAAAGGACACTACTTATATTCTTTGCAATTATTTCCTTGATTGGAATTATAGCAATCAGCGGTTGCAAAAAGAAGGAAACATATACGGTTACTTTTGATGCCAACGGTGGAACTGGAGAAATGTCAGAACAGATATTCACCGAAGGTGAGCCTCGTGCGCTTGCTGGTAATGTCTTTTCGTATCATGACCATACCTTTAAAGAGTGGAACACTATGAAGAACGGCACTGGCACATCATATGACGACAGGCAGACCATAACCGTAACTTCTGATATGACCTTGTACGCGCAGTGGAAAAAGATTCTTACATTCGTAACAGTTACTTTCGATGCAAATGGTGGTACTGGCGAAATGCTACCGCAGCAGTATATTGTCGGTTCTCCGCAAGTGCTTAGACCCAATACATTCTCAAAACCCGATTGTCATTTTGTCTGCTGGAATACTGCTGCCGATGGCAGTGGAACCACATACACCGATACGCAGGAAATAACTATTTCTAATAATTTGACTTTGTATGCACTGTGGGCAAATAATGTTGAACCACCAGATCCACAACCTGGCACTGGTATAAGGGTAACTTTTGTTGCAAATGGTGGAAATGGATATATGCCGCCGCAGACATACACGGCTGGTGTAGCGCATACTCTTGATGCCAATACATTTACATGGGATAATCATGTGTTTTTGTGCTGGACCACCGATAGTTATGGTAATGGTACTGCTTATGCAGATATGGAGGAAATAACCTTGGAGGAAAGCATAGTTGTATATGCGCAGTGGATGGCAATAACAGGTTATGTTGGCACTCATGCCTACGTTGACCTAGGCTTTTCAGACGGTACTTTATGGGCGGTCAACAATGTTGGAGCAACAAGTCCGGTAGATTTTGGCGATTATTTCGCATGGGGTGAAACAGAACCCAAAGAAACATACTCGTGGGGAAATTATAAATATTCAGCACCTGGAGCATCGAATGGAGACCCAAGATTAATAAAATACTGTCCTTCTGATTATTTTGGCTACAATGGTTTTTCCGACAGCCTGCGTGTTTTGTTTCCAGAGGACGATGCTGTTACTGCCAACTGGGGTTCTAATTGGCGTATGCCAGCCGAACAAGAATTTCGTGAGTTATTGACATGCCCTCATATATGGATATGTACAGTTGGAAATGCCGTTAATGGAATTATTTTTGTCGGTCCTAATGGTAATAGGATTTTCTTTCCAGGAGCTGGTTTTAGATATGACGAAAATGCCGTTGATCAAGACATATATTTTATATTTGGAAGTTATCCTTCAAATTCACTATATAGTGGCGGAGATTGTCGTATGATGAATGAGCTATTATTTTATCATTATAATATAGTAACTAATCCTGTAATAGATATAGTTTGTAAGATTAATGGTCAACAACGTGCTGTAGGAACGCCAGTTCGTGCGGTTTTTGCACAATAATATATGGTAAAATGAAAAATTATGGCAGTCGACTATGGTTGGCTGCTGTTTTTTTGTTTGAATGGCAACGGCGGTTTTTGGGGCTTGCAGGCTAAAAGCCTAACAGTCTGACAGTCTTGCAGACAGATAGGTTGGTCTTCCATTGAACAGGTCTCCTGCTAACCCGCAATCTGAAACCCCAAACCCCAGAAACGGCGAAGCCATAGAACGGCGTCAGCCCTCAACGAAGTTAAACCCAGAAACTTAGAACGGCGAAGCCCTCAACGAAGTTAAACTATCTTTCGCATCTTGTCAGCAAAATCGTAAATCCTCATTCGTAAATCGTAAATAAATTGTATTTTTGCACCACTAAAAAATTGTACAATGACAAAGAAGTTTTCCGAGTATAAACAACTCGACTTATTCGAAATCAACAACGAAATGAAGGATGTATGGGCATCCGAGGATACATTTCACAAAAGCATAGAAACCCGCGAAGGCTGCAAGCCTTTCATCTTCTTCGAGGGACCGCCATCGGCAAACGGAATGCCTGGCATACACCACGTTATGGCTCGTACAATCAAGGATGTAGTCTGCCGTTACAAAACCTTGACAGGTCACAAGGTTGACCGCAAGGCTGGTTGGGATACCCACGGTCTGCCAGTGGAACTCGGCGTAGAAAAGACTCTCGGCATCACCAAGGAGGACATCGGCAAGAAGATTTCTGTAAAGGACTACAACGACACCTGCCGTCGCGAAGTTATGAAATACACAAGCCACTGGACCGACCTCACAGAGCGCGTCGGCTACTGGGTTGACCTCGAAAATCCGTACATAACATACGACAACCGCTACATCGAGACTTTGTGGTGGCTGCTCAAGCAGTTGTACAACAAGAACTTGCTTTACAAGGGCTACACCATTCAGCCGTATTCGCCGGCAGCAGGTACTGGACTTAGCACCCACGAACTTAACCAGCCGGGTTGCTACCGCGATGTGAAGGACACAACCGTAACCGCTCAGTTCGCAATCGTTGACCCGAAGCCCGAAATGACTGGCTGGGGAAAACCTTATTTCATCGCTTGGACAACCACCCCATGGACTTTGCCGTCGAACACAGCACTCTGCGTTGGCCGCAAGATTGAATATGTTGCAGTTCGCACGTATAATATGTATAATGGCGAACCTGTTACCGTTGTTATGGCAAAGGAAAGAGTTAACGCTTACTTGAATCCGCAGGGCGCAGAACTTCCACTCGAGGATTACAAGCACGGCGACAAGGTAATACCTTATAGAATAGTTGCCGAATATACTGGCGAAGACCTTCTCGATATGCACTACGAGCAGATTTTCCCGTGGGTTAAGCCTGCCGATGGTGCTTTCCGCGTAATTCCTGGCGACTATGTTACCACCGAGGACGGTACTGGTATTGTTCACATTGCTCCGACTTTCGGGGCCGACGATAACAAGGTTGCAAAGGCTGCTGGAATCCCGCCGCTGGTAATGATTATCAACAGCAAGGGCGATTTCCGTCCGATGGTTGACCGTACAGGAAAGTTCTTCCTCATGAGCGACCTCGACCCAGAATTCGTCAAGAACAACATAAACAAGGATTTGTATTCCAAGTACGAGGGTTGCTTCGTTAAGAACGCATACGATCCCAAGTACAATCAGGATGGAAAATACGATGCCGAAGCCGCTGCCAAGGACGAGGATTTGAACATTCGTCTCTGCATCGAATTGAAGCAGGACGGCAAGGCTTTTAAGATTGAAAAGCACACTCACAACTATCCGCACTGCTGGCGTACCGACAAGCCGGTTCTTTACTATCCGCTTGATTCTTGGTTCATTAAGTCGACAGCAATGCGCGACCGCATGATTGAGCTTAACAAGACAATCAACTGGAAACCGCAGAGCACTGGCGAAGGCCGTTTCGGAAAATGGCTCGAAAACCTTGTCGACTGGAACCTCAGCCGTTCGCGCTACTGGGGAACTCCGTTGCCAATCTGGAGCACCGAAGACGCAAGCGAACGCAAGTGCATAGGTTCTGTCGAGGAACTTTACGCCGAAATGGACAAGGCTATCGCCAAGGGATATATGAAGGAATATCCGTGGAAGAACTTCGAGGTTGGCAAATATACCAAGGAAAACTACGAAAACCTTGACTTGCATCGTCCGTATGTTGATGAGATTGTGCTTGTTGCATCGGATGGCCGTAAGATGTTCCGTGAACCTGACCTTATTGATGTTTGGTTCGACTCGGGTGCAATGCCTTACGCAC
>CADARW010000182.1 GCA_902790405.1 uncultured Bacteroidia bacterium
CTAGCAAACATAAAGCTGCCGCTCAACTCACCAATCAGGGTAGGAAACAATCTGGCGTAGAAGGCTGAAAGGCAAAAAGGCAAAAAGGCAAGAAGGCTGAAAGAAGACCAGACTAACAGAAGACCAGTCAGTCAGCCAGCAAGGCTGTCAGCCTGTTAGACCGCGAGACCGTTAGACTGTTAGACTGCGAGACTGTTCGCCAGCAAGACTGTTCGCCTGTTAGCCCGTTCGTCCCTCTAAACACCCCAATGTTAATAAATATTCTTTTGGAAAATTAAACTTTGGAATGTTTATTGCTACCTTTGTCGAAGTTTTTAAATTATATTCACTATGAGGAATTTTTCAATTTTATTAGTGGCACTTGTGTTTACAGTAAATGCATTTGCTCAGGAAAATGACCCGAACGGAGAAGTTAACATGATGTCGAAGCGCGGCGAATACATATTGCCGGTTGCCGGTGATTTCGCTCTCGGTATCAATGCTATCCCGATGGTCAACTATTTTGGAAACTTGTTCAATGGTCACGCTGGTAACAGTGCTTCCTTTGAAACATTCACACACAACTTTCTAACTCGCACCACACCGGTTCTCTTCGGCAAGTACTATCTTACCGACAAGTCGGCTATCCGTGCAGGTTTGCTCATTGGCGTTTACAACGAAACCGATCGTGAAAACGTTATGATGAACCAGCAGATTCCAGATCCGAAGGTTACTGTTACAGACATCATGAAGAGCACTGAAACCGACCTTGGTTTAGGCGCCGACTACTTGATGTACAGAGGTAAAGGCCGTGTTCAGGGATTCTATGGTGGTGGACTTTATCTTAACTACACAAAAACCAAAGCTACCTACAGCTATGGCAACCTTATCACCACTGAATTCTCAGCACCATACTGGTACGATTTCGCAGCAGGTGCCACTACTTCTGGTGGCGACCGCATACTTTCGAACAGCGGCGACCGTTCATTCGGCGTAATCCTTAGCGGTGTTGTTGGTGTTGAATACTTTATCGCGCCTAAGATTTCGATTGGCGGTGAATTCAGACTTGGTCTTTACACAGGTTACGACTTTAAGGGTTACAGAACTGTTGAACGTTGGACTGGTACCGAAAGAGAAATCGAAACCTTGCCAAAGGACGCAAACGACGGAAGAATCGCATTCAGAAATGCATCTACAGGTTCATTGTTTATGATGTTCCATTTTTAATCAAAGAAAATAAAGTTTAACATTTAAAAAGATTAATATTATGAAGAGAATATTTTCAATTATCGCAATCGCTCTTATTGGAGCACTCGCATTGTCATCATGCAACAAGAATGAATATGAAACAGAACCTTTGAAGACCGTAAACGTATCGGGTGAAGTTTATGCATGGCTCGACCTTACTGGTTCGGAAATCCAGAAGGCTCCTAACGGAACTAAGATTATTTTCAGAACTGACGCTTCGAACCTTTGCAAGGTTGTTGACCCGAGCTACGAATACAACACTCTTCAGTATGAAGCTGTTGTAACAGAAGGTAAGTACTCAATTGATCTTCCAGCTGTTAACTTCCAGAGCGTTACTTACGATATCGTTCCTGTAGAATTTGTTGCAGAACAGAAGCAAGTAACTCCAGCTGGTGCAGTAATTAAGAAACCGTACTCAGCAGCTCCTTTAACTGTTGGTGTACAGGAAGGCGAAGTTCACTACAGAATAGATGTAACTTACAACTAAAATATTGTACAAAACAAATGAGCCGCCTATATGGCGGCTTTTTTTATATATACCATGTATATAAAAATCTGATAACTTGTTTGGTACTCCTAAAACATATCACTAGTTGCCTATTAGTACAAGCCAAAAGCGCAGCTAATTAGAAGGTATTTCCCCCATGCCACACCAGATGCCATCCACGAATATCATAGCTTTAAATAGTCTTTCTGCCTTATATTATTAGGAGTCGAGGTCTAGGTCGGTTGCAAGGCAAATTCAAACATCCATACACAAAAAAAGGCGGACATTTGTCCGCCTTTTCATATTTTGTAAATCGCCTGGATTACTTAGCAACCTTTTCGAGCCACTTAACCATACCGAACATTACTGCCATCGATATTACGCAAACTATTGCAAATACTAACCAGCAGTACTGTATAGGCCAAGCATTGTACATCAAAGGACCAATCCACAGGAAGATGTTACCAACTGCAGTAGCACCAAGCCACAAGCCCTGGCAGAGACCTACCATGTGACGAGGAGCAACCTTCGATACGAACGAAAGTCCCAAAGGTGAAATGAAAAGTTCAGCAACAGTAAGGAAGAAGTACGTTACAATAAGTACCCAAGGACCTAACTTAACCGGATCGAGCAATGCTCTGAAATCGGTTGCTGACGGATAGTTGTTGATGAATGACAATACCATAAGGAACAAGTATGCACATGCAGCGATACCCATACCGATACCAATTTTCTTAGGTGTAGAAATCGATTTGCCCTTACGTGCCAAAGCTGCGAAAGCAATCATGATAATAGGAGTCAGAACGATTACGAAGAACGGGTTGAGAGCCTGCCAAATTTCAGGAGCAACAGCCTCGGAGCTTACGAAGTCGCGTGCGAAGAACGACAGCGACTGTCCGTTCTGATGGAATGAGAACCAGAAGAAGATTGCAATACCGAGAACTGCGAACAAAGCAGCCATACGCTGTTTGATTTCCTTTGCCATTGCAGCCTTTTCTTCAGCAGTATATTCAACAACCTTAGCAGTGTCTTTCTTTGCAGGCTGCGGGAATTTCTTCTTCGAAATCATAAAGATTGTTAGAGAAATTGCCATTGCAATAACCGATGCAATGAACGAGAAGTGAATACCTGAGTTGAATACATCGATGTATGACGAGCAAAATTCGGTAGTACCCTCAACCAACGACGGGTCGATAACCGACTGAGACATTGTGGCTGTGAACTTTTCTGAAATTTCACCACCATTGATAACATCGTGGCAAAGAGCTGGCATATCAGCATTGTAAACAAAATTGTGAATCTTCAACCACCATTCACGGATCAATGGAGCAATAAATGGAGCAATTACACCACCGATGTTGATGAATACGTAGAAGATCTGGAAACCGCTGTCGCGTCTTTCCTTTGCTTCTGCCAATGCTTCAGGACCTTTCTTTGCAGCTTCAGCCTCGAAGTTGTCGTACATCTTACCTACCAAAGCCTGGAGGTTACCTTTGAACAAACCATTACCGAATGCAATGAGCAACAATGCCAAGCAAGTAACGATAAGTATTGTCCACCACATACCGCCTTCATCGACGATAAATCCGTTGGCATCTGTTCCGAACAGAGGAATAGACAATACAACATAACCCAATGCCATCACAATGAGACCCCACTGGATAGTGCGGTTGTAGTTCTGCGACTTATCGGCAATAATACCGCCGACTAGGCTAAGGATGTAAATAAGACAATAGAACACCGAATAGATGGCACCTGCCTGAGCATCGGACAATCCGAACTTTGAGACAATAAACAATGCCAACACAGCATTCATAATGTAGTAGCCGAAACGCTCGCCCATATTACTCAAGGCTGCAGCAATCAAGCCTTTGGGATGATGTCTGAGTGCAGTAATTACATAGTAAACCAAAAATGGCAACACTACCACCAAGACTCCCAACAGAAACACCAATGTACGGTGTTCAGTAAAAAACTCTTGAAACATACTTTACTATTTTTAATTAAACATTCGAACTAAGTTCGTTTTAACAAGACGCAAAGATATTACAAAAACCAATAAAGCAAAAATTTTTTTCAAAATGCCAAGACCGCCAAAACCAAAATCTAACAATTGCATGGAAAAATAAAGTACCTTTGCAAAATATTACAAGACGTACACACACAGACGCAAGCACAAAAACTGGCCGAACACGTAATCCTTATAGGTCTGGACGGATGGGCAGCCCACGACTTCGACAATCCACGCAACAACATACCTAACATACGCAGCTTAATCAGAAACGGAAGCTGCAATATGCACAAACGTTCGGTGCTGCCGCCCGACTCGGGTGTAAACTGGGCGTCGATGTTCATGGGCGTTGGCCCCGAAATGCACGGATACACAACCTGGGACTCAAAAAAGCACGACCTACCATCATCGACAACAAACAAAAACGGCATCTTCCCTACCATATTCTCAATCATCCGCGAACAATACCCCGATGCCGAAACCGGCTGCACCTTCGAATGGGACGGCATAAAATATGTTGTTGACACACTTGCAATTAGCCATGTGCATTTTTTCTCCGAAGGCTGGGAACCCATTGAGAAGAACTGCGACCACATCGTAAAATACATAACCGAGAAAAAGCCAATGTTTTATGCAGCTTGCTTCGATGGACCCGACGGTCCCGGACACAAATACGGCTGGTACTCTGATGGATACTACGACTATATGGCTCGCGCCGACAAATGCGTTGGTCGCATAATACAGGCTCTCAAGGATGCAGGGATTTACGACAATGCAATAATAATCGTTACCGGCGACCACGGCGGACACGACCACGGACATGGTACCTTGGTTATGGAAGACATGGAAAGTCCACTCGTAATCTTCGGTCACAACGTGCGCTCGGGATACACTTACGCCAATCCAATTGCACAATACGACATAGCAGCAAGCATAGCCTACATACTTGGCCTCGAAATACCAGATGCATTGCGTGGAAAACCTGTAAAACAGGTATTTACACGATAGACGTAACAATTGCAACATTTATACATACAAGCAATCATCTACCATAGTAGATGAACAGGAAAAACTCCATACTATCCTGCCTCCACAATATTTCCCAAAACTTTTCGTTTATTCTGTACTTCTGTATTGAAAAAATTTTTATTATTTTTGTGCCTTGAATTAAATTGGACGTAAAAACACAACACATGAAACTGAAAGTTTTATTTGTAGCTCAGGAAATTGCACCGTACGTGCCTGAAAATGAAATGTCACTGCTTTGCAGAAAGCTTCCGCAAAAGATACAGGAACTCGGAAACGAAATCCGCATTTTCAT
>CADARW010000183.1 GCA_902790405.1 uncultured Bacteroidia bacterium
AACCTCAAACAACCTCAAACAACCTCAAACAACCTCAAACAACCTCAAACAACCTCAAACAACCTCAAACAACCTCAAACAACCTCAAACCTAGAAACCTTGAAACATTTCTTTTTTTGAATCCTCATTGTGACAAATAATTATTACATTTGCGGAAAATTTTAAAACACATATTAAAATAAAATATCATGGTTAGAGATGAACAAATTTTCGACCTTATAAAGAAGGAAAGAGAAAGACAGATGAAGGGCATCGAGCTCATCGCATCGGAAAACTTTGTTAGCGACCAGGTAATGGAAGCTATGGGTTCGGTAATGACAAACAAGTACGCTGAAGGTTATCCTGGAAAGCGTTACTATGGTGGTTGCGAAGTTGTTGACCAGAGCGAAACCCTCGCTATCGAAAGACTGAAAAAGATTTTCGGCGCTTGCTGGGCAAATGTACAGCCGCACTCGGGCGCACAGGCAAACATGGCTGTTTTCCTTGCATGCCTCAACGTTGGCGACACCTTCCTCGGACTTAACCTTGCACACGGCGGACACCTTTCACACGGTTCACCAGTAAATATGTCGGGTATCAACTACAAGGCATTGGAATACAATGTTAAGGAAAGCGACGGCCGCGTAGATTACGACCAGCTCGAACGCGTTGCACGCGAAAACAAGCCGAAACTCATCATCGCTGGTGCTTCTGCTTACAGCCGCGAATGGGATTACGCTCGCATCCGCAAGGTTGCCGACGAAATAGGCGCAATCTTTATGGTTGATATGTCGCACCCTGCAGGTCTTATCGCTGCCGGCTTGCTCGAAAACCCAGTTAAGTATGCTCACATCGTAACTACCACTACTCACAAGACTCTCCGTGGTCCTCGTGGTGGTGTCATCATGATGGGTCAGGACTTCCCGAATCCTTGGGGCAAGAAGACTCCAAAGGGCGAAGTAAAGATGATGTCGGCATTGCTCGACTCTGCAGTATTCCCAGGCTGCCAGGGCGGTCCGTTGGAGCATGTTATAGCAGCTAAGGCTGTTGCTTTCGGCGAAGCTCTCACTCCAGAATTCAAGGAATACCAGAAGCAGGTTAAGAAGAACGCTGCTGCTTTGGCTGACGCTTTCATGGCTAAGGGCTACAAGATTGTCAGCGGCGGTACCGACAACCACTCGATGCTTGTTGACCTCCGCACCAAGTTCCCGGAACTCACCGGTAAGGTTGCTGAAAAGGCTCTCGTTGCAGCCGACATCACAACCAACAAGAACATGGTTCCTTTCGATACCCGCAGCCCGTTCCAGACCTCAGGTTTGCGTTTCGGAACACCAGCTATCACCACCCGTGGCGTAAAGGAAGACAAGATGGCTGTTATCGTTGACCTCATCGACCGCGTTCTCTGCGATCCCGAAAACGAAAAGGTTATCGCTGAAGTTCGCGCCGAAGTCAACAAGATGATGGCAAACTATCCGCTTTTCGCTTGGTAGAAGAACACTAAAATTCATGATAAAAGCCGCTCGAATGGGCGGCTTTTTTATTTTTATAGATTCACAAACACCTAAAACATCTGCAATGCCACCCTCCTTGCTTCATCATCTATTGCGAAGCACGAATCTATGGTAATTTTACTTTCGAAAGGCAACTTTTCGAGGGTCGATTCTATAATCTCAGGAATACGCATAAAGCCGATACGTCCCTTCAGAAAAGCATCTACTGCAACTTCGTTGGCGGCATTCATTATGCACGGAGCATTTCCGCCTTGCAACATGCAATCGTAGGCGATTTGCAAACAGCGGAACGTTTTGGTATCAGGTTTTTCGAATGTAAGATTGCATCCGTGTTCGAGAAACGAAAAACGATTCTTGGGCGAATACGACCTGTTTGGATAGTCGAAAGCATATTGTATTGGAATTCGCATGCTCGGTGCGCCAATCTGCGCCTTGATAGACGCATCGGCAAACTCGACCATCGAATGCACCACCGACTGACGATGCACAAGCACCTCTATCCTATCGGCAGGAATTCCGAAAAGCCAATGTGCCTCAATCATCTCAAAGCCCTTGTTCATCAGCGATGCCGAATCTATCGTAACCTTGCTTCCCATCTTCCAGTTTGGATGGTTCAGGGCCTGCTCTGCTGTGACATTCCTTAGGAACTCAACATCTTTCCCGAAAAACGGTCCGCCCGATGCTGTAAGAATCAGCTTCTCAACATCGTCGATATTCTCGCCACGCAGGCACTGGAAAATTGCCGAGTGCTCCGAATCGACAGGCAAAATGCACGACGTAGCGCTTTCCTTCAGCTTGTCGCAAATTATCTTGCCACCGACCACGAGCGTCTCCTTGTTTGCCAGAGCAACCACCTTGCCCGCCTCGATAGCCTTTATCGTAGGTAAAAGTCCAGCAAATCCCACCATTGCGGCAAGCACCATATCGACGCAGTCCATAGCCACCACGTCGAGAACAGCCTCGGAACCGGCATAAACCTTTATTGACAAGTCGGCAAGCGCATCGCGCACCTCGGCATATTTGTCCTTGTTGGCGATTACCACAAAATTCGGTTCAAACTCACGTGCCTGAGCAATAAGCAACTGCGCATTGTTGTTGGCGACAAGCACCTCGGCCGAGAACTTGTCGGGATAGTCGCGGATAATATCCAACGCCTGAGTTCCTATGGAACCCGTAGAACCAAGAATTGCTATGTTTTTACGTTTAGTTTCCATTAGAATTCAATATAATCGGTTGGATTCAGCGGCTCGCCGTTCTGCCAAAGTTCAAAATGCAAGTGCGGTCCGCTTGTATTTTCACCCGAATTACCATACACCGCTATCTGCTCGCCCTGGCGGACTTTCTGTCCTTCTTTCACAATCGGATTTTCGCAATGCTTATACACAGAAAGAATGCCTTGCGGATGCTGCAAAATAATAGAATATCCGTTATCAATAGTATAATTGCTTTCAATCACAATGCCTTGAAGCACAGCAAACACCGCCACATCCGACGACGGGGCAATGTCGATGCCAAAATGCCGTTGCGACTTATCGAATCCATTGACAATCACACCTTTCAGAGGAACAAACAGATTCGGTACAATATCTTTCTTGTCCACCACGTTCACATTATCCGACTCGTCGTAACGCTGACGTGGCTTCGTAGGGTCGTTGAACTCACGGATCTGCTCTTCGGTAAGATTTCCAACAGGTACCGCAAAGTCGGCATCTACAGGCACTTCCGAAAAGATTATATCGCGAATCATGCTTAAGTATTGCTCACGCGCCTCGAGTTCTGCCGAAAGGCTGTCAACGCGCTCCGCATTTTCGTATATAAGTTCAAGCGTCTGCCTGTCGGGATATCCGGGAACAAGATATTTAAGCGGTGTATAAACTACAAGAAGCGATATTACTGCGAAGAAAATCACAAACATAGCCACTATTACCAGAGAAAATCCCATCTTGTTCAGATGTATCTTCTTCAGCACCTCGAAATTACCATCTCGGTATATAACCAACTGGTAAGGTCGTGTAAGCCAAGCCCAAAACTTATGTTTTTTCTTTTCTGCCATCGCAAAACTTTGAGCGCAAAAGTAATAAATATTTACGACTTACGAAGTACGATTTTAGATTTCCCCACTTTGCATTCATAATGAATTTATTTGGTAACTATATACAAGTTGACTAAATTTTGTGCTATTAAACTGTCATTCCACAAGTTAGAACAATAACGCGATACGGAACGGGGAGCGTAATATTGTTCAACTATGCGGAATCTCC
>CADARW010000184.1 GCA_902790405.1 uncultured Bacteroidia bacterium
CTTCCATGGGACTTGCTCCAATTTTCCGAATAAGGGTAAATGCATCAAACGGCAACTTTATCGATGGCGAAATAATATCCACATACCAGACAAAGCCTAACCGTGGTCCGCACATTGACCCACAAAAACGCGTACTAAAGATTATTCAGGAACTTACCGCTGCCGACATTTACGACAATTTGCCGAGGATTTCAAACGACGGGAAAATTCTTCCACCGAAATAGACAAGAAACAATATAGCACAAAAAAAGGGATTCCGCAGAATCCCTTTTTTATTTAATTGCGATAACATTATTCTTTAATGTTCGGTTGTTCAAGTCCATAACCTTTTTTCTTGTCGACAGCCTTAAGGTATACGGAAATGAGCAATGCAGCAATACCAAGTGCAGCAAGCATAATAAGAGCCCAGGTGTAGTCAAGCTCATGAGCAGCTGTACCTTCAGCATTGGTACTATTAAGAACCAAACCGATAAGTGCTGGGAACAAACCAAGACCTATATTCTGAATCCAGAATATTGCAGCGTAAGCCGAACCGATAATCTTTTCGTCAACCAACTTTGGAACGCTTGGCCACAAAGCAGCTGGTACCAACGAGAACGAAGCTCCGAGTACGAGAATGGTTACGTATGCGATTATGGTACCACCAACAGCGCTACCCTTGAACATCGGAAGGATGAATGCAAAAGTGAGGTGGCAGATTACGAGCAATATAGAACCGAGCATAAGCATTGTTGCAGCCTTACCCTTATGGTCAACATAGTTACCAAGTATAGGAGTGATTGCTACAGCCAACAATGGGAATACTGCGAAAATAGTCTCGGCAGTACCTCTCATGTAACCCATGTAGCAGTAAACTACCAATGCGATAACAGCAAATCCCATCAAACCGAATTTCAGACCTTTTTTCTTTGAGAAGTTGCTTGCAAATGAGCAGATAGCTACAATCAACATTATAATATACTGAACGATTGTTACAGAAATCGGGAACGACTCTGTACTACCGCCCCAATATGTACTTGCGTCAGCAGGATTTAAGGTCAAGTTGCACTGAAGCATATTAACAGCATATTTCTGGAATGGGAAGATTGCCGAGTAGTAAAGTACGCAAAGCAAAGCTACAAGCCAGAAACCTAAGCTTGTGAAAATCTTACCCAAATCTTTGAATTTAAATGGATCGTCCTTTTCTTCTGCTTCACCGGTCTGAGCATCAAGTTTTCTATCCATGAAGAAATATACAATGAACATCATCAAGGCAATACAAAGCAGAACGACACCGAATTTTACAGCGTTATCTACATGAATTTCGCCACCAAGTTTTGCAAAATACGGTGAGAAAATCATACAGGTTGCAACACCGAGACGAGCGAGAGCCATTTCCGAACCCATAGCCAAAGCTGTTTCGCGGCCCTTGAACCATTTAACAATACCACGGCTTACTGTAATACCAGCCATTTCACAACCACAACCGAAAAGCATGAAGCCTATTGCTGCAAGTTTTGCAGATGCCGGCATACCTTCGGCAAACGGGAAGATAGTACCTATGATAGGAAACTCGCCATCCCAGTTAAGATGATTGGTGAACCACTCTTCAAGGCCGGTGCCAATAAAGCTCTCGCTAACAGCATAGTACTTTATGAAACCACCTATCAACATTACAGCACCCGAAAGCACAGCAGTGAAACGTACGCCCATTTTGTCGAGGATGATACCAGCAAAAATGAGGAAAAAGACATAGACGTTGAGGAAAACTTCAGCGCCCTGCATTCTACCAAACGAAGCACTATCCCAACCACGGGTGTCCTGCATCAAGTCCTTAATTGGCGACAGAATGTCCATAAAGATGTATGAACAGAACATCGCCAGAGCCAACAACAGCAATGCAAGCCAGCGCATGGTCGCATTGTCTCTCAATGTAAGTTTTTCTGACATAACTATTATCTATTTAAAATTATTTGACCGCAAATTTACTAAAAAATCCGCATGGCAATTATTTTTTTGAAAAATGTTGATAACATTACTAGCTAAAATCTTAGTTTCCAACAACATCCCAACACAAAAGGCTGCGATTTATATTTTAAGACGTTGCACGCAACGTCTCTACAATAACGTATTGTCGCGGTGCGCCACAACACAACAGACGCAAAATTTTGGGTCACAAATCAAAATCACAAAAATTGTTGAAAAATTTTGCAATCCTCTCAACGAAAATACTATCTTTGCTTTTCGATACAAAATAGAGAACATATGAACAATGCAAGAAAAATAGGCGAAGATTTGTACTGGATTGGTGCAAGCGACCGCAGAATCAACCTGTTTGAAAACATAATGCCAGTTCCGCAGGGCGTATCGTACAACGCATACCTGCTGAAGGACGAAAAAAATGTACTCATCGACACATCCGACAATTCTGTTTCGGAACAATTCTTTGAGAACCTCTACTCGCTTGTCGGTGACAACGAAAAACTGGACTACATAATCGTAAACCATGTTGAACCCGACCACAGTTCTCTGCTTTGCCGCACCGCCTACGAATACCCCGAAGCAAAAATCATCTGCAGCGCACAGGCACAGAAGATGATTCTGCAGTTCTTCGACTGCATAGCGACTGAGCGCTTTATTACAATAAAGGAAGGCGACAAGATGAGTTTCGGCAAGCACGAATTCACTTTCTGCACCGCACCTATGGTTCACTGGCCAGAAGTCATTGTCAGCTACGACATTACAACCGAGACATTATTCTCGGCAGATGCATTCGGCACATTCAAGGCTCTGAACGGCAACCTTTTCGCCGACGAAGTCAACTTCGACCGCGACTGGCTCGACGAAGCACGCCGCTACTACACCAACATCGTTGGCAAATACGGCACACAGGTACAGAATCTTCTGAAAAAAGCTTCCGCATTGGAAATAAAGATGCTATGCCCGCTTCACGGACCAATCTGGCGCGAAAATATCGGCTATTTCGTTGACAAGTACGACAAGTGGAGCCGCTACGAAGCCGAGGACGATACCATATTAATAATATACGGTTCGCTGTACGGTCATACAGAATCGGCAGCCAACATTGTCGCATCACGCCTTGCCGAAGCCGGACAGAAAAACATCGCAATGTACGACGCATCGGTAACTCACCCCTCCTACTTGCTTTCGGAAGCTTTCCGTTGCCGCAGGATTGTAATCCTCTCGTCCACCTATAATGCCGAAGTCTATACACCCGTAAAGATTTTCATCGACGAGATGAAATCGCACAACCTGCAGAACCGCGTGTTTGCCGTAGCCGAAAACGGCACCTGGGCACCGACGTCAGGAAAGCAGATGCGCGAAATGCTGGCATTCAACAACAATGTCATCTGCGACACCACGCTCACAATCAAGTCGGCATTGAACGAAAGCCAGAAGGACAGCGTTGACAAATTTGTAAATGAGATTTTGAACAAATAATTACTAACCCTAAAACAGACACGAATATGAAGAAGTATGTTTGTAAGATTTGCGGATATGTTTACGACCCGACAGCAGGTGACCTAGACGGCAAAATAGCTCCGGGAACCGCATTCGAAGACTTGCCAGACGACTGGACCTGCCCTCTCTGCGGAGTTGGAAAGGAAGACTTTGAAGAAGAATAGTCTGCGAAGAAACTAAAAAAAACTAGGCATAATCGTGATGGTTATGCCTTGTTTTGTTGTGGGCAAATATCACTTG
>CADARW010000185.1 GCA_902790405.1 uncultured Bacteroidia bacterium
ACACCTCGGCGCTATAATCGACAGCGACCATAATCTTGGGACCTATGGTCTTGAAGCATTCCTTCAGTTCAACTATGCATTGCATATGCTTTTCGCGCAATGCATCTATCGTCTCCTGCTTGCAGCCGAAAACCTTCAACAGGATAAGTTCGCTGGTAGTTCTTTTTAATTTTGGCAATATCGACTCTAGAACAAACCTTGCACTATCGTTTTGGCCTGCAGCAATATGATTCTTTGCTTTTGTCAATGCCTCGGTTATATACTTCTGCGATGATGAAATATCGTCACAATACAATTTGCTAGCGGCTTCCTTTTCGATATATGCAATTGCACAACCATGATGAGTATAGTTGTTGTAAAAACGTTTCTTCTCTATTATCTTGGAGCCTACATTTGAATCGTAGCCATTTTCTTCTATATAGCTTACGACAGCATCCTCATCGATTCTCAATGTCTGCAAAGCAACGTAATTGTGAACAGCAACCTTCACGCTTTTCAAAAGATGATTGACGGCGTTCTTTTCCAAACCGGACAAAAAATCATCTTCAGGCTTAATTTCTTCATTTTCGCCAGGCTGCAGATACGAAAAATGCTTATCAGTAGTATAAGCTTGCCACTCTTCGGGGCACTCCTTCTGTGCATTTACAGCAGTTGCTATTCCCAATAAAATAAGCAAATTAACAACAAAAAATTTAATCTTATCCATAATCATTTCTTTAATTCGTTACTAGTAAAAATAAAAGGTAGCAAATCTGATGCCGAACCGAATTCAAGAACATAGTCCTTACCGACCATCAACACACGCATCGGACATTTCTGGCGGCTTTCGGTTTCGGTAAGCACCTGTCGGCAAGCTCCACACGGCGGGATTGGTTTGCTGCGATAATCGCCGTTTTCGTCGAGAACAGTTATAAGGAGCGTTTCGACAGCAATGTCGGGATATTTTGCGTTAGCATAAAAGACAGTAACCCGTTCGGCGCAAAGTCCAGAAGGATACGCGGCATTTTCCTGATTGCATCCGCTGAGGATTTCTCCGTTTGCCAATTTCACTGCAGCACCCACCCTAAAATGCGAATACGGTGCGTAGGCTTTTTGTGCAGCATCAGTTGCCTCCTTCAAAAGCCTTTGCTCAACATCGGACAATTCCTGATGCGATTTCTCAATATAGGTAATCTTCAATTCGTTAACCTTCATTGTCTTTTTTATTTTTTATCGTTGCACGCAACGATGTTACAGCATTTCTGTTTTACATCCTCCAGCAACCACGATGGCGTCGATGTCGCTCCGCTTATGCCTACCGATGTCGCACCAACGAACCATTCTGAACGCAAATCGTTTGCATCAGTTACAAAATACGACTTATTGTTAGTCGCACGGCACATTTCGTAAAGCATTCGTCCATTGGAACTTGCCTCGTCGCTGACAAAAATTACGACATCGTAGTTTGCACAAAACTCTTTTAGCCGAGGCACTCTGTTCTTCACACTTCCGCAGACGGTTTCGTGTACCACTACATCCAAATGCTTGTTTTTCAGCACATCTGCTACTTGCATATACAACTGAAAATCAGCTGTTGTCTGCGAAAAAAGCGCGACCTTACCACTTATGTTCAGTTTTTCCGCTTCTTCAACCGACGAAATCACAACGGCTTTGCCATCAGTCTGCCCAACCAAACCGTTAACCTCGGCATGTCCTTTCTTGCCAAAGATGACAATAGCGCAATCGGGATTTTCTTGATATGTTTTGGCGATAAGCCCCTGAAGCCTAAGCACTACAGGACAAGTTTCGTCAACCACTGTTATTCCAAGTCGTTCTGCATCGGCGTAGGTTGACGGAGGTTCGCCGTGGGCGCGTATCAGCATCCGCGACGGCGGATTTGTCTGCATCTCGTCTCTGTCAATCGTATGAAGTCCAAGTTTCTCGAGTCGATTTTCCTCCTTCTGGTTGTGGACAATCTTGCCAAGACAATATGCAACACCGAACTCCGACAGTTCTTTTTCTGCCGAACCGATAGCCTTGGTAACACCAAAGCAAAAACCAGCATATTTATCTATCTCTACCAATTTAATGGACAATGGACAATTGATAATTAACAATTAATACCTAGCACATTCTTCACTTCGATACTTCTACTACGCTCATTTCGACAGGCTCAATGGGCGGATTTTATTCTCTCCATAGCCCAGTCGTATGCGACCTGCAACTGCTCTTCCCTAGTTATATGCGAATTGTCAAGCACCACGGCATCATCGGCCTTGCGAAGCGGACTTTCTGCGCGGCTCTGGTCAATGCGATCGCGTTCCTGAAGGTTCTGTTTGACCTCTGCCATATCGGCGGGCTCACCTTTCGAGAGCATCTCGTCGTAGCGTCTCTGCGCACGAACATCGACATCAGCGGTGACAAAAATCTTCAGTTCGGCATTGGGGAAAACTGTAGTGCCTATGTCTCGACCATCCATAACAACGCCCTTTGCCTCGCCCATCTTCTGCTGTTGAGCAACCATCACATGGCGAACCTCGGGAACTGCAGCCACCGGACTAACCCACTGCGACACATATATCTTGCGGATTTCTCGTTCCACATTGGTTCCATTGAGGAAAGTCTGCGGTTCGCCATTTTCATTAAGTTCGAAATGGATATTAATGTCCCCCAACCTCGATATAAGTTGCTTAGTGTCGAGCTCCTCGTCAACAACCATATTGTTTCTTAAGGCAAAAAGCGTCACAGCACGGTACATTGCACCTGTATCGATATACACATACCCCAACTTTGCAGCAAGCTGCTTGGCAAGAGTACTTTTTCCACAGGATGAGAAGCCGTCAACGGCTATTGTTATTTTTTTATCCATATATTTTCTATAAATGGGGCAGGTCTATGACCTTGCCCCAAAATAAATACGTCTATTTCATAAAATCTTCTACATCCTTGATTTCAATAGGGATGCGTCTGTCACCGACGATGCGTGAACCTGTCGGGGTGATGAGGATGTCGTCCTCGAGACGTATGCCACCGAAATCGCGATACTTGTCAACCTCGGCATAATTGATGAACTGCTCGAACTTGTGTTCGCGTTCCCAAATGTCGATAAGCTGAGGCACGAAATAAATACCCGGCTCGTTTGTCAAGACATTGCCTTCCTGCAACCTCTTGCCCATACGCAACGAAGCCACACCGAAAATCTTTATCGGCTGAACTTCCTCGTCGTAGCCAACATTTATCTGACCGAGGTCTTCCATATCGTGAACATCGAGACCCATCATGTGGCCAAGTCCGTGAGGCATGAACATTGCGTGAGCGCCCTGCTGTACGGCCTCCTTCATGTCGCCCTTCATAAGTCCGAGAGCCTTGAGCCCTTCGGCAAGGATTTCGCAAGCCTTCAGGTGAATAGACTGGTAAGTCTCGCCCGGCTTCATCATTGGAATCGAGCCGTTAATCGTATTGAGCACAATCTGGTAAACATCCTTTTGTCTCTGCGAGAACTTTCCACCAACGGGGAAAGTACGGGTATTATCCGAAGCATAGCCCATATCTGTCTGTGCACCAGAGTCGTTGAGTAGCAAATCGCCAGTGTGAAGTATGTTTTCGTGAGTATGGTTGTGAAGGATCTGTCCGTTCTCGACAACGTCGAGACCGTC
>CADARW010000186.1 GCA_902790405.1 uncultured Bacteroidia bacterium
TTAGGTCTTGATATATAAGCATTTGTTGCTTCATCGAACACATCGGGAACTGGAAGCGAAACTTTCATGTCGTTTTCGAACAATTTCTTCACTTCCTTGTCGGGAATACGATCGAGATGGTCGTAGTCGCCTTCTGGGTCGTAATAATAAATGGGTAAGTTGCAATCGCGGGCATCGGCGAACAACTTGTCAACAAACTCATCGCCAGCCGGATAAGGCAGATTCTCCCAGAACCAGTTCGGGTCTTTCTCGGTACGGTCTTCGAGCTGAAGGTTTACAATAGGCACATCGTACATAATCTTGCGCGTAACAAGGTCGCCTCGCTCCTCACCAGCTTCATTCTTGCATGCAGAAAGCCAAACAAGAGCAATAAGAGCAACAAACACAAAATATCTTTTCATTACCTACCCTCCACGTTTAAGACATTTGTAAATTTCTTTAGAATCTTAAGCACCAAGAAAATAAGCAATCCTGCTGCGAAAATGCCAATCCAAACGCAATCGAGATAAAACCTATGTTCTACTATTGCGAATTCAAGTACGCGGAAAGCAGTCATTACAAGAATGAGGTTGAAAAAGCCGTTGTACTCGCGTTTCAAAACATTACGCACCGAAAATGGCAAGGTCGACTTGCAGTGGTTACGGAAACTTGGAATGAATGCAGGTGTACGGTTTGCCCATTCGAGGTAGGCATCGCCAAACTTCTTACGCAAAAACGCCTCTTCGGCATACATGATGCGCTCGTAGTAAATCCAGTAGAATGCACAGAAGAACAACACAAACCACAAGTCAAGCACCATAAGCGCGGGAGCCAGCCACATGAAGAAATTGCCGAGGTAAAGCGGATGACGCACCGTGGAATATATTCCCGAGGTGTTGAGTTGTTCTGCGACTTGTCCCTGAGTGGTATTGCGACCGCTAGTACCCTTGGGTGTATGTCCTACCGTTGCAATTCTGATTGCAAGTCCAACAAAACCAATGCATAGGAAAATCACTGGCAACCACCAAGGCATTACCTCGTTGCGCAAATAAGTAAGGTATGCAAACCATGCTGCGCCAGGCACAAGTATCAATACCGGCAACCAACTGCGACGCTTAAAAAGCTTATTTCCTTGTATTTCAAAAGATTCCTGTAAAGCCATAAGATATGTTTTTGTAGTGCAAAGATAAGGAATATTTACGAAATACGACTTACGATTGTCGAATTAACTGATTTATCCCCTGGCCGTCAGTTCCAAGCCAACCACGCCGACCAGTATCAGCAGGGCGAAGAACATGCGCAGCAACGAGGCCGAATCGCCAAAGAACACAAAGCCAAGCACAAAGGTACATACAGCCCCGATGCCTGTCCAAATTATGTAGGCAGTGCTAATGGGAATAACCCGTTGCGCCAGATAGAGGAAAAAACCGCTAAGTGCCATGCTTACGACTGCAAGCGAAATGTACAACCAGAAATGTTCGGGGTGCAGGTCGGACAACTTGAAGCCCAAAGGCCAGCCGACTTCAAACAATGCTGCTAATATGAGATAAAACCAAGACACGGGGATTTAGGATTTGATGATTTGAAGATTTACTACTTGAGCTTTTCAAAGGACAACTATTTAACATTCATTATTTTGCTATGGTTAACAAAATATCGCATGCCTTTTCTATCACATTGTCGATGCCTTGTGCTGTCTGCACCGGATCGAGGATTTCAGTAACATCGGGAGGCATACCATTTTCGTAGTTGTTGCCATTGTTGTCGAGGGTACGCGTTATGGAGAATCGGTACGACCATCCGTTTGGCAATTCGCCGCCGTTTGGCAGACCGAGTCCGCCTCCTGTAGTATCACCTACTATGGTAGCATCGGGAAAATTTGACTTTATGCACAGCGAGAAGAACGACGTTGCGCTATACGAACCGCGGTCGGTAAGAACGACAATGGGCTTACCGTATGTTGTTTTCTCGTCGTGACTTGGTTGCTTCACGATGCTAATGTCGGAAAAATCGTCGTGAGCAGGACCATTCTTTATCTGAGTCTGGTAAAGCTGACGGTCACCACGAGGAAAGAGTTTCATCAAGTTCCACACATTATCCACGTTGCCTCCACCATTCTGGCGCAAGTCGATTATCATACCCTTGGTGTTCTTATAGCGGTTCACCAGATATTCCAAATCGTCATCGGCAATCGAACTGGTAAACGAAGAATAACGCAGATATGCAATCTGTCCGTCGCGGATAGCATTGTGAGTAAAAGCCCCTGTCGTATGGTAATTTATAGTCAAATAATTGAGCACGACCACATCGGGATCTATGTTGCTGTTCGCGTACATCCTACGATATACCAACTCGTTGTGCGACACATCAAAAGGTGAAATAAGGTTTGTATGTCCATCGTTTAGGGCATTTAGCATTGCGCCCAAAACATTGAACAGGCTGTCGTCGCTGATTTTTTCAGAAACCTTAGGTCTATACACTGCGTAAACCGAATCCCAGTCAACGCCCTTCACATCGAAAAACGAGTACTGCTCGTCAACGGTTTTCCAGAGGTATTCGAATGTTGTAACAGGATCCTTGCCAGGTTCCTTTTCCATAAACGCCTTTTCGCACGAACTAACGAGCAAGACAAAGGCTAAAAATGCTAACGCTATATGTAATTTTCTCATAATCAATTGATATTAAACATTAACTTCAAATTTACAGTATGATAGGCATTGTCGAAGCGATGCGTTGCGGTGTGGCGCGTTGTCCAGTAGTCCCAACGATACGAAAGTCCTATCCTATTGCGGTTCTTGAGGTTGAAAAATATTCCGATGTCAGTTGTATTTCCGGGCATTGCAATTGCAAACGACTCATAGCTATCGAGCAGATACTCGATAGGATTGTCGGACGAGGTTGCATTATATACGTACGCATAGCCAGGACGGGTTCCAAAAGCAAATATTGGCAGCGACACATCGGCGAACAAAGTAAAAAGGTCGGTGCGACGGCGTGAAGGAATGTCGTACTCGAGACGGAAGTTTGCATCGAACGCAAACATAAATGTCAGGCCGACTGATGCGTTCATCATTTTCTGGTTTATGCGAATGTCGGTGTACGGGTTCAACGAACCGCCGACCCAAAGTCTCAACGAGCCCTCGGCAGGTTCTGCAACTCGGTACAGAAAAGCTGTGCTCAAGTTGATTGTAACACCATTGGCGCCAGCATCCGAATCAGACTTGTTTTCTGCGCCTAAACATCCGTCAACGACATTGTTCAGCACTACACGACAACGTTTCCACTCGACGGTAAGGCCAAAATCGACACTTGGTGCAAAACCCGAATAGTGTAGCGGCGACACGCCAGCATCATAATATCTGTTTGCGCCCAAACTTCCGCTGCCAGTCAGATATATAGGTACGCGCGAATGTTCAACAGATGCCTTCTGTCCCATGACCACAAACACGGACAGCAGCAAAATAAGCATAATTGAAAATCGTTTCATGCCTTGTTGTTTTTTTTATTTATTTCTGCAAAGATAATTGTTTTATTTAATCTATTTGATAGTCAACACCCCTATTCAAATCCCATTCCGCCACATTGTTTTCAATGTATTCGGCAATGCGGTTCATTTCGGCGGTGTCGCGGATAATGCGGTCGTA
>CADARW010000187.1 GCA_902790405.1 uncultured Bacteroidia bacterium
GGCGAAGATCCTGCTCGATCCGGCAAACGGAAAATTTGCTACTCAGGGAGCAAACAGAGATTCTCTTTCCAAAACGCAGAACATTGTTCTGGATGCGAGCGATTTTGTCACCCTTTCGGTGATCTCCTCCAAAGAGGAAGGAATAAAGGTATTTGTCAACGACGTTTACAGCGAGGAAATGACGCGGGATCTGCGCCA
This sequence comes from uncultured Bacteroidia bacterium, assembly GCA_902790405.1. GTDB lineage: Bacteria > Bacteroidota > Bacteroidia > Bacteroidales > ML635J-15 > Bact-19. The sequence continues at coordinate 199 of CADARW010000187.1, forward strand.
TAATGTGGCGGACGGGGCAAGGCTGAAAGAATGTTGCATTTGCAGTCAGGAAGGCAGCAAAAAGCAGACCGAACGCATTCTTATGGCAGGAATAAAATATGGTATGCGTCCAAAGATTCATGCGAACGAAATGGCAAAATCGGGAGGCATACAGGTAGGAGTGAAGTACAACGCTCTTTCGGTTGACCACATCGAATATACTGGAGACGAAGAGATTGCAGTGCTGAAGGATAGCGAAACCATGCCGACAATTCTGCCAGGAGCAGCATTCTTCCTCAATATGCCATACGCACCGGCACGCAAGATGATAGAAGCAGGATTGCCTGTGGCAATTGCTTCCGACTACAATCCAGGGTCTTCGCCTGCAGGAAACATGAAGTTCATGATGTCGCTTGCTTGTGTAAACTACAAGCTTCTTCCCGAAGAAGCAGTTATCGCCACGACGCTCAACTCGGCTTATGCCATGGGCGTAAGCGACATAGCAGGAAGCATTACCGTAGGGAAGAAGGCTAATGTTTTCATTACAAAGGAAATACCTTCGATAGAATTTATGCCGTACGCATATTGCACCGATCTGATTGATACGGTAATTCTTAATGGTCAAATTTTATAAATTGTAACTATTGATGAACGGATTGTTTAGAAATAAGACATTTGTTTTGCTGGCAATTGGAATAATTTTCCTATTGTCGGCATCCTCATGTTCAAATATAACATCCTCAAAATCATTATTTTCGGCCATAGAAAAAAAGTACGAGCACAATTGGTTCAATAATATCAGATACATGATTTCGGTCATAAGGTTTGACGACGACAATAGCGAAAAACGCAGTACTTGTAGCGCCGAATATGTAAGACCGTCGCAACATATCCTTAAAACCGACATGATTAACGACGACGGCTACATTTACATCAATGACTCAATATATGCCTTTTCGGGAGGCGAATTGGTTTCGGCGCGTGCAGATGTAAATGATTTTGTACTGGTAGTCATGGACTTATATGGTATGACGGCTGATGATGCCATAAATCACATTAATAATTCTGGACTTGCAAACACATCTGATTTTTGCAGTTATACCGATACGACAGGCCATAAATATTACATTGTAGGCATTAGCGAATATAGCGACGATACGAAGAATGAGAATCAGATATGGTTCGACTCGCAGACTTTGTTGCCTCGTATGGTTATGCGAAATAAAACCGATGGACATAGATATGCAATTACATTCGATAATTTCATTCAGGTTGGCGGTTGTGGATGGATTCCGCAAAAAATTACATACTCGAAGGACGATAAGGTTAGAATTATCGAACGAATCTACGATGCAGTAATTCCGATTTATGAAAGAACTAGCATTTCCATTGAAAACTTTTGCGACAACGAAACAATAAACGAACGACAGCTTAGCCCGAATTCAAATTTCTCATTGAGCATTATGGTGGAACCGTAAAATGCAATTTGATGATTTGAGGATTTGAGGATTTCCTAATTTTCAAAAATAATCCAATGCCATTTTTTTTTTGAAAAATTGATGCGTTACCCAAATGGTTCGATTTTTTTGAAAAAATCTCATGTTGTCTCAGTTTAAATTTTTTGCATCCCATTTGTCCTATAATTTATATTATGTAAAATAGGATTTTCAAATACCCCTATATGGGGAAATTTAATGATTAAATTGTTGTCGATTTCTTTTTACGAAAATTGATAAATATTGCTCCTGCAATTAACACTACAAGAAAAATTGAGGAAATGAGTTCAACCATTTCCCACTTATGAAATGTTGGTGCTTCGTTGCGGAATTCTATAGTATGTTCGCCAGCTGGAATTTCCATGGCTCTCAACAAATAATCAGCCCGTACATATTCAGCTGGATTTCCGTCAATATATGCACGCCAATCAGGACTATAATAAATTTCAGAAAATACAGCCAGCACATTATTGCTTGTACGCACAGAATATTTACGCGAATTTGGATTATAAGGCTTTTCTGTAACCAAAGAAATTTCCGCAGTTGAGTCATGCACATAACCTGCCGACAATCCGCTATATTCATTTTTGTTTACGATTGCCTTATTTTTTAGATTCTCGTCGTTTAGAGCCAAAATTTCCTCGTTGGCCGATTCTACAAATTTTACAGAATCCACAAACCATGCATTACCAAACGCATCGGCATTTCTGCGAACTTGATAAGTGCCATCCTTAAATTTAAGGAAGTATCTGATATTCAGCATATTCATTACATTTTTGTTGTAATGTGCCAGATATAATTCCATAATATCCTGATACCTACCGAGTTTTACAGCACTATATCCACCAACAGAATGATGAAATGCCGATGTTCGCGCATCGTTGAATGCACTGCCTTGTTTGGGCTTTATGTTAAATACACGATAGTCAATGTCGTTGTTTTCTTCTGCTAACTTGTATATTTGCTTGTCGCCATCATCTGGCTTCAAATCAAGTGCAGATTCCTTTATGTACTTGCAGTCATTCAGGTATCTGTTGTCAATTCCAATCAAATCGACCATTACAAGTACGCCTATTATTGCTACAACTAACTTGTTGTTTTTCAGTTTGTTGTTAACAAACATCCATAAAACCACCGCTGTGGCAAGTACAAAACCGAAAGACCTCCATGCATCGGTAATCATCATGCTTTTGCGGTCGGCGATTAACGCTTCGATTGTACTCTTTCCTAGACCAGCATCCCCTGCTCCACTAAACGAACCTGTCAATGGTCCTACAATTGCAACTATAATGCAGGCTATCAGTGTTATACCAGCCGAAATATAGAGCGGAATGTTGTACTTTTTTCTGTCTGTATCGTTGAAAATCTGTCGCAATGCAAGCAAGGCCATTATAACCGCCGACACGCTTACAATAACGAGGCTCATCGATGGCGAACGGAACTTGTTGTACATTGGCAGATAATTGCGCAGTAAGACATTGAACCATTGAAAGTTACTTCCCCACGCCAATAGTATTCCAATAATAGCAGTTGCAATCAACCACCAGCGTTCCTGTTCCTTAACAATCAGTAAACCAAGCAAAAACAGGAAAACAATTATTGCACCTATATATACGGTTCCATTTGTGAAACGCTGTTCGCCCCAATACAATTCATCGGAACTGCCGCCATAAAATCCAGGCACAAGCAAAGTCATTGTTTCCGCCTTGCCGTAGCTCCATTCCGATGCATAATCGGCATCTAGTCCATCGATGGTATTTGTTTGACTTTCAGTTCCATACAAATCGTGTTCGTTGACAGTGATTTCCGAACCGCCACGCATTGTCTGCTTTACATATTCGGCATTCACCATAAAGTACCGCGATGTTGACAACAATACAAGCACCGCACACAGGACAAGCCCCCCTACTCCTTTT
>CADARW010000188.1 GCA_902790405.1 uncultured Bacteroidia bacterium
GCACCCACCATACCAAGGGAAAGTGCCAGGTTGCTGCCAATGATCATCATTACCATTGTGGTGATAATTGTGATAAGAAGAAGTGTCACGTTGAAGTTCTTGGAATACATATCGTTCCGATTCCTCGTTGCTTGTTCGAGGATAACGCCTTTTTTTATGGTTTACTTCTGGGCGGACGTATTCTACTTCATTATTTATTATGTAGCTGGCTATCGCAAGAAGGTTGTGATAGACAATTTGCGGAAGTCGTTCCCCGAAAAGAGCGATGCCGAAATCAAGGCACTTACCAAAAAATTCTACCATCATCTGGCAGATGTGACTTTGGAAGCCATAAAGGCGATGACAATTTCACGCAAGCAGATACAGAAGCGCTACTTAGTCGAGAATGTCGTAATTCCAAACGAATATTTTGATCGGGGTCAATCTGTATTGCTGCTTACGAGTCACTATGGGAACTGGGAATATGGTATGTTGGCTACCGACATGGCCATCAAGCACCAGACTGTGGCATTGTATTTGCCGTTGACTAATAAGTACTCGGAGAAGTACGGTGTGACGAGGCGTGGCAGGTTCGGCATGAAGATGGTTGCGGTACAGCAGACCAAGTCGGTGTTCGATGGGAGCATCGGCAATGGTCCTTTCGGCGTGATTATGGCTGCCGACCAGAGTCCGTCGAATGTGGAGCGTGCAATATGGCTCGATTTCCTGCATCACGATACTGCCTGCATTCATGGCCCCGAGGCTTATGCTCGCAAAATGAATATGCCTGCATTGTACATGAAAATTTCTAAGCCCCGCCGCGGACATTATAAATTGACTTTCGAGAAATTGATAGATAATCCTCAGCAGTACGAACAGGGCGAAATAACTAAATTGTATTTTTCGCGTCTCGAGAAGGATATTCTGGAGTGTCCCGAGTTTTGGCTCTGGTCGCATAGGCGATGGAAGCATTCACGAAATAAGGAATAATATTTATGGTTGAGTATAATACATTTGTTTTCAATGCGTTTGGTGTAAATGCATATATAGTTTTCGACGAGACTGGAGAAGCCGTAATAATCGATGGCGCTGTAAATTCCGACCGCGAAATGCTGGCTTTGGAGAATTTTGTAGAAGCCAGTAAGTTATGAATCCGCAATCGTTGCCCGACAAAAACATTTCCGATGGCGACATTATTAGTTTTGGAGATTCATCTTTGAAAGTGCTTGAAGTTCCTGGACATTCGCAGGGAAGTGTTGCCTTGTATTCCGAAGATGGAAATTTTGTCGTTTGTGGTGATGCTTTGTTTTGTGGTGGGATAGGGCGTACCGATTTGCCAGGCGGCAGCTATGCACAGTTGATTGAAAGCATTTCAAAGAAGCTGTTTGTGTTGCCAGCCGATTGCAAGGCTTTGCCTGGACATGGTGGTAGTACAACGATAGGTTACGAGGTCGAGAATAATCCGTTTTTCTAATAGATGTTTGAAATAAAAAAGGAGGCTTGCACCTCCTTTTTCTTATTTAACGCTGAAGTCGTTCTGTAGGTTCTCTTGTCGTGAGGTTGGCTGCTGCTTTCCTTCACTCATCTTCTTTACGCCATCGAATATGAAGCTACGCAATTCAGAAACAGAAATCGACTTGTCCTTGTTCTTGTCGGCTTTGTTTTTCTTGAATGCGTCCATCAGGCAGTAGGTGAAGATACCGTTTTCAATTGATTCATTTTCCAATGCGTAACCGCCACCCGAAGCAGCTGAAATTACAACTGTTCCAGTTCCCTTCTTGAGGTCGCTGAAGAGCAGACGCATAAGTTCGAACGAGTTACCAAGGCTGTTCTTTGTCTTTTTGCGCTTGTTTACAGTTACAGCACCACGGGTTTCGTCACCCTCTGCCTTTTCAGCAATATTTACACCGTCTTCCTTATCGACTTCGCCAGAGTGGCAGGCATCCATAAGGAACAATTTGTTACGAGCAGGAATGCCGTCGAGTACACTTTCAATCTCTTCGTACTTTAGTCCGTTTACCGATGGGTCGAAGAAATCGATGTTTTGTGTTGCAAAGTACCAGTTGAGGTCGTCATCGAGCAAACCGTGGCCTGCAATGTGCAGATATACATAGTCGTCGACATTTGTTTTCATGAGTTTTTCCTTAAGAGCAAGGAAATTAGCCTTTGTACAGTTGCTGTTGTATAACGAATCTACAACAACATGGTCGAACTTGTCGGCATGTTCGCTGAACAACTTTACAAATCCGCGACCATCGTTGATGGTGTAGCGCAGGTTGTATTCAGATTGTTCGTATTCTGCTACAGCCAGTGAAATCAGATAGAGCGTCGGCTTTTTCTTCTTGTTTGGATTGTCGTAGAAGACTTCAATTTCTTCCTTGAGCGATTCCATACCTTTTTCGTTTGTGCACGAGAGCTGTATTACGTTTCTGTCCGACGACAGCGGAATCTCAATGTTTACAATAGTTTCACGCGAATATCTGTCGCTCAAATCCATGCCGTTTGTGCCGTAAACAGGAACGTCGTTTACATATACGTTGAGTCGGTTGAGATTGTAGTTGGCATCCTTCATCGACAATTTCATATATGTTGTCGGCTGGTGGGTAGTGAGCTGTATTTCGTTGAGATTCATAATCTTTATCTCGGGAAGTTCGAGTTCGCCATTCAACATGCTTTCGGTAAAACCGAGTTTCTGGATACGCTTGTTGTATGCAGACTTGTACATGGCTATGATTTCGTTGTCGAATATGTCGAGCGATTTCAAAACAAGGTCTGGACGGTTGAACCTAAGGTCGAACTGTTCTGCGGGATAAATCTTACCTTCGTGGTAGTAACCGAGACCGGTAATTGCGTCGCCAGTTGCCATGTAGTAATGTTCTGGAGTTACGTAGATAAGTTTACCGCCATCGACAACGTAGATGCTTAGAAGTTTCTTGCCAGATTGTATGTCGTAGATGTTAAGCGAAGCATCTTTTGCCGATGCAATTAGGAACTGTTGTCCTTTCATCACGATGAAATCATTGATGAATCCGTATTGTCCTTTATAGGTTACGTTCTTGCCGTCCTTGCCAAGACGTTCTATTTCGTAGCCCTTGCACTTGTAGACGTCGCCAGTCGACGGGTCTATCTTTATAAGGTAGTAGTCGTTCATTGTAGGTTCGTTTTTCTGACGAACAAGCAAAGTGTTGTCGAGTTTCGCATTTTCGGTAAGCATGTTCATTTCACACTCGGTACCTACGCCAAAGCCAGTAATTGTTGGCTTGTATTTGTATATCTTTCTGTCTTCTTCGCCAATGCCGTACAGATTGTTTGTGGTATCGAAGCACATCTGTTTGAATATGTGCATGTTGTTTGCTACTGCCATACCTGGTGCAACACCTTTCTTGGGGCTACGTTCGTCCTTGTTGCCGAGAATGTTTAGCGATGATATGTTTGCAAATTTGAGCACTGGGTCGTTCAAACCCCATTTGCCAGCCGAAAAGGCAATGTATTTTCCGTCGGGGCTAACTGCTACAGAATATACATTTTCATCGTACATGTTATTCTTGGCATCGTTGCCCTTCAGTGCTTGTTCCTGAATTGCCTTAATGTCGAAAACCTGTTTTACCTTGCCAGAACTGCTCTGTGCTTTGAACTTCTGAAGTACGCACTTGTTCTCGAAGTCGACTACAGTTGCAGAGTTGTCGCTACCTGCAGTTACAGCGACATTGTTATTGGGAGACATCTGTATGTCGTTTATCTGTCCGTCGTGGGTGTCAACAGCGTCGCATATGAGTTTGTCGATGGTAAAGGTTATTCTGTACGAATATCCCAGTTCGTCGCCAAAAACAAACGATTGGTTGTCCTTGCTGGATGCAAGAGCCGAAATGTTGAAGCTTCTAGGTATGAAGCGTTTTTCCATCTTGTACGATGGAAGTCGCCATATACTAACAGAACGATCTGCTGATGCTACAGCAACCATATTGCCTTCCTTTGAGAACGAAATGTCGTTTATTGGCAAGCTATGTACGTTGTCGTATTTCTGAAGTGCAAGATTTGTGTTGCAGAAATACAAGCCACCGTTTTCGTCGCCAGCAATAATATAGTTGTGATCTTCAGATTCGGCAACATAGGTGAATTTTGTATATGCACTACGGTTGAACAAGGTGGTTGCTCCGCCAATTTTTTTAAGAGCAGAATTTCTAACCTTGAAGTTTGGCGACATTTTCTTGGGTGGAACTCCGTGAGGAGCATCGGTGGTTTGCAATGTCAGCGGGTCGAAGCATATTGCATATTCGGTATTGCTTGCGTAAAGTTTTCCGTCTTCATAGAATTTTATTCCAGTAACAAGTTTGGTGCCGGGGAATTTTGTCCTGAAGAAAACCTTACCTGCAATTATATCGTAAATGATAATTTCGTTATTGTCGTCGGCGCTTGCTATGTAGCGTCCAGTGTTGTCCCATTCAACAAACATGATGCTGCCTGAATGTCCCGACTGTATTACAGGAACTACATCCTGTGCGTTTATATTGGCCGATATGCAGAAAACAGCAAATATCGATATTAATAACAAATTCCTCATAGCCA
>CADARW010000189.1 GCA_902790405.1 uncultured Bacteroidia bacterium
ATATGACACTGAAATAATACTTAATTCTTTCGGAAATGATTTAGAATTTAATTACGAAATTTCTAAAGAAAAATCAAAAAGTGTTGTTCCTTTCTCAAATTTCGGGGATGCCAAAAATTACCAACAGATTCACTTAAGCAAAAGTGATTATTCTTCTTGTGGAAGTTATTGTAGGTTATATATTGGAGTGCATATGCCTGCAACTGATAAAGAAATGAGTACTACTTTTTCTTTGAGTTATTTCTTTGTTGATGGTACTAAACAACAAACTAATATTATGTTGCCACTTAATTACCAATCCCGTTATAAGTTTGATAACTTAGAGCAAATAACTTACAAATTGCAATCATTATCGCAGCAACCATTATGACAATTGCAATTATACATTTCATTATTGCATCAATAATTGGATAGAAAAACCTTTTAGCTTTTTTTGAAACCGTTTTTGATCGTTTTAACTCAACAACCAACAACTTCAAACCAACAGAAATTTAAAAACACGTAAGCTCGTCAGCTCTTTTCTCCTTCTCTGACAATTTGTCACCATTTTCCCGATGGCATGACATTTGACCAAACAGAGGCAAAACTAAAAAAATTAAAACTATGGCTAATAAAGGAAATATTGGTGTAACCACCGAAAACATCTTCCCAGTAATAAAGAAGTTCTTATACTCAGACCACGAAATTTTCCTCAGGGAATTGGTATCAAACGCTGTTGATGCAAGCCAGAAACTAAAAACCCTGTCGCAGTCGGGCGAATACAAAGGCAACACCGACGACATTAAAGTAAAGGTATCGGTTAACAAGGACGCAAAAACCATCACTGTCAGCGATAACGGCATAGGCATGACCGCTGAAGAAGTTGACAAGTACATCAACCAGATTGCATTCTCGGGTGCAGGCGACTTCCTCGACAAGTACAAGGACATCGCCAATTCCATCATCGGACATTTCGGACTTGGTTTCTACTCGTCGTTTATGGTTTCCGAAAAGGTTGAAATCATCACCAAGTCGTACCGCGATGGTGCTCAGGCTGTTCGCTGGGAGTGCAACGGCGACCCCGAATACACTCTCGAAGAAACCGAAAAGCCAGAAATCGGTACCGACATCATCCTGCACATCGATGAAGAATCGGCAGAATTTCTCGAAGAGAACAGAATCAAGGAAATGCTTGAAAAATACTGCAAATTCCTGCCTGTTCCAGTAGTTTTTGGAAAGAAAAAGGAATGGAAAGACGGCAAGGAACAGGAAACCGCCGAGGACAACATCATAAACGACACAAACCCAGCTTGGAAGAAGAAACCGACCGAACTCAAGGACGAAGACTACATGAAGTTCTACCACGAACTTTACCCGATGAACTTCGAGGAACCGCTGTTCTATATCCATCTGAATGTCGATTACCCGTTCAACCTGACAGGTATACTCTACTTCCCGAAACTGAAGTCGAACCTCGATGTAAACAAGAACAAGATTCAACTTTACTGCAATCAGGTTTTCGTTACAGATTCGGTTGAAGGCATTGTACCTGAATACCTTATGTTGTTGCACGGCGTTCTTGACTCACCGGATATTCCGTTGAATGTTTCGAGAAGCTACCTGCAGAGCGATTCAAATGTAAAGAAAATTTCGAGCCACATAACCAAGAAGGTTGGCGACCGTCTTGCCGAGATTTTCAAGAACAACCGCAGCGAATTCGAAAAGAAGTGGGACGACATTAAGTTGTTCATCGAGTTCGGTATGCTATCGGACGAAAAGTTCTACGAAAAGGCTGAGAAGTTTGCTCTTATCAAGAACACTGAAGGAAAATATTTCACATTTGAGGAATACAAGAAGAAAATTGAACCCGAACAGACCGACAAGGACAAGCAGCTCGTTTACCTCTACGCTACCGACGTCGAAGACCAGTATTCGTACATTCAGGCAGCCAAGGCCAAAGGCTACGATGTTCTGCTGATGGACGGTCAACTTGACATTCATTTCATCAATTTCCTTGAACAGAAGTTCGGAGAGTGCCATTTTGTCCGTGTCGATTCCGACATTATTGACAACCTTATCCGCAAGGAAGAAAAAATTGAGTCGGTTCTTGGTGCAAACGAGCAGGACGACATCAAGTGGGCATTCCAGGGTGTAACTCCCGAAGACAAGCGTTTCTACGTTGTCAGTGACAGCATGTCGCCCGAAGATATGCCAGTCGTAATTGTCCGCGAAGAATTTATGCGTCGTATGAAGGATATGTCGGCTTTCAGTGGCGGAACAAACTTCTACCGCGACATGCCCGACGACTACAAGGTCATCGTCAACACCAACCATCCGCTTATCGTAGGCATCAGCAAGGACATGGAAAAGGCAACCGCCGACAAGCGCAACGAAATCAACGCCGAAGCCGACAAGCTGAAAGCCGAGAAGGATGCCCTCGACGAAAAGATGAAGCAGTACAAGACCGAGGACGAAAAGCCTGTTGAGGAAAAGAATCGTCTCGACGACCTGCGCAAGCAGATTAACGAGAACGACGACAAGCGCAGGGACTTGTACAAAGAATACGGCAAGAGCCAAAAGATTGTCAGCCAGTTGTTCGACCTTGCCTTGCTTGCCAACAATCTGCTCAAGGGCGAATCGCTCAGCAAGTTTGTTGAACGTAGCGTCGATTTACTAAAAAAATAACACTCACCAACACTCATAAAAGACAAAAAGGCGGAGAAATCCGCCTTTTTTATCTTACAACTACTTCGTCACAGAAAATCCAGCACGGCTGCCCCACTCCACGATGCCATTCGGGATTCACTCGCAACGACTCGGCTTTCAGCCGTACATATCTGACATTTTTCTCCGAGACGGGAAACTTGAAGCCAACAATCTTACATTCAGCCAGCGATTCCTCGTTCTCGTAATCCTTATGAGAGACTTCCCGCCACTTTCTGCTATCATCAGATACATAACAAGTTACGCATTTAGGTACAAAAATCCACGACAATGGATAAAACAAAAAGTCGGCACTAACTTCGGAAATATTTTGCTCGGCATCCAAATCCACAACAACATCCATGTCTTCACCTTGAAAACCAAGCCAGTTGTAATAATAGTTCATCAAACCGACTTTGCCATCTGTAAGGGCTTTTGGACCACCAACATCGTAAGTGTCGCTCCATGTAGTCGAACATATTACCTTTTTACCCAATGCCAAATTCTTTCCAGTTGACTTTGCAACAATATTGGCAATGTTTTCCTGCATCTGCTTAGGAGTATATTTTGCCTCGTCAAGTTGCTTTACGCCAAGCCTTTCGCAATCGGCGACAAACCTTTGAGCCATATCAAGCATTTCGGGACGTGCAATCCTGTTGCCACTAGCATCTGTGGTAAAAAACGACAAGTCAGGACTTATTTCATACAGCGACAAGTCGAGAGTGGCAAAATCGAGCGGCATTTCAAGCAATCTCAGCCTGTCGTTGTAAACTTTTGCATTTTCATCAGTGCAACCATCGTATGGCGGCACTGCGTATGCCGACGCAAAGAATTTGCGGTAA
>CADARW010000190.1 GCA_902790405.1 uncultured Bacteroidia bacterium
GGACCGAGTTTAGTGATTGCTGGTGCAGGTTCTGGAAAAACCAGAGTCCTGACGCATAAGATTGCATACCTTATTTCGAATGGAATGGATCCTCATAGGATAATGGCTCTGACGTTTACGAACAAGGCTGCCGAAGAAATGAAGGAACGAATCGATACTTTGCTCGGTTATAATGCCTCACAGTCGTTGTGGATGGGGACTTTCCATTCCATATTTGGAAAAATACTGAGGATAGAAGCCGAAAAAATTGGTTTTACAAGCAGTTATACTATATATGACGCCGCCGATTCTCAGAACTTTGTGAAGGATATTATAAAGGAACTGAAACTCGATGAGGATAACTATAAGTATAAGAGCATTGCCGGCCGGATATCTGCATGCAAGAACCGACTGATACTTCCAGATTCATACCTTGCAAACTCAGGCTATATGACCGAAGACCGTGCTGCTCATCGCCCCGAATTCGGGAACATATATAAGTTGTATTTCCAGAGGTGCAAGAAGTCGAATGTAATGGATTTCGACGATTTGTTGCTTTATACAAACATCCTGTTCAAGATCGATCCATTGACTTTGGCAAAGTATCAGGAACGGTTCGACTATTTCCTTGTCGATGAGTATCAGGATACAAACTTCGCACAGTACCTTATTGTTAAGCGGTTGTCGGAAAAGTGCAGACGGTTGTTTGTCGTGGGCGACGATGCGCAGAGCATATATTCGTTCCGCGGTGCTGAAATTCAAAATATCCTGAACTTCAAGAACGACTATCCCGACTACAAACTATTCAAACTGGAACAGAATTACCGCAGTACCCAAAATATCGTTGATGCAGCCAACTCGTTGATAAAGAAGAATAAAGGACAGATTCCAAAGCAGGTCTTTTCAGAAAATGAGGTTGGCGAAAAGGTTCAGATAAACAAGACCGTGTCCGACAATATGGAAGGTGTAACCGTAGCCAAGAAAATTCAGGAGTTGCACGATTCGGGAGCTAAGTATTCCGATATTGCTGTGCTTTACAGGACTAATGCGCAGTCGAGAATATTGGAAGAGTCGATGCGTAACCAGGGAATACCATATAAGGTTTTCGGTGGTATGTCGTTCTACCAGCGCAAGGAGATAATTCAAGCGAATAGTTAATTATCCCTCGCGAAAGATAGGGCAGACTACTATCGACAAGGTGGTTGCTGCTGCAGAAAGTATGCAGGTTTCGGTTTGGGACATAATTTTCACACCCGAAAAGTATCCACTTGATGTGAATGCTCCAACCCGTATGCGACTGAAGGAGTTTGCGGTGATGATAAACGGCTTTGCCGAAAAGATTGATTCTTACGACGCCTATGCTTTTGTAGATGAGATGCTTAAGGAGTCGGGAATCCTTACCGATTTGCAGGCCGACAAGACTCCCGAGGGTGAAGGACGTCGAGAGAATGTCCAGGAGCTTCTCAACGGCGTCAAGATGTTCTGCGATACGCGTCGCGAGACTGGCGAGCCGATGGGCATAATCAACTATCTCGAAAATGTATCGGTGCTTACCGACCTTGAGGAACCCGACGATGGAGATCTTAACAGGGTGTCGCTGATGACAATACACTCGTCGAAAGGATTGGAATACGACAACGTATTTGTTACGGGCGTGGAGGAAAACTTGTTCCCGGGTGCATTAACTGTTATGGATCCACGCGATCTGGAGGAGGAACGCAGGTTGTTTTATGTAGCTGTCACCAGGGCTAAGAAGAGAATAATGCTCTATTATGCCGAAAACCGTTTTAGGTTCGGTAAGCTTACCCCGATGGCACCTAGCCGTTTTCTGAAAGATATAGACGCCAATTATGTCGATTGGCATGGTTTGTCGGTAAGCCCGTTTTTGGCAACGTTCGACGACGAGTTCGAAGGATATACAAGGTTCGAGAGAAAGCAGACATATAGCGGACCTACTTCGTTTACAAAGTTTGCCGAACCGAAGCCTGTAGAGGCTCAGCAAAGAAAACTTGTGCCGTTGAAGAAAACAACATCGGTACCATCGGGCGAAATCGCCGATGCAAGCCTTCTGGTCGAAGGCGTGAGGATTCTGCACAAAATGTTTGGCGAAGGACGTATTGTAAGCAGACTGGGCGAAGGTGAAAACACAAAGCTCGTTGTCGAATTCGATAGCGGCGATACTAAAACATTATTATTAAAGTTTGCTAAATTGCAAATCTTGGACTAATTTTGCGACTAAAAAATTGAAAGATGGACTATAATACACAAAGGCCTAAAATGAGAATACCTGAGTATGGACGAATAATCCAGCAGATGGTTGATCATTGTTGCTCGATTCCTGACCGAGAAGAGCGTAACAGGGCGGCTAGAACGATTGTCGGAATTATGGAAAACATGAATCCTGAAATAAAGGAGGAGACCGACTATCATCGAAAATTGTGGGATCAATTGTCGGAGTTGTCTAATTTTAAACTAGACATCGATTGGCCGTATCCGGTAATTACGGAGGATGTGAAGTCGCAAAAGCCTGAACGTCTGTCTTATTCCGACGGCGCGATAAAGTTTAGGCATTATGGTAAGATAATCGAATCGATGCTCCAGAAGCTGGAGGAAGAGACCGATCCAGAACGTTCGAGAGTGTTGTTCTCGGATGTAGCCAACTACATGAAACGTTCTTATATTCAGTGGAAAAAGGAATTGATTCCAGATGATGTTATATTCCGCGAAATCGTATATCTGACCGAAGGACGTGTGCAGGTACCTGAAAACATAAAGTTGGGCGACTATAAGGACGTACTTTTGTCGGCACAAGCACCTGCTCAGCAGCCGAAGAAAAAGAAAAAGCCAGCCCAGCCACAGCCGACTGGAAATCCGCAAAAGAAGAAAAAGAAACATTAAATCATTAGAAATGGGAACATTCAAGATTGAGGGTGGACATGTGTTGAAGGGCGAAATTGTGCCTCAGGGAGCGAAAAACGAGGCCTTGCAGGTAATTTGCGCTACTTTGTTGACCGAAGAAAGCGTGAAAATAAGCAATGTGCCTAATATTCTTGATGTTAATAAGCTGATAGACTTGCTTATTGCAATGGGAGTCAAGGTAACCCGTCATGGTAACGGCGTTTATACCTTCAAGGCCGATGCCGTAAACCTCGATTATCTCGAATCGGATGCTTTCAGAGCCGATGGCGCCGCTCTTCGTGGCTCTATAATGATACTCGGTCCACTGCTGGCCCGTTTCGGAAAGGTTTTCATGCCAAAACCGGGTGGCGATAAGATTGGTCGCCGTCGTCTTGATACTCATTTTATTGGTTTCCAAAAGCTTGGCGCAAAGTTTAACTATAGTTTCGAAGAAAATTTCTATTCTCTCGAAGCTGAAAAACTAGAAGGTGCTTACATACATCTCGAGGAGGCTTCGGTAACTGGTACTGCAAACATTATCATGGCTGCAGTGAAGGCCAAAGGTGAGACTACCATATATAATGCCGCATGCGAACCTTATATCCAGCAGTTGTGCAAGCTGTTGAACCGCATGGGAGCAAAGATAACAGGAATAGGTTCCAATTTGCTTCATATCGAAGGTGTCGACGAATTCCATGGCGCTGAACATACAATCTTGCCCGATATGATTGAAATCGGTAGCTTCATAGGTATGGCAGCA
Source organism: uncultured Bacteroidia bacterium (assembly GCA_902790405.1). GTDB lineage: Bacteria > Bacteroidota > Bacteroidia > Bacteroidales > ML635J-15 > Bact-19. The sequence continues at coordinate 3,638 of CADARW010000190.1, forward strand.
ATGACAGGCTCGGAGTTGACAATCAAGAATGTACGCTACGATATGCTGGGTATTATTCCCGATTCGTTCCGTCGTTTAGGCATCAAGCTCGAACATATTAACGATGACATTTATATACCGCATCACGACCATTACCAGATCGAAAGTTTCATCGATGGTTCTATAATGAATATTTCGGATGCAATTTGGCCGGGACTTACTCCCGACTTGCTTAGTGTATTCCTTGTTGTGGCTACACAGGCAAAGGGAAGTGTGCTCATCCACCAGAAGATGTTCGAGAGCCGTCTGTTCTTCGTCGATAAACTTATAGATATGGGAGCACAGATTATACTGTGCGACCCGCACTATACGTGCTGGTATGGCTTTGCTTATTGCAGCGATGTCGGCACAGGGTACTAGCCTGATTAGAAACATCGAGCAGATTGACCGCGGTTACGAAAATATTGATGTACGCCTCAACAAGCTGGGCGCAAAAATTGAACGAATAAATTATTAATAATATGAAGAAAATTTTGTTTTTGGCATTTGCCATTGTTGTATCTTTTGTTGCTGGCGCACAGAATGTTGGGATTAGAGTAGGGGATGTTGCTCCAGAAATTAGCTTGCCAACTCCCAATGGCGATACTGTTAAGTTGTCATCATTGCGAGGAAAAATGGTTCTGATAGATTTCTGGGCATCGTGGTGCGGACCATGCCGCAAGGAAAACCCCAATGTAGTGAAGGCATACAATGCATATAAGGACAAGTATTTCCAGGCTGGTGATGGCTTTACTGTATATGGCGTATCACTCGATAAGGCAGCCGAACAATGGAAGAAAGCTATTGATTCAGATGGACTTACATGGACAAATGTGAGCGACTTGCAGTATTGGAACTGTGAAGCAGGCCGTATGTATCAGGTGTCGAGCATTCCTTGCAATTTCCTAATCGACGGCAACGGTGTTATAGTTGCAAAGAACCTTCGTGGCGAAGCACTTGAGCAGACCCTCGAAAAATATATCTTTCGCCCGGTAAAATCTTTCGATGAGGCTCTCACAAATCTTAAGGTTCAGTACAATGCTCTCAAGGAAATAAAGCAGGTCGAAGAATTCCCGAAAGAAATGAAAAAAATGGGAAAAGATATTGACGATATGCAAACGCAACTTGAGAATATGAAGAAAAAGTTGGAGAAGTAAAAGTTGTTATATGTATTATAAAGAAAAGGGAAGCCATCGACTTCCCTTTTTCTTATGTAGGTATATAAAAAGAAAAACCGCTTGAAAATCAAGCGGTTTTGTGACCAATTGGGGACTTGAACCCCAGACCCCCTGCTTAAAAGGCAGGTGCTCTACCTGCTGAGCTAATTGGTCAATCCTCCCGTAGTTTTGGGACTGCAAAATTACAGTAAAAAATTATAATGGCAAATTTTTTTGTTGAAAATTAATTCTTAAAAAGGAAATTCTACAAAAGCAATTGAAAATTATATTGTTGCATGTAGTTTTTCTCTATATGCCAGGCAACCTTTTTCGTAAAAAAACGTCTAAAAAAATAGCGGTTAAAGTTTCTTTGTAAAAAATTTTTCTTAAATTGCACCGTTTTTTATTAACGTAAAAATTATTAAAATGAAGAAGATAGTATTATTCGTTTTAAGCGTTGCTGCATTGCTGGTTTCTGCTACAGTATATTCGCAGAATCAGCCAGTTAGCTTCAAAAGTCCGGGATTATTGTCGGAAATAGACAATGTAGTTGTTACTCCACCCGACATGGTTCAGGTAATGAACGAGGACGCCTCAGATGAGAAGAATGGCGAGATGTATAAAGTCGCACGAATCCTTGATGTCAATATGAACATGGATAATTGCGGTACGACCGATGTGCTTGCCGATGGTTCAAAAATATGGCGTGTGCGTATAGCATGTGAAGGTGCAAAGGCATTGAAGGTGATGTGCAGGGAATTCTACATCCCCAGTGGCGCAACACTTTTCCTTTATAACGAAAATAGGCAGCAGCTTGTAAAGGTAGATGCAAATGATAATCCAAAGTTTGGAACTTACTATTCGCCAAAGATGATTCAGGGCGATGTGTTGTATATGGAATATATGCAGCCGGCATCGGTTGTCGGAACTCCTGTGTTTAATATTGACCAGCTCGCATATTTCTATCGCGGTGTTGATGCGTATGTAGGTTATTATGCGCAAAAACGTGCAACTGGCTTTGGCGATTCTGAAGCTTGTGAGGTTAATGTCAACTGTCAGGTTGGCGCTAACTGGCAAGACCAGAAAAAAGGTGTAGCCGAAATATTCATCGTAATGGGATGGTCTGGTGGCTTCTGCACAGGTTCGCTTGTTAATAATACGGCAAACGATGGAACACCTTATTTCCTTACAGCTGACCATTGCGGCGGTGTTGATGCTGCTGGTTCTGTCGATCAATGGGAATTTTACTTTAATTTCGAAGCTTCTGGTTGTACAAATCCAAATTCGGAGCCTAATTACCAGACCGTTACAGGATGTACAATTAAAGCTCGTCCTTCAGGAAACCAGGCTACTGGAACCGATTTCTTGCTTCTGAAGTTGAATACAACCGAAGATAACCTCGAAACTATCGGTGCATACTATAATGGTTGGGATAGAAGTACTACTGGTGCACAGTCGGGTGCTTGCATTCATCATCCGTCAGGAGACATTAAGAAAATATCATTCTATGTTGAACAGTTGACAGCTCAGACATATAGCAATTCAAACACACAAAATGGACACTGGTGGGCAAAATGGCAGAACAATAACAACGATATTACTGGTGTTACTGAGGGTGGCTCGTCTGGTTCTCCATTGTTTAATGGTGCAAACAAGCTTATTGTTGGAACTTTGACTGGCGGATCGTCGGATTGCAGCCAGACAGGTCAGGCTCGTAGCGATATGTACGGTCGTTTCGACTTGCATTGGGAAAACGGCGGAACTGCTAATGCCAACCGTCTTAAACCTTGGCTCGACCCACAGAACACTGGCGCAGAAACTTGCCCAGGTCGTTATCCTAATTCAGGAGTAACTCCTCCTCCAACTCCTGGTACTTTGAACGCAGACTTCACTGGTACTCCAACAACGGTAGATGTAGGCGGCACTGTTGCTTTCCGCGATGCTTCAACAGGTACCCCGACTTCTTGGTCGTGGACTTTCCCCGGCGGAAATCCAGGAACATCAACGGCTCAGAATCCTAGCGTTGTTTACCCTACTGCAGGTACTTATAATGTTATTCTTACCGTATCAAATGCTGATGGCTCAGACACAGAAACAAAGACCAATTATATAACTGTTAGTCAAGGTACTGATCCCGATCCTCATGGAGAACTGGCAGCCGCTTTTGCAGCTTCGGCATATACAATAACTATTGGCGATTGCATCAACTTTACCGATAGGTCATCTGGTTCACCAACTTCGTGGAACTGGACTTTCCAAGGTGCCGAAACCGTAACATCAACACAGCAGAATCCAACTAACATCTGCTATAATGTTCCTGGTACATATAATGTTACATTGTATGTGCAGAATGCAGATGGCGATTACGATTCGGAGGTCTGCGAAGGATGTATTGTAGTAGAAAACAATCCGCAGTTGCCGATTGCCGACTTTGAGGCAAATGTGACTGTTATACCTGTTGGCGGTGTGGTTAGGTTTA
>CADARW010000191.1:0-564 GCA_902790405.1 uncultured Bacteroidia bacterium
AGATACGTTTTTGAAAGCAAATCACAACGCTATAAAGTAGAGGATCCCCGAGGCGCCGATTGTTAATCAGAATGTCAAAGATACGTTTTTGAAAGCAAATCACAACTACATACAATATGCACCCGCTTGGCGCGGTATTGTTAATCAGAATGTCAAAGATACGTTTTTGAAAGCAAATCACAACTTTGACCGCTTTAATTTATGGTTTAATTCATTGTTAATCAGAATGTCAAAGATACAAATTTAAAGCAAATCACAACTAATTTATAGTATGTAAAATGTTCATTTTGTTGTTTACAGCATGTCAAAGATACAAATTTTAAAGCAAATCACAACGGGTCCATAGTGTTAAGTTTAAATTTGAAGGTTGTTTAAAGAGCGTCAAAGATACAAATTTTAAAGCAAATTCCCTCGTCGCAATCCCATAATGTTTCATAACTTCCTTCATTTGTTGATAACGTCTAAATGAAGGCTTTGTTTTTTTCTGTAATTTTGCGACCAAAACATTTGGCTACATGGCAAAGAAAGACACCGAAACCCCGCTGATGAAACAATACTACGAGG
>CADARW010000191.1:589-3993 GCA_902790405.1 uncultured Bacteroidia bacterium
GAGGTAAAGCACAAGCATCCCGATGCTATACTGCTTTTCCGCGTGGGCGACTTCTACGAGACATTTGGCGACGACGCTGTTACGGCTAGCAAAATACTCGGTATTACTCTCACTCAGCGTGCAGGCGCGCCTCTGGCCGGCGTCCCCTACCACGCCATCGATACCTATCTGCCTCGACTTGTCCGTGCTGGCATGCGCGTGGCAATATGCGAACAGCTCGAAGACCCCAAAACCACAAAAACTATCGTCAAGCGAGGCATTACCGAACTCGTAACGCCAGGCATCACTATGGACGACAACGTCCTCGAGCAAAAGGAGAACAATTTCCTTGCTAGCATTTACAGCGAAAACAAAATTTTCGGAATCTCATTCCTTGACATTTCAACAGGAGAATTTCTCGTTTCCCAAGGCAACAAAGACTATATCGATAAACTCATACAGAATTTCAAGCCGAAGGAAATAATCTTCGAAAAGGAACAGAAATCTCTCATTACAAATACATTCCATGAACTTCCAGCCACCTACGACCTGCCCGACTGGATGTTTACCGAGGAAAATGCTATCGAAAAACTTACACGCCAATTCAATACAAAAACCCTCAAAGGCTTTGGTGTCGAACACCTGAAAGTCGGCATAATTGCCGCTGGCGCCATAATCGACTACCTCGACTACACAAAGCACGACTGCTGCGAACATATCAAGAACCTCGCCCGAATCGACGAGGACAAGTATGTGTGGCTCGACAAGTTTACAATCCGTAACCTCGAACTTTTCGATTCGGGATACGAGAACGGCAAAAGCCTGATAAACGTTATCGACAACACACAGACCGGCATGGGCGGACGTCTGCTGAAACGCTGGCTGTCGCTGCCATTAAAAAGCGTTGATGCCATAAACGAAAGGCTCAACGTCGTCGAACACCTAATCAAGCACAGCGAAACCAGCGATGCCATTTCCGAAAAACTTTCGATGGTCGGCGACATCGAACGTCTTGCCTCAAAGGTGGCTGTACTGCGCGTCAACCCACGCGAAATGCTCCAGCTCAAATATTCGCTCGACGCCATAGAACCAATAATCGACATCTGCCGAAATGCTGAAATTCCCGAGTTGCAGGTCATAGGCGAAAAAATGGACTACTGCAACGATCTCCGCGAAAAAATCGGCAAATACATCAACCCCGACTGTCCCAACCTACTCTCGAAAGGCAATGTCATCAACAGCAGCGTAAATTCCGAACTCGACGAACTTCGAAGCATATCCACCAACGGGAAATCGTATCTTGAGGATATCGAACGTCGTGAAAGCGAACGCACTGGCATATCGTCGTTAAAGATAAACTACAACAATGTTTTCGGCTACTATTTCGAAGTTCGCAACACGCACAAGGACAAGGTTCCGCCCGAATGGACACGCAAGCAGACCCTTGTTAATGCCGAGCGATACATAAACGAGGAACTGAAAGAATACGAGGAAAAGATTCTCGGTGCTGAAGAAAGAATTTCGGCTATCGAAGCCCGTCTGTTCAACGAACTTATCGGCTATGCGACTTCGCAGATCGGCAAAGTGCAGATAAACGCTGGGCTTATTGCCCGTCTCGACTGCCTTATGTCGTTTGCAAAAGATGCCCTGCAAAACAAATACTGCCGTCCCGAAGTCAACGACGGAAATGTAATCGACATAAAGGAAGGTCGTCATCCTGTGATTGAAAAACAGCTAAAGTTCGGAGAACCATACATTTCCAACGATGTTTTCCTCGACGACAAGACACAGCAGATAATGATGATAACCGGTCCAAACATGTCGGGAAAGTCGGCTCTGCTGCGACAGACGGCACTTATATGCATCATGGCTCAGATTGGTTGCTATGTGCCGGCGCAAAAGGCTTCGCTCGGAATCGTCGATAAGATTTTCACCCGCGTAGGTGCATCCGACAATATTTCGATGGGCGAATCGACCTTCATGGTCGAGATGACCGAAGCCGCCAGCATCATGAACAACCTCTCCGACCACAGCCTTATCCTGCTCGACGAACTAGGACGTGGCACCAGCACCTACGACGGCATTTCAATTGCTTGGGCAATAGCCGAATACATCCACGAGCACTCGAAAGCAAAAACCTTGTTCGCTACTCATTACCACGAACTTAACGAAATGGAAAAGGATTTCAGCCGAATACGCAACTACAACGTTTCGGTGCAGGAATCGGGCAACAAGGTGATATTTTTGCGCAAATTGCAGCCTGGTGGAAGCGAACACAGTTTCGGAATACACGTGGCAAAGATGGCAGGAATGCCTAAATCGATTGTTTATCGCGCCAACAAGATTCTCGAACAGCTCGAAGCCGATGGCAACGATGTGAACAGCAATGCAAAAGTCGGCAAACACGTCGATACCATTGCGCAGAACCGCGATGGCTACCAGCTAAGTTTCTTCCAGCTCGACGACCCTGTGCTTTCGCAAATAAAGAAAGAACTCATGAACCTCGACATCGACAGACTGAGTCCTCTCGAAGCACTCAACAAACTCAACGACATTAAGAAACTTGCAGGTGCAAAATAACTATATACAAATCGACTAAAGTTTGCCACTCTTCTGTCATTCCGCAAGTTAGAACAATAACACGATACGGAACGGTGAGTGTAATATTGTTCAACTGTGCGGAATCTCCCGTGAAAACGAATTCAGAAGGAGATTCCGTATAGACAGGCTCACAAGCAACGTACCTTATGCTGTTCGCTTTGTCTTACGGAATGACGGATAGGCTTATAATAAAAAGTATTACGTGTCAACAATAAAAAAAGGAGGCTGTTGCCTCCTTTTCTTTTATCCATGTAACTTCTATCCTACTTTTACTCCGCTCTTTACCAAATCTTTTGGCTGTAGCAGAACCAGACGTCCATCGGCATCCTCGGCAGAGAGAATCATACCTTCGGAAACAACGCCTTTCAACTTGCGCGGCTCGAAGTTGGCAATGAAGCAAACCTGAGTACCTACAAGTTTTTCGGGTTCGGTGTAGTATTTTGCAATACCGCTGACGATTGTACGTCCGCCCATGCCGTCGTCAATCTTGAACTGCAACAACTTGTCGGCCTTCGGAACCTTGAAGCATTCCAATACAGTACCAACGCGGATGTCAACTTTCATAAAGTCGTCGAAAGCAACATTTTCCTTTACTGGCTGCGGCTTGTAGTTGTTCTTTTCGTTCTCGACCTTGATGTCGGCAAGACGCTGAAGCTGAGCATCAATTGCAGCATCCTCGATGCGTTCGAACAAAAGTTCGGCCTCGCCAATCTTGTGTCCTACAGGAATCAAATCGACCTTTGTGGTGCTTTCCCATTCGGGACGTTCTATGTTCAACATCTTGAACAACTTAGCACTTGTGAATGGCAAGAACGGTTCTGCCA
>CADARW010000192.1 GCA_902790405.1 uncultured Bacteroidia bacterium
CATTCAGAAAAATCATTCTTTCCCTCTCCTCCAATCCTGAATTTTCGGCACCTATTTCTATAAGCCTGCCGTCATCCGAAAACGACAAACAGCAATTCTTTATGAAATCTGTACCGGTAAAAACATAATTTGCAGCGAAATGCCTCATAGTGTATTGCTCTCAACAGTGGCGACAGAATCGGATTTTGCATTGCCAATTTCTGCAATTTCCTGATTAAACCTCTCTACCACATGCTCATATATATCCTTCAATTTAGCTGGCTCATTCTGCAAATACCACAAAATACTTTCTTCAAACGACTCGCGCGTACATCCATACTTGTCATAAATGCTTTCGTAGATAAGGCTGTCAACCTGATACTGAGTCAAAGATGTATGTCCGTCAACCTGAACCATGTGAAGAGTGACCATTGCATCAACAACATTCATCTCGAAGAATATGTTTTCCATTGTTTCTTCCTCCAACCTACGCTCTTCAGGAACAAGTTGCTTCTGCTTGTCGGGCATATTGCACGAAGCCAGAAACATTATGGCCATCACAAACATAAGAACCGATACTACTCTATTCCTCATTGTGTGCCTTCTTTATCTTCTTGTAAAGATTCGATGCAAATACAAAATCGTTGAGTTCGGGATTGTCGGTAGTGAAAATATCGTCCTTGGAGCCTTGCCACCACTTGTTGCCCTGATAGATGAAGCAAATATTGTCGCCAATCTCCATTATGGAGTTCATGTCGTGGGTGTTTACGATGGTGGTAATGTTATATTCCACTGTGATTTCCTTGATTAGCTGGTCGATAAGGATGGATGTCTGCGGGTCGAGGCCAGAGTTTGGTTCGTCGCAGAACAGATAGCGCGGATTGAGAGCTATTGCCCTAGCAATTGCGACACGCTTCTGCATACCGCCGCTTATTTCCGACGGGAACGAATGGTGTGCATTGACAATTCCAACGCGGTCGAGACAGAAATCTACGCGCTTCTGCTTTTCGGCCTTTGTCATCTTGGTAAACAGGTCGAGAGGCAGCATTACATTTTCCTCAACATTGTTCGAGGTAAACAACGCACTTCCCTGGAACACCATGCCCATCTCCTTGCGGATTTCGCGCTTGCCTTTTTCGTCCACATTCACAAATTCGCGCTTGTCGAAATAAATTTCGCCGGTTTCGGGCGTAACAAGTCCCACTATGTTCTTTAGCAACACGGTCTTACCCGAACCGCTTCGGCCAATAATCATATTGACCTTGCCAGCGTCGAAGGTTGCATTGATGTCCTTCAGCACATGCTTTTCGCCAAAAGTCTTATTTACATTTACAACTTCTATCATGTGAGCATTACCTGTGTTAAGATAAGGTTGAACAAAAGGACTGCTATAATGCTGTAAACCACAGCCTTGGTACTGCTTTTGCCGACTTCGAGAGCACCACCTTCGGTATAGTAGCCGAAAAATGCCGAAATGGATGTTATAAGTATTGCGAACACCGCGATTTTCACCACCGTATAGGTGACATAGAACGGCACGAAAGCGTAATGCAGACCATATATATAATCGGCAACCGTTACAATGTCGGGCGAAGTGAAAGCGATGAAGAAACCACCTACGATACCGAGCATAATGCTAAGCAATGCAAGGAAGGGGAAGGTGAAAAATGCAGCCACTATCTTAGGGAGAATAAGATAGTTAGCGCTATTGACACCCATTATTTCAAGTGCATCAATCTGTTCGGTGATGCGCATTGTTCCTATTTCGGATGCAATGTTAGAACCGACTCGTCCCGACAGGATAAGGCAGACTATGGTGCTCGAAAATTCGAGAATCATGGTGTCGCGCGTGCTAAGACCGATGATGTAGCGTGGTATAATCGGCGACTCGAAGTTGATACCCATCTGTATTGTAAGCACGGCGCCCATAAACACCGAAACTATGCAAACAATACCAACCGAATCGAAGCCAATCTGCTCTATTTCAGCCTTTAGCCTGCGGAAAAATATCTTACTGTTGACAGGTTTCGAAAACACCGAACCCATCAACGAGAAGTATTTGCCTATGGTAACGAACAAGTTCATTTTTCAGTCGCAAAAAAGCAGGACAAAGGTAGTCAAAGAATTTTAAATACGAAAAAATATATTCGGAGAATTGCAAACTGCAGTGCAATCGTGCTATAATGTGATTTTATCGGTGCAAATCATTGCAAACGGCGCAACGCATTGTAAACGGCGCAACGCATTGCGCCGCTACAATAATCAAACCAGAAACGTTGAACCTGAAACGTTGAACCTTGAACCTTGAACGAGAAACCAGAAACATAGAAACGGCGCAGCCACAAAAACAATTCTCGAAAAATCTTCCCCCTTTATTCGCCCATACCAAATATTTGTTGTTTCTTTGCATAGAAATAAAAATACGAGACTACTATGCACACAATGGACAAAACATACTACTGCGTGATAATGGCAGGCGGAATCGGAAGCCGTTTCTGGCCGGTAAGCCGTTCGAACATGCCAAAGCAATTCATTGACATTCTTGGCGTTGGACGCACACTCATACAGCAAACTTTTGACCGTTTCACAAAGATTATACCCGACGAAAACATATATGTCGTAACCAACGAGGAATACATCAACATAGTGCGCGAACAGCTGCCGAAAGTTCCCGTAGAGAACATTCTCGGCGAACCGATGAAAGGACGCAGGATAAAATGCAGATTGTGGATGCAGGGAAACGTAAATGTTGGCGTCTGAGCGCCGTGATTCTGAGTTTTCTCAGTGCGCTGCTGCTCAGTTATTCGCTGCTCGTGGCCTCAGTCTTTGCCGTGTGCTACCTGACGCCCGGGTACTTTGAGCATGAATATGAAAAGTATGACGTGCTCTCCAGCCTTCCGGAGATGACGATGAGCAAAGAAGACGGTCTGATGGCCGTCACCGACCATATGATGGATTATCTCCTCCACGGGCAGGACCCGCAGGAGCTCCAGATCGAAGTCATGATGGACGGCGAGATGCGCGGTTTCTTTTCTGAAAGGGAGATCGCACATATGGAGGACGTCAGGCTCCTCTTTATGGCGGCGATCCGTTTCCTGGGGTTTGCACTGATCCTGATTATTCTCTTCATGGGAAGTTCCAGGCTGCTGGCGTGCGAAAACGAACCCAAGATCTTCCGGATCAGCACGGGGATCGGATTTGTTGCGGGAGGAACACTGGTCCTGGCGTGTTTTGCGGCGCTCGGCGCGCATATCATCAGGCATTTCGACCAGGATTTCATCACCTTCCACCATATGTTTTTTAATAATGACCTCTGGATCCTGGATCCGTCCAAAGATATGCTGATAAATATGACACATCAAAAAATCTCAAATTTATGGAAACTCAAATA
>CADARW010000193.1 GCA_902790405.1 uncultured Bacteroidia bacterium
TGCCAACAATTTCATCAATATCGCAATTGTAATAATTACGGCTTTTCTCTCCGACAGACTTTTTGCATCAATGGAGAATACCGTGCTTGTCATCGTGCTTCAGACGGTTGTAATAACCTTTGTAATATTGCTGTTTGGCGAAATGATTCCTAAGATTCTGGCAGCAAAATATCCGCTGTCAATCTCAAAAATCATGGCTTATCCATTGCGAGTATTGGAACCGCTGTGCTATCCGTTCAGCATAATCCTCATAAAATCGACAAATGCGGTAAAGAAGCGCCTGCAGAAGAAGCATACATCCGAAATCAGCATCGAGGACTTGTCGCAAGCCATAGAACTTGCATCCGACGATCTGAAGGATGACCGCGAAATGCTTGAGGACATAGTGGCTTCGTCGTCGCTCGACGCCCGCGAAGTGATGACCTCACGCGTGGATGTGTTCGCCATCGAGTACGATTCGAAATTCTCGAAGGTAATAGGCGACATCGTCGAGTCGGGATTCTCGCGAATTCCCGTATACGAGGACAACCTCGACAACATAATGGGAATACTCTACATAAAGGATGTGCTTGCACACGTAGAGGAACACGATTTCGACTGGCACAAGCTTATCCGTCCGCACTTTATTGTGCCCGAAACCAAGAAGATCAACGACTTGCTTGCCGATTTCCAGTCGAAGAAGATGCACATTGCAATAGTAATCGACGAGTACGGCGGCGTGAGCGGCATTGTGACCTTGGAGGACATTCTGGAGGAATTTGTGGGTGAAATACACGACGAGTTCGACACCGACGAGGATATGTTCAAGAAGATTGACGACCGCACCTACGAGTTCGACGCCAAGACCAGCATCGTGGATTTCTGCAAGATTGTGGATGTCGATTATGAATTATTCCAGGAGACAAAGGGCGAATCGGAGACACTTGCCGGTATGTTGCTCGAGATAAATCAGGAAATCCCGGCCAAGAACAAGACCATCAGCATCAAGGGCTTTGACTTTACCGTTACGGCATCCAACGAGCGCAGAATCAAGAAAATACGCGTCAAGTTGCCAGAACCCGAAAACACCGAAACCAATGAAAAATAAGATTGCAGTCATAATCATGTCGGCGGTAGCACTTGCCGTGCTTGGCGCCTGCGGCGAAAAAGCCTACGCGCCACGTCCCAAGGGCTATTTCCGCATCGACTTCCCCGAAAAAACCTACAAGCAGTACAACGGCGATTGTCCGTTCAAGTTCGAGATTCCCGAGTATTCGTTCCTGATAAAGGAAAAGGACGACAACTGCTGGTTCGATATCTATTTTCCGCAGTTCAAGGCAACTGTTTACATGACCTACCGCACCGTGAACAACGACCTCGACACCCTGCTCAACGATGCCCACGACTTTGCCTACAAGCACACCGTGAAGGCCGATGCCATCGAGGAAAACATTTTTGAGAAAGACTCGTCGCGCGTATTCGGTTGCCTCTACAACATCAAGGGCAACGTAGCATCGCAAGTGCAGTTCTACATGACCGACAGCACAACGCATTTCATGCGCGGGTCGCTGTATTTCGAGGCACGACCCAACAAGGATTCGCTCGCCCCGGTGGTCGATTTTGTCCGCAACGACATAGAACATTTTATGGAGAGTTTTGAATGGCGGTAGCGACGTGCCACGGCGCGTCGCCACTAGCGCCACAAAATCATTATCAATTGTCCATTATTAATTATTAATTATCCATTGTTAATTCAAAAAAACATATTACCCGACCATTCCCTTCTCGCCTTCTGGAAAATGGAGGAGAGCGAGGAACAGTTGCGTACGTTGTGCGACCTTAGCGACGAGGATTTGCATATAATCGACATTAACAAATCAAACAGCCGTCATATCGAATTACTGTCGGTACGCGCCCTGCTGAAAGCCGTCGGCATACGCCAGACCATACACTACAACAACCGCAGACCATATCTTGATGAAGGTTACATTTCGATCAGCCATTCGCCCGACATTGCAGCTATAATCTACAATCCCGACCATCCTGTTGCTATCGACATTGAGCACATAGATTCGAGAATTCAAATCGTGGCGAAACGAATGTTTTCCGACGAAGAACTTGCCGCAGCCAACGGCGACCTCGAGAAGTTGACAATCCTTTGGAACTGCAAGGAGTGCGTCTTCAAACTTGCCAACGACAATGGCATTGATTTCCGCAAGATGATAGAAGTCGATTTGTCGTACGATTTTTCGTTTCAGGATAATTCCAGCAAAGAAAATCCCATTGTACATAATCCCATCATCCATTGTACATTAAAAAAATCTGGCTCCACAAAACATTTTTCGTTTTCAGCGATGAAATTTGAAGATAATATGGTGGCGTGGGGGAGAGAAAAGGGTTAGAAGGCGGACAGGCTAGAAGGCTAAAAGGCAAGAAGGCTGAAAGGCTGGAAGACGAAAAGGCCAACAGACTGTGAGCCTGCAAGCCTACTAAAAGGCTTTTGTCTGATTTTTTTATCATCCCTATTGTCAATTCATTTTTTTCTTCTACCTTTGCTAAAAATTATAATATATAAAATCGAATTTTTATGAAAAGATTGATAGTATTAACGCTGGCAACATTGTGTCTTTCGTTTGTTGCAAACGCACAAATTGGCAACTTAATTAAGAATAAGCTCAACCAGAAGGTTCAGGAAGGCGTAAACCATGCCGTAGATAAGGCTGTGGACAATGCAATCGACAATACTTTCGACAATACTAGGAAAGCGCTCGAAAAGGAAAAGAACGACAATTCCAAAACAGTTCACGACGATGCCCACGACAATGGCGGATGGACTTGTCCGGCCTGTGGAGCAACTGGCAACACTGGCAATTTCTGCAAGGAATGTGCAGCCAAGAAGCCGAGTGCAAACTCAGCTCCAGAAAACAACACTGCTGACGAAAGCGGTTGGACCTGCCCAGCCTGCGGACACAAGGGCAACCAAGGTAAATTCTGCAATGAGTGTGGTGCAAAGAAACCGGACGCAACTACAGCCGATGATTCTTGGACTTGCCCACAGTGCGGACACAAGGGCAATAAGGGTAAATTCTGCGACGATTGCGGAGCAAAACGCGCCGATGGTGCAAATGCCAATATGAAAGCTTCATCTGAATGGAACAAATTCGACTTTGTGCCTGGTGATGAGTGCTTCTACTACGACCAACTCGTTGGTGAGCAGTTAGGAGAGTTCCCGTCAATGTGGGATTTGGTTGAAGGAGAGTGCGAAATAGCTAAAGTCAATGGTGAAAATGTGATTGCTATGTACCAGAACTGTTGGATTAAACCACTGATGGAAGTTGATAATTATT
>CADARW010000194.1 GCA_902790405.1 uncultured Bacteroidia bacterium
CACCTATTTCTATTTTTGCACCAGGATTATCCTTCATATATTCTGCAAGGTCATCCAAATTCTTTGTATACTGCGACTTTATGTCGTACTTGTCGAAATCGAAGTATATATTCCTGATTTCAAGTGTATCAGAATAATTCTTATTGTACGGATCGTTATTGTCGTCGCTACCATCCTTGTTGGTACCAGCATAAACATCCGAAGTAGACGATACCTTTATATTATATACATTCTTATCTGATGGCTTCTGGTTGTATGTAATGTCAGATGAGTTAACCGACTTTCCAAGATAATCGGCAACCTTACTAATCTTTGGAGAATCCTTTGAAAGTTCATTTTCATCGAATTCGAGATTAACAACCATTTGTCTCGATTCTGCCTTCATTTCATCATTTGTCTTAAGAACATCGTCGAGAACTGAAGTTACATCAGGAGTAAGATCGTTGTCATCATGTACTGCAATCGAAGCATCCTTGTTCAATAGTGGCAGAACTACATCATCGAGAGAAATTGGTTCTCCCATACGTTTGAAAGTTTCCTTTTCATCACTAGTTGGAGTTTTATCTATTTCCTTTAGAGTTTCACCGTTCTTAGAGTATGTAATGCTATAATCATCCTTAGGCTGAAGGTAGCACATATATTCACCAGTATTTTCGTCAATATTGTACGAACCCAAATCTTCACCGGTGGTCTTGTCCTTTATCCATACAGTCACGCCCTTAGGAATAGCCTGGTCGGCATACTTTACACTGCCCTTGTACACGATTAAATCCGGATCGGCAGCCCTGTCTTCCACAATATATATATCGTATTCTCCATACGAATCTTCACGGATTGCTGCAACATACGCAGTTTTTCCATCGCATGAAAGTGTATAGCAAATATCATTGTCGGGAGTATTGATTGGACTGCACATGCTTTCTGCCTTCGAATATGATCCATCATCGTTTATCCTGGACTAGCACACATCGTATCCACCTACAGATTCATGACCCTTTGAATTGAAGTATAATATTGAACCATTGGGATGAACTAATGGACATTCCTCGTCCTTTGGTGTATTTACCTCGGCAGGAAGCAATTGCGGATCAGACCATTTTCCATTTGGAAGTTTCTTCATAACATATATGTCAAGGCCACCAAAACCACCCGGACGGTCGCTGGTGAAATACATGCTGTTGCCATCTGGAGCAATCGACACATGCGATTCCCTATACTTTGTATTAATGTCGGAACTCAAATGCTTAGGCTTTCCCCATGAACCGTTGTCGGACATTTCGGAAACATATAGATTGCCTTGAAGCGATGAACCCGAACGGAAGAAATACAACTGTTTACCATCCGCTGATATAGAAACTACCGACTCGTTGTTTCCCTTGGAATTGATTGGAGACGGCAGCATTTCTGGAGAAGACCATTCTCCATTATCTTTCTTTCTGGTAACATATATTTTTTCGTCATCAGTCGAATTTATTGTGTTCGGACGCTTTGAAGTAAAATACAAAGTATTTCCGTCACATGTGATTACAGGTGAATGCTCTGAATATTCTGTATTTATTGCATCACCCATATTTTTCAGGTCAATCCTGTTACAAGTTTTCTGCGACGTAATTTTCTTTGCATTATTTGTTATCTCAATCTCCTCGTCTGCACTTGCTACCAAGTCGCTACGGCCATTGGAAGATGCTACTTCCTTTGATCTCTCGAGCATAGCAAGACTCTCATCATACTTTCCCACCATACGCAATGCCACACCGAGTTCCATAAAGCAATCGATAGGACATGTACGATCTGTGTGGTCATTGGCAACATAATTAGGATTTGCATAATCGAGCGATTTTGTCAAATATTCTACCGCCAGATACCTATCCTTTGAGGAATTTTTGTAACAAACACCCATGTTGTACCAAACATTGGGATTGTCAGGATCTTTATCCTCTGCTTTTTTCCAATAATCAAGCGCAGCACCGTAGTTGTCTTCATACATATATGCCACAGCATCGTAAAAATTACTCATGAAAACCTTATTGGCTTTCTGCGAATAAAGTGTTACGCAAAATGCTACGCTTAATACTAACAATACAAGTTTTTTCATCATTTATTAAAATAAAATATAATTAACAAAATAACCTTTTTTTTATCCATCCATAAACGGAATCGGCATCATAGCCACATTCCCTAATAAGTTCCTCCTGCGTTCCGTGCATTACAAAACGATCAGGAATGCCAAAGCGTTTAACCTTTACATTGTAATCGTTGTCGGAAACAAACTCCAACACTTCGCTACCAAATCCACCTGCCAAAACATTGTCTTCGATTGTAACAATATACTTGTGGGTTTCGCAAGCTTCACGTAGCAAGTTCTCGTCCAACGGCTTCACGAAAACCATATCGTAAACAGATACTGTAACGCTGTCATCGTCATGAAGTCTGTCGGCAACCTTAACTGCTGTCTGTCCGGCAGTGCCGATACTAACTATTGCCAGGTCATCACCCTTGCGCACGCGCTTACCTTTTCCTATTTCCATTTCGGAAAATTCAATTTCCGACTTAGGATATACAGACTTTCCTCGCGGATAGCGTATTACAAATGGGAAATTGTTTTTCTCCAACTGCGCGGTATATAATAGGTTACGCATCTGGCATTCATCAGACGGTGCCGAAATCACAAGGTTAGGAATGCACCTGAGATATGATATGTCGAATGCACCATGATGAGTTGCACCATCCTTTCCTACAAGTCCAGCCCTGTCGAGGCACATAACTACATGAAGGTTTTGCAATGCTACATCGTGTACTATCTGGTCGAACGAACGCTGTGCAAAAGTACTGTAAATGCAACAATACGGAACAATTCCTTTTGTTGCCAAGCCTGCGGCAAAAGTTACAGCGTGCTGTTCGGAGATACCAACATCGAAACTCCTGTCGGGGAATTCCTCAAACATCTTCACCAAACCGCTTCCCGAAACCATAGCAGGTGATATAGCAACTATCTTTTCATTTTCGCGGGCAAGCTTAACTATTGCTTCCCCAAATATATCCTGGAATTTCTGCGGACTATTAGGATCGGCATCAGCAGAAATAACTTTTCCTGTCTCGACCTCGAATTTTCCCGGAGCAGCATGCCATTCGCGCGGATTTTCCTCTGCTGGCTTGAAGCCCCTGCCCTTCTGCGTGATAAGGTGCAACAACAACGGGCCGTTTATATTCTTCAGGTCGTTAAACAATCTTACAAGCGAAACTACATCGTGACCATCAACAGGGCCGAAATAACGGATGTTCATCGACTCGAACAAATTGCTCTGTTTCATCAC
>CADARW010000195.1:0-3272 GCA_902790405.1 uncultured Bacteroidia bacterium
ATTCAGTACCTGAAGGTCCATTGTTTCCAGTAGTAGCCGTATTTCCACCTGCTGTAAGTTCAGAAAAATCTTCTTCAATAATACAACCAGTAAGGTCGGGCTGTTCGGTTATAGTATAGCCGACTATGTAAGTAGCTTCGCAGCCATCGCACGACAACGTAACCTCAATATTTCCCGACGATTGCGCAGTGGGAGTTCCCGAAATAACACCCGTCGAAGAGTTGATTGACAGTCCTGCTGGCAAACCGGTTGCAGTATAAGTTGATGTTCCGCTACAATTTGTCACAGGAGCAGTTGCAGCAATTTCCACATCCTGATAGCCCGAAATCGACGAATATGAAAGTGTTATCTCATCTGGTTCCGAAAGCAATATTTCATCGAAGAATACAGGAGCCTGACAGCCGTTGTTGTAGTATTCCGAAGTTCCGTCGGCATTGTAGTGAACAGCATTACCATTTTCGTCGGAAGGAGGATTATATGAAACAGCATCGCTGCAAGATGGCGACGTAAACGAAACACTGAAATTTCTAGTATTGCCTACGCTATTGCCAAAATGTCCGGTTGTAACAGAATTATTGCACTGGAACAAAATATAGACATCGTGGTCGAGACCAGAAAAGTCGAATGATTCGTACTCGAAACGTGTCGAAGTAACAATCAGCACCTCCGAATTTGCAGGCAGAATGCCATTTGTCGGAGCAATGACTCGACCACCTCCAGTTATAGAGGCATTTATACCAGCGACAATTGACGCATTTTCGCAGAAACCCGTAAACGACACTCCAGAAGTCGGCCACGATATATTCATATTATCGGCATCGAGGTCGTTTGGCCCGACGAGCAATGTTACCATCTCGTTGTATCCTTCGGCGCTTCCGTCGCACGAATTATATAGTATATCGGTAATACGGAAGCATTCGGTTGTTATCTCGTGGACACCTCCCACCTGGCAACCATTGTCATCGGTAACAGTAACGGAGTATGTTCCGGCGCACAAACCAGAAAGTTGTGCCGTTGTCTCGTTAGTTGTTTCCGAAGTATTGTTGCTCCACAAATATGTATATGGAGCTGTACCGCCACTAACTGTAACAGTTATGCTTCCGTCGCACTCGCCATGGCACGACGGGTCGACTAAAGTTGTGCTTGCGATTGACACCGATTCGGTCTTTGTATATTCGGCGCACGACGACACCAGACACTGCCCCTCTGCCTGCACATAGAAAGTTGTTCCTGCAGGATATGGTGCGATGTTAAGAGTTTCGTTATTGGTTCCGCTCAACCCCGAAGTTATTTCGGTTCCGCCACACGATTCGGTGTACCAATGCCACGAAGCGCCTGTTGGCAAAGTTCCGCTTACGGTTATTGAATTAACATTGCAACTTACACCCGATGGCAAGACAATTGCTGGTTCAATGCCACTAACAACATCGTGCTGTATTACCATAGCTCTAGTACATGTACCAGTTGAACCATACTGGTATCCACCTCCTACATTGGTATGATTTTGAGATTGTCCGGCATAATAAAGGTTAATATGGTTTTCGTCGGGACTATAAGTCTCAAATCCGCCATAATAAGTACTTGGTCCGTAATAGCTAAGCCACATCAGTTCGTTGAAGCTAGTAAGCTGTGCAAAAAACGTAGATTGAGTCCCAGTAAAACCATTATTATAATATCCAGAAACTGGAATAGAAGCCATTCCTGGAGAATATTGTTCCCCGCAAATCCAAAGGTTGTCGGCAGCATCCTTGTATATGCGTTTCATTGCAGTATAGTTGTTGCCTCCAAAATATGTTGAGTAATCGATGGTACTTGTACCATTGGCATTGGTATTTATACGGAACATATAACCGTTTTGAGTTCCGGACACATTATTGTTGACATCTCCGTTGATTGTTCCGTTGTAGTATCCGCAATCGTCAGGCGGACGCACATGCGGGAAATCGGCGCTATAAGAATGACCAGTAACATATAGCCGTTTCTGAGAATCGAGTTCTATGTCGCCGTTTGCTGCGCCAACGTTAATCTTGTCGAACCCTGCACCGCCAATATATCCGCCCCAAGCAGGAACTGGCTGGTTGCTAGAATTAAATTTCAAATAGAACATATCGTCTTGGCCACGGTTGATATATGTTGCAGAAATCAGTGCCGTAGAAAACCTATATTTGTCTCCGCTCCATAATTCATCGCCGACAATATATATTGCGCCGTCAGAATCAATCTCCACATCACTAGCTCTTCCCGATCTATTAGAATCATAGTTGCCTGTTCCTAAATTCTGCACCGGCAACCACGTTGACCACAACATAGCTCCTGCTGACGAAAATTCCATGACATAGGAATATGAATAACTTTGCGATTCTGACCCTCCATATACAATTCCACCCTGATAACCTGAGCCATACGGAATCTGTGCCAACTGACTTCCATACCGAGTAAAATCCCTATAGTAGAACGACCCTGCCTGACCGACAAGATAAACAGAACCGCTAGCATTGACTGCCATATCGTATGTTTCAAGGTTTATGCCTCTATCAAGTAGAGTTGCCCACTGCCGTGTATTGTTAGAATCGAACATAAGTAAGAAACCTCGCTTGCCACCAGTAGTGAATGTATAACTACCGCTAGTAGCATTAGACCAATTCAGATTGTAAGCGCCAGAACGTGTCTGCAACGGGAATCCCGACGATCCAGTACTGCCAGCAACATAAAGTCTTTCGTTGTACTCATCGTACAGTATTGCTCCATCAATGTCATCGGCGCCATCGCCGCCATATTGGCAAACCCATATCAAATCACCGGAAGACTTGAACTTTGATATTATTATATCGTTACCGCCCGCTGTTCCATAATGATTGTTAGTTGCTGCCGAATTAAGGTAATTTGCAACATCTGCAGCTGTTGGACTCCACTCCCTGTCTACATAATAAAAATAGCTGCCATTAGAATTATGTACAATATCGCCCCATGTTCCATAACCATTGTACTCAAGATGGCTAGTCCATGTAATTCCCGGGTCAATCATCAAAGTTGAATTCGTATCATAATTGCCGACAGAGAATCCTACGACATTTCCCTTGAGCGAGTATTCCGTTTCAACAACCGCATTTCCACACTGCGATACTGGTGGCATATCGACGAAATCGAATTCCCCAACATTAAATGTTATGCCTGCATCCGACAATTCAAGGTTCTCAACACCATCCCAAACAATTTTAATATCCTCAACATTACCACCTCTACGCACAATGAAATTATATTTCAACTTGCTT
>CADARW010000195.1:3310-4904 GCA_902790405.1 uncultured Bacteroidia bacterium
CATTGAAATATAAAATTTTAGCATAAGATTTTGCTCCGAGAATACCGTCAGGACAATTAGCCAAATAATAGTCAAACTTAGTCTCTTGTTCGTCAACACCACTTACTTTTACTTCAGAACTTGAGTTTATAAATCGCATATCGAAATGGTGCAATTCTGTAACCGCCGAAAGTTTCAATGCCTCGTTATCATTTCCTTTCCTTCTGGCTTCCATAGATGCCTCATTGTCAACATAACGGACTTCTTTTGTTACAAAAGTCACCTTATCAGTACAGAAATATGCAAATACATCATTCGCTTTCCACGAAAATTTCAGATAGTCGGAATTTGCATTCTGTCCTTTTTCTTCGACAAAAAGTTTTTCGAGGCTCTTACCTTCAATAGTTGAAGAAAAGGCTATAATATAGGCGAACAAACAGAATATTAGGCACGCTAGGCTCCTAATTGTCCTTTCAAAATACACTCTCATCACAAAACTAATTTTGAGTTTGCGATTTAATATTTTTTTTTGAATTGACGAAATAAAATTATACAACAAACATACTTATTATATTTACATGTAAAAGGCATCCAAAATATTCTAATTTTTAACTATTAAAGGCAAGAAGAATCAACTGGTTAGTCCTTTATTATTTAGATTCCAAAACAATGTTCTTAAACACTTTTACATAGCTTCGAGCGAAGCAAACTTGTTATGAATGTTATCATTATGTTTTTTATCAACACAATACAAAACTTTCTTTTTGATAAAATTTTTCTAACTGGCTGTTTGTTCTCCTAAAAAAATATTATTTTAGTGGCACTTAAAAATTAATGACTTTTAAAATTTTAACTCATGGATATTAAAAAATTAGACGACGTTCTAACCGTCCTCAAGACAAGGGAAAAGAAGAGATTGGTTGCTGCATACGCAAACGACGACCACACAATCGAAGCAGTTTACAATGCAATTCAGGAAGGCATAGTTGAAGGCACTTTGGTTGGCGACGAAGCTACAATCAAGGAAGTTTGTGCTCGCCACAACTTCGACGTAAACAAGTTCCGCATCGTTCAGGAAGCCGACGAAAACAAGGCTGGTGCTGTTGCAGTATCGCTTATCAACAAGGGCGAAGGCGACATCCTCATGAAGGGTCTCCTCAGCACCGACAAGTATATGCGTGCCATCCTCAACAAGGAAACTGGACTTATGCCAGGACCAAAGGCTGTTCTTTCGCACGTATCTGTATTTGAAATTCCTCTGTACCACAAGTTGTTGGTTGCCGGCGACGTTGCTATTATACCTGCTCCGGATTTGAACCAGAAGATTGCAATCTGCAACTACCTCATCAAGGTTGCAAAGTCGTTGCAAATCGAAACCCCGAAAGTTGCAGTTCTCGCCGCAACAGAACAGATGCTTCCTGGTATGCAGGCTTGCGTCGATGCAGCTATCATCGCCAAGATGTCGGAACGCGGACAGATTAAGGGTGCTTTGGTTGACGGACCTTTGGCTCTCGACGTTGCAATCAACAAGGAATGCGCTCAGACCAAGAAGCTCACCAGCCCAGTTGCAGGTGATGCCGACTGCATCGTATTCCCCAACATCGAATCGGGAAAT
>CADARW010000196.1 GCA_902790405.1 uncultured Bacteroidia bacterium
GTGTATTTCAACGTATTGTGATGTGAGGTTGTAACAATCGACATCGCCCGTACCATTGCAAGTTATCTTTACTTCGCTAGCTATGCCCTCGACAACTACATCGCCCGAACCGCTATTTGAGATTTCTACAGCTTCGTGTTCGCAATTGAAAACATAGAGGTCGCCAGAGCCAGTATTTTCGAATTCTACTTTCTTAGACAATGGAGATTCTACCGAGAGGTCGCCTGATGCATTATTGGTAAAATACATGTAGTCCATTCGTTTCATGTAAACGGTAATAGTCACGGGCAATGTGTTGCGCAGGCGATATTTGTTCTTGTCTTTTGCAATTATCAACCTTTTACGCTTGGTATAAACCGTTAACTTTTGCACAATGTTCGATTCACCAGTTATGACAACCTTGTTTTCGTTTGAAAATATAACTGTTACGTCAAATGGCGTTTCATTTCTTATTTCTTGAAAGTATTCGTTTATATTATAGGTCTCTGTAACGACGTTGCCATCACCCTCTATTTTCTTGCACGAGCTAAGTGCCACGCACATAACCAATGCTGCTATAACAAAGTTTCTCATTTCTTTTGAATTAAATTTTTTGCAAAAATAAGGATTATTTGTGATTTACGATTTCTGTTTTGAAAAGTTTCTGTTGCATCGAAATGCCTTGCGGAGATTCAATGGTTCTATGATTTGATTTGAAATCCAAATTTTATTCCAGCGAAATATCAGTTTGAAAAAAAGTCCTTGTCGGGGAGACAGGGACTTTTTTCGTAGTAAGTTTATTTTTTGTTATCGACGTAAGCCTATTAATGGGAGCTTTAGTCCGAAGCATATAGGATTTACTTTTAATACCTTGTTGTCTGCAGTTAGGTTGCTGTAAACTTTCGACAAGTCGTAGGTTGCGTAGAATGAGATATACCTTAGGTTGATTTCTGCCTTCACTCCGTAGCGGAATGCTTCGAAGCAGCTGGCCTTGATGTGGTCCTTGTTTTTTCCTCCGTTTTCGATGTATTTGTATTTGTTGCGACCACCGATGTTGTATCCGACATATCCGCCTACGCCGATGCTAAGGTGTTTTGGTATGATGACGAAAGTAGGGCAGAGTTCTAAGTTGACGTACGGTGCCGACAGTTTGCTTTTCATGTAGGTGAGGTCGGTATTGGTGTCGTAGTAGAGGTAGGGCTGGTGCAGCGAGTCGGTTGCGTATCGTACTGAAGGTTCGCTGAACTTGAAGTTGAACCAGGTGAACGAAATTTCGGCTGGCAGGCGGAACCATTTGCCGAAACGGATTACGTTGCCGATGCTTATTCCAGCTTCCCATGATCCCCAAGGTTTTACTTTGTACATGCCTTGAGCGAACTTGCCGTTTTCGAGGTAGTTGTTGAAGCCCCATTTAACCCCTATGTATAAGATGTCTTTGGGCTTATTTTTTTTAGTCGGTGCGCTGCTGTTAGTTTGTTGACTGTTAGATTCAGTTTCGCTATTTGTAACTTTATTGTCAGAAGATTTATGAATAACAACCATTCCGCCTCCATCGTCATCGGTGGAAGTTGCCGATTTTCCGTAGATTTCGAATCCTGCGTCGCTGTCGTCTTCCGATGCTTTTGAAAGAAGTTTCTTTAAGCTGATGCTACCCGAGCCAATATTCTGAGTCTTAGGCGATCCGTATACTGTAACCTTTCCGATTCCATCGTTGTTGACAGATATTGTCGAGTCGGCAAAGACTTCTATATTTCCAATGCCGCTGTTGTCGACCGAAGCGTTGTTTGATATAAGATTCTTCGCATTGATGTTGCCTGTTCCTGAATTGGTTATGCGAGTGTTTTTTGATGAACCGGAAATTTTAATTGCACCAATGCCGCTGTTGTCGATCGAAACCGACGGACAATCAGCTGTTACCTCGCAGTTTCCTGAACCCAGGTTGCCAATCTTTACGGGATTTTCTGATGTGTAAACCTGAGCCTTGCCAACGCTTTCGTTTATAAATTCGTTCAGCGAAGTTGTGGTTACCTCGATCTTGCAGAAATTGTTGTTCGAATATGACGAATTTTCTTCCGTGAAGATTTCGAGGGTGCCGTTGCTTATCGAATACCCGATTTGATTTAGCGTCTTGTCGTCGCAAATGAATCTGATAGAATACTTGTCGCCTGTATTTACTAATACAGTGGCAACACTTTTGTTGACTACTCTGTGGAATTCCTCTGTTGTGTATTCCGTTTTGTTGGCTATTGCTACGTTGCTGTCTTGTGCTACCGTGATAATGCTAGCCAAACATGCCAATGTTACAATGATTAATTTTTTCATTTTTTCGTGTTTTATTTGTTAGTAGATTTCATTATTTGTTCCTAGCGTTAATTTTACCAAGACCTTCATTTGAGGCTTCTATTTTAGTCGCTGTCAGTTTCGAAGCCTTGATTTTGCCAATGCCTTCGTTGCCGTAGTATGCTTCGTTGGCTGTCCCCGACAACTCTATGGATCCGATGCCATCGTTTTTCACAGTGACAATGTCGGCCTTAATGTTTTGTATTACAGTCAAGCCAATGCCTTCATTAGTAATATCGATCTGGTCAGCCGAGACATTTGCAAGTTTTACCTTGCCAATGCCAATATTGCGGATAGTAAGCGAACTGGCAGTTATCTTGTCACACGATATTGAGCCTATGGTTTCGTTGGCAATGATGTTGCAATTGGGCGTATATACAACAATGTCGTGCTTGTCTTCGTCGATGCTGCTGTCGGTGTCAAAATATATCGATAACACTCCGTCATTTACTTCGGTTGCAACATATCGCATTATGTTTTCGTGGACGGTGACAACAACCTTGGATTCGTCGCTCTGTACAATTTTGATATTGAAAATACCCGCATTGCATATTTTTTCGAAATTTTCAAGTTTGCGAGTCTCTGTTATTACCTTCCCTTTTCCTTTTATTCTGCCGTTTGATAAAGAGCAGGTGCTTACAGATGTTTCTTCTGTCCTGATAATCTCATTTGCATGTATGGCTACCATAAGTGCAAATCCTATTAAAAAAAAGTATCTCATAATCGTAATTATTTTTTGTTATTAGCTATTGTCAAACATATTTCATCTCCGATATCCCTTATCATATTAGCGGGTTCGCTGTTCATGAATGCTGAACGAATTTTGTTTGCGCTGCGGCGCAGAAAAGTGCGGAATCTACTTTCCTTAATTATTGTAACTCCATTGTCTTGGGACTGGTATGCAAGCATATCTTCATCGTAAGCATTGATCTCTGGTTCTA
>CADARW010000197.1 GCA_902790405.1 uncultured Bacteroidia bacterium
TTATACCCGTAAAAACCTTTACGGAAAAGCCACAACTCGAACTTGCAAAATTCTTCCTCGAAAGCGGTGATTTCCTTTGGAACTCAGGTATTTTTCTCTGGAAACAAACCTCAATCCGCGATGCAATAAAGAACCACCTCAAGGAATTGTACTCGCTGTTCTCGGAAGGCATAAAGAATTTCAACACGCCACGCGAAAAGGAAACCATCACCGAAATATATTCAGGTGCAAAAAGCATTTCGATCGACTTCGGCGTAATGGAAAAGGAATCGAATGTGTATGTGATGCAGACAAATTTCGGTTGGTCTGACCTTGGTACGTGGAACTCGCTATATACCATCGCCGACCGCGACGAAAACGGCAACTCCGACCTTTACAAGAACACCTTGTTCGCCAATTCCAACGGCAACTACGTGAACGTACAGGGCGACAAGAAGATAGCCATCATCCGCGACCTCAACGACTTCATCGTTGTCGATACCGACAAGGCATTGCTAATCTGCAAGCGCGAAAACGAGCAGACACTCACCGAGATGCTCAACGATGCCAAGGTAAAGTTTGGAGATGGAATAAAATAGACTTGCAAGCGCTATGAAAATCGTTATTGTAGGTAGCGCACACCCTTATCGTGGCGGACTGGCAAGTTTCAACGAACGTCTCGCATCGGAATTTGTTGCAGAAGGGCACGATGTTGAAATTGTAACTTTCACGCTGCAATATCCGTCGTTTCTGTTTCCTGGCAAGACGCAGTTTACCGATTCGCCCAAACCGGCGCAACTCGACATTGTACGCAGGATAAATTCAACGAATCCGTTCAACTGGATGAAAGTCGGACGCGAAATTCGCGACAAGAATGCCGACATGGTGATTTTCTGCTACTGGATGTCGTTTATGGCACCAAGTTTCGGAAAGATTGCACGCATTGTCCACCGCAACGGCAAGACAAAGTGCATTGCATTGGTCCACAATATGATACCTCATGAGCAGAACATCTTGGACAAGATTCTACCACCATATTTTGTAAAGTCGATGGACGGATTCATAGCCCTATCCAAGTCGGTTGCCGATGATATTGGCAAGTTCGACAAGCACAACAAGCCCAAAACATTCTCGCCCCACCCTATCTACGACCACTACGGCATCCGTCTCGACCGCAACTATGCATTGCAACAGCTTGGACTTGACCAGAATTGCAAATATGTTCTATTTTTCGGTCTTGTCCGTGCCTACAAAGGACTCGACTTGCTATTGCAGGCATTTGCCGACAACAGAATAAAAGAATCAAACATAAAACTGATAGTCGCCGGAGAGTTCTATCAGGACGAAAACATTTACCGCAAACAGATTTCCGACTTAGGAATCGAAGACAAAATCATCATACACAACGAGTTCATTCCCGATGACAAGGTGAACCTATACTTCTCGGCAGCCGACATAATTGCACAGACTTACAAGTCGGCAACGCAGAGCGGAGTTACGCAGATTGCTTTCCATTTCGAGAAGCCTATGCTCGTAACCAATGTAGGCGGACTTGGTGAAATCGTCATAAATGGCAAGAGCGGATATGTTGTTGAACCAAAAGCAAATGAGATAGCCGATGCCTTATCCGATTTCTTTGAAAAATCGCGCAGTGCAGAATTCGCCCAAGCCGTCCGCACCGAAAAAGGGAAGTACGCATGGAGCATAATGACGGCAAAGATTGTGAAATTGTACGGAGATTGTTTAGAAACAACAAAATAAAACACTATGATAGAAGTTGAAATTTGCGCTAATTCGGTTCAGTCGGCAATAAACGCCGGAAAAGGAGGAGCCGACCGCATAGAACTTTGCCAGAACCTCAACGAAGGCGGCACTACCCCATCGTATGCAGCAATAAAATATTGTGCAGAAAAACTTTCGCTCAAGACAATGGTACTTATAAGGCCTCGTCCGGGCGATTTCTGCTACAACGATGCCGAGTACGAAGCCATCAAGGAAGATGTGCTGACTTGCAGGGAACTTGGTGTTCATGGAGTTGTCGTCGGATTCCTCGACAAGAACCTCGACATTGACACAAAACGCACTGCCGAAATCGTAAAGCTCGCCCGTCCTATGGAAGTAACCTTCCATCGCGCCTTTGACCGTTGCAGAGATTGGCGTATAGCATTGGAACAAATCATCGAATGCGGCTGCAACAGAATTCTGACATCAGGTCAACGCAAAACCGCTCCCGAAGGTGCCGACAACCTGCGTGAAATACAAAAGCAAGCCAACGGACGCATAAAAATCCTTGCTGGCAGCGGAGTAAATTCGCAGAATGTTGCCAATCTAATACGGGCGACTGGTGTAAGCGAAGTACATTCGTCGTGCAAGCATACCGTTGAAAATCTGCAGAAGACCCACATCGAGGACTCGAGCCGCTACATGGAAACCGACCTCGAAGAAGTAAAAAGGTTTGTTGGAAACGCAAAGCAATCAAAATAAGATTATTCCGAAAAAAAAGAGAAATGAAATAGATACAAAAAAAGTCGGGAATGCCGACCTTTTAATAATGAATCGCCTTGACGCTGGACGTACACGCTCACGATTCTGGTCCCAACATCCATGGCATCCTCTAAAAAAACAACCCATGGTGGTATTAAGATGCTGCAAAAATAAAGAATATTTCAAATGCAGGCAAATAAATCTGAAAAAAACATAACAAATCAAGATTGTTTATTGTAAATTTGCATTGTCTTTTAGACAGGACTTTTTTTTCAACGATAAAACATAAAAAAACATCGTCGGCGATCGGTTTTGAGGCCAAAGTAACCTACGGTGTTTTTTTATACCCCACACGCCATCCCAATATCCGATATGGTTGAGAATTAAGCTCGACTAGAAGTGCGGATTGTTGGGGTGTTATTTTTTTACTTAATAGGTTCATTCGGATTTGCAACCTTTAGCTCGTTGCCCTTATAGCAGAAAAAGGATATGGAAATTTAAAGTGTATAATTATATTATTCCTAAAATCACAAAAATCGGAATAAAATAATTATTTTTGCTGCGTGATTTTAAAGAAATAGGAACGATATGGAATACATAAAAGTTAGCGAAGCAGCAAAAAAATGGGGAATGTCCCCACGTCGTGTACGCTTGTTGTGCGCTCAAGGACGCGTGGCTGGTGTTGTGCGCAAAGGCAACCTATATTATATACCATCGGATGCGATAAAACCTGTGGATGCTCGCACATATATCAAGAGCAAGGCATGGTTCTCATATACGCCGTTGCTGGAGACGATTGAAAATTATAAGAAACAGTTGTCTGCGTTACGTCCGCTAACTCCCGCCGAAACCGATGCTTTACGCGAAGTTTTTCTGGTTGAGCATACATACAACAGCAACGCTATTGAGGGTAATACGCTTACTATGCAGGAAACATCACTTGTTCTTCAGGGAATTACAATTGATAAGAAACCGCTGAAGGACCACTTGGAAGTCGTTGGGTACAAGGAGGCTCTTGAATATATGGAACAGTTGGCGAAAGAGAACAAACCTTTAAGCGAAAACGACATTTGTAGTATTCACAGTCTGGTATTGTCGCATCGCATCGAAGACAGGGGTAGGTTTCGCAGGGTGCCCGTAAGAATTGCAGGTGCAGAGACAGAACCGGCACAACCATACATGATAGAACCTATGTTGCACGAATTGCTTGATGACATGCAAAACCGATATGCAGCACTTAGCGTTCCCGAACAAGTGGCGTTGTTCCATTTGCGTTTCGAAGGCATACACCCCTTTATTGATGGTAACGGGCGCACGGGAAGACTACTGATGAATTTGCAACTGATACGTGCAGGATTCCCCCCTATCAATGTAAAATACACAGATCGGCGCCGTTATTATGAAGCATTCGATAGTTACGAAAGATTTTCATCGGCGGAAGCAATGATTACACTCGTATCCGAATATCTGGTGGAAAAAATGTCGGAAATGATAAAAATCTTGTCTTACTAATTTAAAAATTACAAATCCGACACAACAAAAAAAAGAATCGCCCTCCAAACCGCAGTACAATTCCGCGGATGTTGGAAGGCGACTCAAGTAAGCCACAAATAGTAGCGGTTTCTTTACGTGGATCGCTTGCCGGGAACAACCAGGGCTCCCACCCTAAGAGCGGCAGTCTGGTTAACTGGCGACTTTGAACCGCTACTGGACCTTGGAGCCCCACCCGATGGGACCCTGTATCCATTTGTGGCGTTAAAAGCAACGGCCCTGGTACTGCACCCCATGCAATCTGTACCGCTACTCAAATTTCCACCTTATTGTAAAAAGAGTTTTCCCACTCTGTTTTTTTGCATTGCATGCATAAATTTCCACCTACTTTTTCCTCTATCCCGTTTTAGTTTTCGCAACATCTTGGAATGCCAAGCATATCGCAGATTGCATTTGCAAGATAATCGTTTATAACAGAATGATCTGGAATAGTAACAAACTTGCCATTATTGGAGTTTACATAAATGCTATGCATTGAACTTTTCCCATTTTCAGAACCATTTTTATAGTCGACAACGAGTTCTATTGCATCTTTCATATTTTCCATAAGTTCATCTACGCTACGACCCTGACTTAACGCACCTTGCACTTCAACGCATTGCCCGATGTACCATTTGGACTTTGGGTCTCTTGAAACAGCAACTGTATATTCCAT
Source organism: uncultured Bacteroidia bacterium (assembly GCA_902790405.1). Classification (GTDB taxonomy): domain Bacteria; phylum Bacteroidota; class Bacteroidia; order Bacteroidales; family ML635J-15; genus Bact-19. The sequence goes on from CADARW010000197.1 coordinate 4,670, forward strand.
AATCGTTTTCTATTAATATTTCACTACGTCTATTCTTACTTCTAAAATTTTACGACTTTAGCCATCTTATAGCATCTGCCGCATCCTTTGCCACATAACCTTTCTCTTTCCAGAACTCTTCCAAAGCCTTCAGTGAAGATTCACTCGGTTCATCTTCATGTATGTCAGAAAATTTCTCTACCATTTCCATTTCAAGAAAACTCCAATGGTCGTGTTTTTCACGTATTTTCTCTGGAATAGGCTTGTTCTGCGAGATACATTCGCGCACCTTCTTTGCATATTTGACTGGAAGCACCGTAACCGCCATATCGTACGAATCAACAAAGCCTGTCTTTATTTGCTCTGCAGTAGGACGATAAATATCAGACACAACACATTCCTCGTTGTAATGCGGCAACTTTACAATGTCGCCAGGCTCAAACGGATAAGGCAAGTCGATGTAAGGTCTGTCAGGTTCCATACTTGTATAAAACACATTGTTGATTGCTTCTAATGGCTCATATAGTTCAAAATAACCTATACTTTCTTCATCTATCTTTTTGCCTTTGCAATAATACTGACGGCAAATAACCTTGTCGTACTTTTCTAAGGCTCTCATATTCTCCACATCTTGCATACAAGCAAGTGAATGGTCGTAAATGCCACCAATGCGTTCTTCCTTGTCAAAGGATTTTCCTGTTTTTTCGTCAACGCAATTAAACAGCACACCATACGCCCTGAATTTCTTATGCTTGTCAACAGTGTGCAAACTATGCCAAACCTGCTTGCAATAATTAATCACCTCATTAGCGTTTTTGTAGTGGGTCCGGGCTACTGCCCGGAAGTCATGTGTTCGGCGGACAGCCGGACCATTTCAAGCGGAGACAAAAGCACATCCTTGTCCAACAGATACTTCCGTTCAGTTTCCGACTCCACGAACTCAATTGCCTTGCGGGAAAATTCCCTTTGTATGTCCTCGTTCGAAACATAATTGTAAACGACATTGTTCTTTTTGTCAACGGAATAGAAAGGATTTTCTTTCGGTATGACAATTTTAGGCTTTTTGCCATCGGCACCTACAATTTCATCGTACCAGAAATCCTTTGCAATAAAATTTGTAGTCGACGGGAAAATCACCTTGCTATATGCATATCCATTGATCGAATAACTTCCCATCGATTCAAATCCATTTGGCAAGTACAATACGGCATTTTCCTGTCCCGAAAGTCTAAAACAATTTCCCTCTTCAATAATACGCAACGACTTGGGAATATTGTCGATGGCGCAATACCGGAAACAGCAAGAAGGGAACACCTCAATTCCATCAGCAACCTTCACACTTTCCAAATCCGAATATGCAAAAGACGAATCTCCAAGTTTTACAACGCTGTCAGGCATTTTAAGTTCTGACAAATTATCCAATAGTTCCATACAGCAATCGCCAAACTCCTTTAGTCCATCTGGCAAACTTATGTGCGACATCGTATAATTGGCAAACGCCCAACGACCTATCACCTCCACTCCTTCCGGGATCTTTATTGTCTCCGCATCTGGTTGATGAACAATCACTTTGCGGTCATCGCTAAACACCATACCGCCATCAATAACAAAACTTGTCGAATAGCGCTTATTAAGAAACATCTTCGCCAAAGGCGATAACAATCCGCCTTTTCTGTCTATTATATAATTTGCATAATCATCCCAGCATTCCTCTTCTGACCCATATTCACATTCATAAAATCTTGCATTTTCACATTCCGACAAATCCACCGAAACAATATCCGATTCCATTATCAATTTGCTGGATTCCTCTATCTTATCCAACGGAAGTTTCCCTACTAGCTTAATGCTTTTTACCTCGCTATTGCCGGCAAACCACTCCTTGAAGTCACCTGTTCCGAAATCAAATCTCGCTACTTTCATATTACTTGACTATCTTTTATTCTTTCAATCACAAATATATATTCTTTTTTCCAAGCCACCGACATCCGTCGCTGCCGTACTTGGAAATATGCCGGTTTGTTTGAAAAAACTTGGCGTGGTTCAAAATGGTACTTTTCACAGTTGCCAGTCCTCCGCCAAGTCGTTTTAACACAATCTCTTACCTGTTTCCTGCACTGTAACATTTTCCAATTCAACAATGTAATCCACAGCTTCCCATTCGCCGTCTGTAACTTCAGTATGACCATCAACAGAATCCAGCTTTACAAATTTTTCCTCGTCCTGAATCATCATTTTGTTGACTTCCTTAAATGTACAGTAATGAACTGTTATCGACTTTACAACGCCCTTTATTTCCGACATCAACTCGTAACAATAATGTCTTTGATGATGATAATCGGCTATATCCTTATAGTCCGGCAAATATTTGTCGGTAATCTTTGCTCCCAACCACTCAATGCGACTGCCAACCTTAAACGGCTCGCCACAACATTGCATTTCCCATACATCATACAAAACCTTACAAGTTTCCATCTTCACAATTGGAAACGACAGTTTCTTCTTTTCCTTTGGTTTCAAACTGCGTACACTATCTTCCCATTTTATTGGCATCTTTGTTTCTCCTATTTTTTCAATCCAAATTTCTCCGTAGTCTATAAAATTTTCAAAAAATATCCGATACCCATTGGACATTTCAATTGAAACACCATTAATAAATTCCTTTTGCTTTCCATCTTCGTTAAGGCACAAGCCAAAAGCCCCTGTAAAATCAGGTTCTATATTCGTTCTCCCCACAACAATCCTATTAATCGAAGCGCCTAAAATCTTTCGAAAAAACAATTTGCCATCAATTGGTTCGAAACCCTGATATGATTTAATATCCAAAGGTATGCTGTTCTGCGAAATATGGAAAGTACTTCCATCACTGTAATCAATCTCTATGCGCCTACCGTCATCAAGAATCAATATGAACGGTTCGTCTATTTCAGCCGATTCTGACGAATATGTCTCCGCTGGATGGTCACCGTATGGTGATATTGAATGGAAGTCAAAACCAACGAATTTCGCCGAGACAATAGTTCTTCCAACCAATTGAAGTTCATCGAAATATTCTTCCAATTCATTCGGTTCCTGAATTAGTTTTGCCGGCCATTTATAATGGTCAAAAACATTATTTTTAAATATATGCTCTGCCATAGCTGTCATAAATTACATATTCTCAATCCCACAAATGACAATAATATTTTGCGAACAATTTCAACCCTTTATGAATTCGTTTATAATCTTCCTCCGTAGGGGTTCGCTCAAAATGATTTGCGGCAGTATCAAACGCCCATATCATTTCGTCAAGCACCTTGCACCAGTTTTTGTCGTTGTGCAGTTCATCTGGATAGCCGTGATGGTTTCGTCTAAGTACCTTCAGCCGCGGAACAATAAACCACCCGAATGTGCAATCCAGATTCCAGCATTCCGTATCGTCAAAACCGCGTTCCAAACGCTGCTTTTTCCACAGGCGAAGGCATTCCCTTTTGTTGCCTTTTTCAATGACCGAAAAGTTTACATTCCTTATCCCCAACGGGTCTTTCTTATTCATTTTGTTCATCGCCAAATCCATTAATAAACACATTTTCGCCGCAAAATAAATATGCCACTGCGCAACCTATTTGCGTAGTCAAAAATATTTTTCATTTTTTTGAAAAAAATGTTTCGGCCTGGTATTATCGTGGCGGAATCAAATATTTTTTCTATTTTTGGCGATGTAAACATTTAAGATTTTAACTAAAAAAGGAAAATTTGAAGTAGACAAATTAAAATATTATTAACCAAAGCATTAGCTATTATTCGCGTTCGAATCAAAAGCCTCGCAAACTGATGATTTAGAATTATCGGATAAAGCAAATTCACGGAACGACTTCGTTCTTCCGATACCTACCATTTAGTTGATGCTCACACGAATTAGGTGTGAGTTAATCTAGGTAGGTTTCGGGGTTCTTGCGAGGCTCCCCGTGAATGCGATAGAAAGGCTCGCACC
>CADARW010000198.1 GCA_902790405.1 uncultured Bacteroidia bacterium
TCCTACTACATCGAAAAAGGTCTGAAATGCAAGTGGCTGGCAATAATATTTGCCGTATGCTCGGTACTCGCCTGTGGAATTTTCCTTCCACCCGTACATTCCAACGGCATATCCACGGCATTCTCCAATGCTTTCGGCATCGATACGATATATGTTGGAATTATTGTGGCTGTGCTCATTGCTCTCGTTATCATTGGCGGAGTTAAGCGTATCGCAAACGTAGCGCAAATAATAGCTCCGCTGATGGCAGTGATTTACATAATTCTCTCTATCGTCGTTCTTATTTGCAACGCAGGAAATGTCCCGTCGGCATTCAAGGATATGATAACCAGCGCATTCGGAATGAACGAAATGCTTGGCGGCATACTCGGCAGCACCATTGCCTGGGGCGTGAAGCGTGGCATCTACTCCAACGAAGCCGGACAAGGTACCGGACCAATAGTGGCTGCAGCAGCAAAAGTCTCGCACCCTGTGAAACAAGGACTTGTGCAGGCATTCTCGGTGTATATCGACACCCTGCTAGTTTGTACGGCTACAGCGGTTATGATTTTGGCTACCAAGACCTTCAACATATACGACGGCGACGGCAATCTGCTTTTCGTCTCCCCAATTGCACAACTTGGCGCTCCCGACGTTTCGTACACCTCGACGGCATTAGGGACTTTGGTAGGCTCGACGTGGGGAAACATAATTATTTCGGTAGCATTGTTCTTCTTTGCTTTCACAACCGTGATGGCCTATTACTATTATGCAGAAACCAATGTCGTTTATCTTTTCGGCAACGGCAAAAAGGAAAAGATTGCAATCTGGTGTGTACGAATTTCGGTCATCGGTATGGTGTTCTTCGGGTCTCTCCACGAAGCAAAAACTGTGTGGGACTTGGGCGACATCGGTGTAGGCTCGATGGCTTGGATAAATGTAATTGCCATACTTTTGCTTTCGCCGAAGGTTTTCAAATTGCTCAAATCTTACGAGAAGCAGAAGAAGCAAGGCAAGGAACCCGAATTCCACCCCGAAGAAATGAACATTAAGAACGCTGACTTCTGGGATAACAAAAAATAGCAGTAAAAACGACAAGCATAAAAAGCAAAAGGAGACTGCATAAGCAATACAGTCTCCTTTTGTTCTTCTGAAAGAATTTTTTACATGTCTTTCATCATTTCATCCCATACTTCAGGGCAACCCAATGCTATGGAAACGATGCGTTCTGCCTGTTCGTCAGTAGCTCTCTTTTCCTTAATTTCATTGTAAATCTTTGCAGCTTCTGCGCCATTTCCATCCTGGCAAGCCTGTTCCATCTTAGTGATTTCTTCATCAGAAACCTTTGCGCAGCTTGACATTGCAAAGCAAGTTGCCAATGCGATCAATGCGACAAATAAAACTTTCTTCATTACTAAAACTATTTAAAATTAACAATCCGGGGCAAAAATACGAGCTAATCTCAGCGCCCCATATTACCGAGACCAGAATTTATTTACAAATGTAAGAACTTTTTCTGACATTGCAATTAAAAAATTGCTGTTTTTTTCACGGTAGAACAAGTTGTAAATTATGTTCGGAAACATGTTTTTTAATGAGAAGATTATTCTTAATTTTGTGCAATATAATTTTAACATAAAAAAAGTCATGATAGAAAACTTAAACGAATTTATGTCAACGAATATGGCTGCAGCAAAGCGTTCGGCCATTCGTGAAATATTGAAGTTAACTCAGCGCCCTGAGGTTATTTCGTTTGCAGGCGGCTTACCAGCTCCGGCATCATTTCCTGTAAGCGACATCAAGCAGTGCATCAACGAGATCCTCGACGAAGCAGGACCTAAGGCATTGCAGTACGGAACCACCGAAGGCGACGTTGACCTCCGCAACGAAATCGTAAAGCACTACGCTCGTCAGGGCATGAACGTAACCATCGACAATCTGATGATTACCACTGCTTCGCAGCAGGCTCTCGACATTGCAGGCTGGATTTTCATCAACCCGGGCGACACCATCATCTGCGGTTTGCCATCATACCTTGGCGCTCTCGGTTCATTCCGCGCATACGGTGCTGTTCCAGTAGGTATTCCTTTCGACGACTACGGAATGAGACCCGACCTTCTCGACGCTAAGCTTGCCGAAATGAAGGCACAGGGCAAGAAGCCGAAGTTCATCTACTTGATTCCCGACTTCCAGAACCCGACAGGTATCACTTACCCAGAATCACGCCGTCAGGAAATCATCAACATCGCCGACAAGTACGACCTATTTATTATAGAGGACTGCCCGTACCGCGAACTCCGTTTCGAAGGCAAGGCTCAGCGCATGATGTACGAACTCGACAAGAACCACAGAGTAATTTCTCTCGGAACATTCTCGAAGACTTTGGCTCCTGGTTTCCGTTTGGGCTGGGTTCTCGCTCACCCCGATGTAATCTACAAGTTCGTAACTGCTAAGCAGCACACCGACCTCTGCACACCTGCTATCCTCCAGATGGCTACTGCAAGATACATGGCAAAGGGCTTGTTCGAGAAGAACTTCGGCAAGACTATCGAAATGTACCGCGAAAAACGCGACTTCATGCTGAAGTGCTTCAAGCAGTACATGCCCGAAGGTGTTAAGTGGACTCACCCCGAAGGCGGTCTGTTCCTCCTCCTCTCGTTGCCCGAAGGCTACGACACCAACGAACTCTTCCAGGTTGCAATCAAGAACAACGTTGCTTTCGTAACTGGCGACGTATTCTTCTGCGACGGCAGCGGAAAGAACACTATGCGTCTCAACTTCTCCTACTCGTCGATGGAGCAGATCGAAGCCGGCGTTAAGCGTCTTGCCGATGCAATAAAGGAATTCATGCACAAATAAGAATTTCCCTAAATTCATATAAGGAGCGGCAAAACACCGCTCCTTTTTTTATGAACAACAGACCGAAATCGACAAGCTTTATAGTTTTTGTAAAAAAACTATCGTTCTTCGGGATTTGCAACCTTTAGCTCGCTGCCTATTGCAGCAATCCCGAAGACAAGAATATAAGGATATTTTATCCGCCAACCACAAATCATTGCACCAATCCTATATTTTTATTGCACAAAGAATATTTTAATATCACTACTTATTGCAGCAATAGGTGTGATAGCATTATCTGGATGCGAAAAGCCAGAACCGATAGAAGTTCCTATTGTAATGGAACCTCAAATAACAGATACAACCATTACAAATGAAACGCCACAAAGTCAAGATACGACAACAAATCAGGCTTCGTTTCTGATAGGCGAATGGGCTGTAAATCCGTATTTATCACATGGGATTAGCCCCAATTACACAGACACCCTTCTTTTTACAGCAGAAGGCATTGTAGAGAAACACTCTATATTGGCTGGACGCCGTTATGTTTTAATAAATGACACAACTTTGAGAATATACGATGGTGAGAATGCATACGATAAAGTATTTACGTATTATCCAACAGAAGGAATAATGTTCTATAATTTTTGGGATAATACTATATTAAGTGTTATTAAAGATGTATATTACGAAAGGGTAAAATATGAGTAAGAATTTGCTCACTTTCCCGTTCGTTCGGATTTGTAATCCGGACGAGACCGAATAGCAGATTTGTAATCTGCAATTAAATTTCAGCAAGTTCCGTTACAATTTGATTTTATATTATTTTTGTGAATTTATGAAAATGTAAAAGTGTTATGTCAAATATAACTATCATAAAGCACCCCGCGCTAAAGCAAGGTATATACATGTACCGCAT
>CADARW010000199.1 GCA_902790405.1 uncultured Bacteroidia bacterium
GACCGCATTTTTGAGCAAAACCATAGCCATCACCAGTGGAGCCCGTGAGCGGATAGGATTTTCCACCCGTACAAACAATAATCTTATCGGCTTGCAGAGTTTTTTCGCCCCTTTCGTCGCGGATTTCCACCCCACAAACGGCGTCATTCGCCACATTTATGCCTGTTACAGAGGTCGAAAACAAGAATTTCGCCCCTGCCCTACGTGCACTCGCCACAAGAGCATCGACCACCTCGACAGCTTTTCCCGATGCCGGGAAATAGCGTCCGCCACGTTCGAGCACGACCTCCACACCAGCCTCGTCGAGCATTGCAAGGATGTCGGACGAGAAAAACGACTTGAAAGCCGGATACAAAAAACGTGGCTCAGGATAGATGTTATTCATAAACTCCTTGATGTCGTCGGAGTTGGTCACATTACAGCGACCTTTGCCTGTAATCATCACCTTGCGAGCCGCACGGGCGTTTTTCTCCACAACAACGACATTCTGTCCGCAACGGCAGGCCGAAATCGCCGCCAGCAGTCCCGAAGCTCCTGCACCGATTATGATTGTGTCAAATTGCATGGATATAGTTTGTGTGTGTTTATGGTTTAAAGTTCAACGTTTAACGTTTAAGGTTACTTGTGCTACGTGCGGAGCTTGCCAATGTGCGCATGTTCTTGTTATCTAACTCTCAACTTTTAACTATTAACTTATCAGAACATTCCCGTTACCATGCCGCCCAAGATGTGCATATAGCGTTTGAACTGAGCGGATGACATTTTGTTTCCGTTCTTATTTATATTGTCGGAAATTGCCGACGCCTTGCGGCTGTATTCGTTGAAATCATTCATTGCAGCCTCGTCGCCACGCATGACATTGCGTAAGGCTCCGACTGCCAGATTGACATATTTTTCGTACTCGTCGAGCATAGAATCGATTTCTGACGCATCGGCAGCCGACTTTCCCTGCACTTCGGAACCGTCGTCACTAAACATAAAGTTATTGAAAGCATCGACAAACACATCGAGCATTCCACCGCCATCGATGGTATCGTGACGTTCGTAGTGCCACGACGACGAATCGGGGTTATCTATGCCCAAATCGTTGAAAAACGACGAAAAAGCATTGGCAATATCATCAACAAACGACTGTCCATCGTCGTAAGTGTTGTCGTCGGCATAGGGCTCCACATAGAAATCGTCATAGCCATCCTGCGCAGGCGCCGACTTCGAAGCGAAAAACCTCAGATTATCACGATAAATTCGGTAATCCTTCTTCGAAATCTTATTTTCAATCTTCGTGAAACGTTTCTCTTGAGCATCGGTCATGTACATTCCGTACAATATGTTCGCAATTTTCGCAGCAAGTTCCATATCCTTGGATTTCACTGCATTCTCGAAACAATCGAGATACAAGTCCACATCGTCGTCTCCATTAGCGACAACTGACATATCGGACAACAAAACCTTTTGAGGCACAAGGCCATTTACACCCGCGCCAAACGCCGAAGCGACCACTATGGTCAGCATTGCAGCAAACAAAAACAACTTTTTCATAACAGTATGTTTTTAAGTCAAAAAAGCGAGAACAAATGTAGCACAAAGCATGCCAAATCACATATAATATTTCGTTAAAACTTTTCATGCAAAAACGCAAGAGCTTTTTCTAAAAAAAAATCAAACCTACGACACATTTTGGCGTAGCATTGTACGACATTTGCTGTCGTAAGAAACTAAAAAAAATTAAAGCCATGATTACTGACATTAAAGAATTCGGCGCAAATCTCGGAAACCGCGAATATTGGGACTGTTGCGGTGCGGAGTGGACTTATTCGACAATCGAACAAAAAATCTTTAAGCTTGCGGAATTTGTACAATGCGGAGGCAACCTCTACCCTGTATTAAACAAGTACGCCAAAGGTCGAGAATACACTTACCGACGTTCCATACAGTGGTGCATTTTGCATTACCTTAACACCCTGATGGTCGAAGGATATTATATAAACTTTATGTTGCTCGACAACAAAGAAGCTGTAAAACTACTGACCGAACTACTTAAAGTCGGTGCCGAACTTAAATTTAAATCTAAACGAATCGACTCCCGCTATTATGACTATTACGAGTGGGAACTAAAAAGAGTTGAAGATGAAAGCATACTCGTCTCCATCGAAGAAGAGCACAAGCAAAAGTACCCCGACGAAACATTGGACGACCAGAAAAAGCTAATAAGGAAGTGGAAAGACGGATGCTGGTGGAGGAAATAAAAGAGTACACCGTGAATAACCAAAGAAAAAAATGAGATTATGGGAGATTTGGAGGAGAATAATGAGGAGAAAAAGCTAAGGAGAAATCGTGATAGATTCCCCCAATATTATAGTACGTCATTATTTGGCGCATCCCAATTTTAGTTTTGCGTCAAAACAACAAATACAATAAATATGGAAGCACAAGAATTTATAACGCAACACCTCAAAAAGGGACAAGTATCTATTATTGCAGGCCGTCCTTTTTCAGGAAAAACATCACTTGCAATTTCGATTTGCATTAATCTAGCCCAAAACGGAGAAAAGACATTATTCGTTTCTCTCGAGTTAAGCACAGAACAAATAAAAGAGCGATTCTTCAATAACAACAAAATCAAGAATTTAGAAAAATATATAAGAATAGATGATACGAGAGATATGTCAACAAAGGCATGGAAAGAGATATCAATAAGTTATCTCCGTTCAGAAATTGAAGCTACAAAAGCAAACTATTTAATAATTGATTACATTCAATTAATGTCATCGGACAAAAATGAATTAAAGAAAATATGCGAAGAACTTACCAATATGGCATCAGACAATAATATTTCAATACTTTTGTTAAGCCAATTAAGCAGATACGTCGAAGATTTTGATTTCCCAATGCCCAAAGACCTATTATTTCTTCAAGAATGTAATTTTGAAGGTATTGATGTTGTCTTTATAGATCAATACACTAAAAAATGATTTGTAAATTTTTAACACACTTCAGCCGTTCCCTGAGCCGCCCCCTGCGGTGCACTTCGATCCCTGAGCCGCTCCCTGAGCGTCAGTCG
>CADARW010000200.1 GCA_902790405.1 uncultured Bacteroidia bacterium
GTTACTACTGGGAACTTTCCGATGGTATCCTTCGTGGCGTTGACGGTGAAATCCAGTTCAACGAGATGATTAAGTCGCTCAATGAAAGCCAGTTCCGTTTCGGAATCGGTGGTAGTTTCGTAAGCAAGTACCAGAAGGAGGACAATCCAATCTACAACCTGCCCAACAATGTGGCAACTGGCGCCGGTCGAATCAACGTCGGCTATTCGGATTTCAACCTGATTTCGGAATACGCCTACAAGATAAACGACCCTTCGGCCGACAACAACTACATCTACCGTCCCGGACAGGCATTCCTCATCAATGCTACATATTCGCAGAAAGGCCTCGGCGTGATACTTTCTACTAAGTGGGTTGACAACATGTCGCTTCGCAGTGACCGCAATGCTACGCTTTCGGACCTTACCGTCAGCTATCTGCCCGAAATTACACGCAACTACACCTACGTCTTGCAGGCTTTCTATCCTTACGCAAGCCAGCCGATGGGCGAATGGGGCGCAAAGGGTGAATTCTTCTACAAGTTCAAGAAGGGCACAAAGTTGGGCGGAAAGTACGGAACGACAATAACCTTGAACTATTCGCGTGTCCACAACATAAAGAAGACTGCAATCAACGATTCCACACCTATAGGCACCACCGGAACCTACGGCTACAACACCTCGTTGTTCGCTATCGGCAAGGAGCTGTACTATCAGGACATCAATGTGGAAATTTCGAAGAAATGGTCGAAGAAGTGGTACACCAACATTGCATACATGAATTTGTATTACAACTACAATGTGCTTATGGGTACGGCAGGTCACGACAACGTTCGCGCCAACATAGGTGTTATTGAAGCCACTTACAAGATTACCGACAAGTATGCGTTGAAAGCCGAAGTTCAGGCAATGTTCACCAAGCAGGACAAAGGCAACTGGATTCTCGGACAGCTTGAGTTCACAATGCCAAACTGGTTCTTTACAGTGTTCGACAACTGGAACTACGGCAATCCGGATAAGAGCGCACGAGTTCACTATTTCAATGTTGGCTTCGGCTACGTGAAGGGAGGCAACCGCATTCAGCTCACCTACGGTAAGCAGCGCGATGGCGTGATGTGCGTAGGCGGTGTATGCCGTCATGTTCCTGCATCCAACGGATTTGCACTTTCGATTTCTAGTACATTCTAACTAAAAAATGAAGATTATGAAGAAGACAATAATACTTACGTTCGCAGTTCTGCTAGCAGGACTTTTCCTTGCTTCGTGCGACAAGATAGAAGAAGGTGAATACCTGAAAAAACCGAATAATTCTTCGCAAGATCCCACTGACACCACAGGGACAAAGCCTTTGTTCCGCAAGGTTCTGATTATTGACTTTACAGGTCACAAGTGTGGAAATTGTCCGAAAGGTCACAAAATGATAAGCACATTGGAGGAAACTTACCACGATGCAGTTGTCCCAGTGGCAATGCATTGCTCGTCGTTTGCCAATCCGGTAGCAGGAACAGCATTTGCAGCCGATTTCAGGACAGAAGAAGGCAACTATATGCTCAGTTATATGGATTTGGAAGGTCTTCCGGCTGGAGTTGTAAACACTTTGGATCCATTGTCGGTAAGTAACTCGCCGACGGAGTGGGCTACTTTGTTTGCTCAATATTATGACGTTGCTCCCGAATTGTCGCTTGAAGTTGCTCCGTCTATTGCTGGCGGTTCGCTTACTACCAATGTAAAGTTGACGGCTGCAACTGCTTGTTCGCGCAAATTGTCGTTGTGTGTATATGTTGTAGAGGACAACATTATCGGAGGACAGACCGACTACGAGTCCGATCCCGAAACTATCGAGAATTATGTTCACAATCACGTATTCCGTACGAGCCTCAGCGGTGCATTGGGCGAAAGTGTAAAGGATAACACCGATGCTATGGCCAAGGATGCAACAATCGAGAAATCGTACAGCAAGGCGTTCAGCAGCGACTGGAATGCAGCCAACTGCAAGGTCGTGGCTTTCGTTTACGACACCGACACAAAGGAAGTCTTGCAGGCCGAAATGGTTGGTATTTCACAATAGTTTTTCCGAGCGATGAGGCATAGACGTGTTTTTGTCGCCATACTTCTGATTTTAGCGTCATTATTATCTTTCTCGCAGTCGTTTACTGGCGGATTGAAGCTCGGTTTCGACATTTCACAGGTCGATGGGGACAGACGTGGCGGATACAGTGCAATTTTTCCCACGGGTTGCCTTTATGCAAAGACAAGTTTCGGCGAAAGTCAGCGGGCTTCGATGTCTCTTGGTGTATCGTACATACGTAAAGGGAGCAAGGAGGTGAAGAAAAATGATGCTGGCGAAATAACGAGCATATTTGCCATACGTTTGCAATACATAGAGATGCCGCTTACTTTTTCGTGGCAACTCGAAAAGTTCAAGATTCCACGTCTGGTCGATTATACTTTCAAGAACAAGTTGTGCATTGAGGCTGGAGTTTCCTATGCCTATCTTCTGAAGGCGGAAGTTAACGAAGGACAAGGCTTTCTCGACCCACCAAAGGCGTTTTTCGACTACGACTGCGGAATACATCTCGGACTTACATATTATATAGGTGAACATTTTTTCCTTAACTATCGGTTTTCGTATACGTTTTTCTTCCTGCCGATACGCAAGCATCCCGGTGGACAAGTCTATAGGCTAAATCGTGGCGTTTACAACAACGTGATGATATTTACAATAGGATGGGAGATATAATGTAGAGTCGTTGCGTGCAACGACTACATGTATGCAACGACGACATGCGTGCAACGACTCTACATCAACCCTTTGAACTTTAATGTACTGTCGCGGCGCGCCACGACACAACAAGAAACCCAGAAACAGCGCAGCGAGAAACGCCGAAGGCATAGAAACGGCGAAGCCACAGAAACGGCGCAGCCATTGAAACTTCTCTGCCGTTTTCAACATTATAAATGTGCAATATTTAAAACTTTAGCAGGTAAATTGTTAATAATACTTTGCCCAAACTCTTTCTCCGTTGAAAAATAGGAGAGCGGGCGTGCTCGAAAAATAGTAATTTTGCAATCCAAAAA
>CADARW010000201.1 GCA_902790405.1 uncultured Bacteroidia bacterium
CATCCTGGGGTTGATTTCGCGTGCAGGGTTCGACAATCTGTTTGTCAATGCGGTGATGCCGGATTGTTCGGACCCAGAGTGCGGTGGCCATTCTGATCAGCTCCTCTAACGCAGTCATTGTGTGCTGTTCATTATGGCATGAACACAGCCCAGATGCAAGTGCGGGATTCGTCGGTGTCGAGGAATTCGGCAATGGCCTGTTGTTGTGGTGCCGCCGACGAAAGTCCTATGTAGTCGTGAATGTAGCTTATCTTGTCGAAATGGCTTTCGTCGAAAATGAAATAACCTACGCGCCAACCCGTTATCGAAAACCTTTTTGAAAAACTATTGACGTAAAACACATTTGGCGAAATCCGTTCGATGGGATAGTATGGCGGTTCGTTGTTGAAGTAAAGTTCGCAGTAAACCGAATCTATTATAAGGTATGAGCCGAATTCTTCGCAGAGGTCGATGAGGTAGTCGAGTTTTTCGCGGCTCAATGTTTTGCCGTATGGATTGCCAGGCGATGCTACAAAAATTACGTCTATCTTGTTATCAACAAAAAACTTGCGGAAATCTTCGTTGTCGAAGTATATTTCGGGATCGGTTGGGTAGGTGAAAAAGTTGTTTCCGAAAATCTGTGGCAGATGGATATACGATTCGTATGCTGGCGAAAAACTCATTGCATTGAAATTCTTGCCTTTGTTGCCTTGCAGATATGTATAAATCAACGATACGGCTTCGGTTGCTCCGCTCGATATGAATATTCTCGCCGTAGAAGGACGTTTGCTGTATTTTGCGTCAAGGTGTTCGAGTAGTTTTTTGTTTCCACAACCTGGAGCGTACTGGTGTATGTCCTTTTGCAGAATCTGTGAAAATATCTCAAGAAGTTTCTCTGGGGGACGGAATCCCGGTATGCCTTGGGCAAGGTTTGTGCCGCCGTTTAACTTTACCATGTTGCTGAAATAGCTTATCAGAGAGCCTGTTATTTTGGGTAGCGGTGTGGATGGTGATAGATAGTTCATGATGGTTTAAATGTTTTTGGTTTCTTGGTTTCTATGGCTTACGCCGTTTCTGGGTTTCTGAGTTTCTAAGTTTCTGGGTTATTGCGATGTGCTGAGTTTGTTGAAGTGTTGTGTCGTGGCGTGCCGCGACATTTATGATTCTATTCTATTTTATCTATTGTTTGTTTTTTGTTTCTTCGTACAGTTTTTTGAATTTTTCGGCAAGTTCCTTTTTGCCACGGCGGTCGTACGACTTATAGGCGTAATCGTAATACGATAGTTCTGCCTCGCGGATGTCCTTCTGCTGGGCGTTGTAAACTCGTACTAGCTGACGCGCGGCCTGCTCGTCGTATATGTCGTAATCGACTGTTGAGAGTATTATGCTTTCGGCTTCGTCGTAACGTTTTTGCAGTGTGTAAACCATTGACAGGAACATATATGCCAGACCAAAACGCGGGTTATACTCGATGATTTCCTTGCTGATGCGTTCTGCTTCATCGTTGTTGCCTGTAATATTTTGGTAATAAGCATTATAGTAGTTCCCAACGTCATCACGTGGTGCAATCTCGAGAAAACGGTCAATCCACTTTTTCATCGCATCCTTGTTGTTTATGCGTAGGTTGGCATCTATGAGGTTTATCATCGCCGATTCGTTGGTCGGATCGTTGTAAACAGCCATTTCGAGCAGTTCGATGGCGTGTGGCACATCGTTGTTGGCAAGGTAACCGCGTCCGTAGAGGTCGCAGGTGTCGGTGCGCTGCAGGACAAGGCAAATCGGTACATTGTCGATGCTTATTGTGTCGACGGTGTTCTTGGGTGGGAAATACTGACTTGTCAATATTTCGGGCTCGATGCCCGTGACTGGGAAGATGGCGTAGTCCCAGATATGGTTTGCACGTTCTGCCCAGCGGGTTTCTACTATCGAAACCTCGTACTTGTATTCGCCGAAGTAGTGCTTGCCTGCCTTTTCACTTCTCGTGGCCACGAAAAGCTGGTTACCCGAAAGGTTGTATTTGCCGTTGTCGGAAACCCATTGTGCAGCTTCGCGGTTGCTAGTGCCGTAGTTTTCAAGTTCGTAGCGACCAAAAGCATGGCTTACGCCTCCCGTGAATTCGTTGTAGTATATGTGGCTGTAAGGATGGCAACGGAAAATATGTATTGCAGGCATAACCATTAATAATATTGGTATCGCAATGCCGGCAATCTGTGTGGCTTTTGTGCGTGACGATTCTACGAGCATGTCGAAACCTATGGCTGCAACTATATAAAGTGGAATTTCAGCGTAAAGCAGATGCTGCCAGATACTAGTTGTGTCCGATTTGAGGGAGAAAAGCAAAATCGCAAGCACTGATATTGCCAAAAACGTTATGATTTCTGCGCGGTTTGTCTTCTTTACAAAGCACAAGCCGAGAGCAAGAAGCATTCCGACAAATACTGCGGCAGGAATTGTCATTACCATTATAGATGTTACAATCAACAAAATAAATCTTCTCCTTGGTAAACTTTCCGTGTTTTCCAAAGAAAAACGAATCACATACAACTTCGATTTTCATGAAAACACTATTAGTCTGTCCGAAAGCAATCAATATCAAGAAGATGATTTTAGAAGATATTTCCTTGACTTCATGGATGTTGAGAGAATATCTTCTGAGAAGATTCTATCTTGGCAGGAAGAATCACAAGAAGATAATATCAAAATGTGGCATCTTGTATTCTTAATGCGCTATTATGTAAAAAAGACGAAGTCAAAAGAACAGATAGACAATCTTATTCCTCTGTTCGAAAAAAATGGCTTTATTACAAAACTTGATACCTTTATGGTAGATCAGGTTGCACGTGATATTAAACGCTGGCAGACAGACGGCTACCCTGTTGTTCCAATTTCTATTAACGTTTCGCGCCGCGACTTTTTTGAACCAGGCTGTATAGAAAAACAGGCAAAAATAAT
>CADARW010000202.1 GCA_902790405.1 uncultured Bacteroidia bacterium
TTTCTGCCGTTCTCGGAAAGGACTTCCTTCACGACAATCGATACGAGCGCCATGACAGCGGCAATCCATTCCGGATGGGACTGTTCCCCGTTCTTGAGGGCAATCACCGCATTGTAACCCAGCCCCACACCCACGGCACAGACGGCAAGCCCGATACCCACCGAAATCAAGGTTTCAAATCTCTTGTGCCCGTAAGGGTGGTCCTTGTCGGGCGGAGAATTCCAGAACTTGGCCCCCACAATGATGACGATGTCGGTAATAAAATCCGATGCACTGTGGATGGCGTCTGCCACCAACGCCTGCGAACCGCCGAAATAGCCGGCAAAAAACTTACCCACAGACAAGATAACATTCCAGCCCAGCCCTACCAGCGTGATGCGGCGGACCTCGGAACTATCATCTTTTTTTATGATGCGGGTCATCGTTTTGCAGAAAAAGGGTGATTTGTATAAAAGAAGATAGCAATTTTGCCGGCCCCCTACAAACAATGTATATTTCTGTCATGTTTTTTCAGAAAATCTGGCCTGCAGCTATCGTAGCGGCATTCTGGGCGTGCTCCAACAGCAACGCCCCGGAAGAAGCTGACCGTCCCGACATCCCCGACATCGAATTCAAGGTCATGGGAGAAGACCGTCATTTCATCTTCAAACAAGTCCGGCCTTATATATTGTAAAGGCTTTTCGCGCAAAAAAAGGAAGGCTCCCCGAAGGGAGCCTTTGTTAATATTTCAAAACCGAAGATTCATAGTTCATTTTATTGACATGGATTTGTTGACGAGGTATGGTATATATTGTAATTACAATAAACTCGATTATTATCAGGCGAACCATTATGAATAATTTCAAGATAATACCCACCGTCCACTTTAGAAACACCATAATTCTTTATTTCCGTTTCAGAATGCTTACCACTTATTGTCGTACCATTTATTTTTATACTTGAGCAGACATTATCTATTCTAAACTTTGCATTTTCATTATCGATAAAGTAGCAATGGCTGAACGCAGTGTATTCATTACTTCCTGTTGCATTTAGTTCTATGTTTGAACAATCAGCACACGTACAGCCGCAGCGAGGGCTAGAGCTCGACTGAATAACCGTGGTGGAGGTCGTTACAACAGAAGCAGAACTCGTCGCTTCTGAATAGGTAACATCAAAAGAGCACTCTTTCTCAGCCTTACTATTCTTTACATGTATCTTATACGTATTAGTACTAGTTCCGTTTTCACTTGCAAATGTAATTGTAGACACATTTGTAACGGTTCCATCAGTTGCAGGCGTTATCTTGGTACCCTGAGGATTGGTTACCCAATAAGAGCATCCGCCTTCACAACCCGTAATTTCCACATTAACAGTCACATTCGCTAATGGCGCCACCGTATATGTTCCCGAACACGATAGCGTCGGAGCAGGAATATCCGGCTGAGCAGAACAAGTCGAACTGATTTCATCACAAGTACATGTAATTGACGGCGTTTTAGAAGGCGTGAACGGATAGTTATGCAAGCCATTCGCGCACTGTCCACCGCAATTCACGTTCGTATAACGACAATTATAACAGTTGTTCACAAACGATTTCTTGGAAACCACAAATTGATTCCCGCTAATGCTACACTGCAGCGCCCCTACCGTAGCAAAGGATCCCTGGCACTGAGCAGCAGCCTCGCCCAGGAAGTAAAGCCAGGAGAATTTCCCGTTCCACTGAACCACCAGGCGGCAGATTTCTTCACTCCGTCAATATAGAGGTCAAACTGCTGATGAGACAAAGACGAGGAAACCGCTATGTTCAGATTCTGCTTGCCTGGCAAGACCTCTGCCGGGAAGGTACATGTAAGCGCCCCGGTACTGGAACTCGAGTTATTCACCTCCGTTACAGTAAACGACTTTGTGCACTCCGTAAATTTAGTAGTCGAACTATTTTTACTGCGGAACGTTATCGAATGCGTAGAACTTGCTTCTAGCGGACTAGTCGGAGAATTATACTGGTTCAGCACCGCAATCGGGAGGTTCGAAAAACCTCCAGCAGCGCCCGAGCCCGAGGCAAGTTCATTAGAAGTCTCATTATCAAGCACGACTTGCCATTCGCATGTTCCTGTCGGGCAATCTGCAAGTCTGTACTGGAACGACGGCAAGCCAGTCCCCTGCTGGATGCTAATCTCGTTTTCACCATTTCCCCACCGGCATTCGCCACTTACCGGGAACAATTCCAGTTCAGGCGTTTTACAGGGGGACCCTTCAACATGCTCGGTACCTTTTTTCATGGACACTTCGAACACGTATTTCTTGCTACCCGTAAAAGCAGCCGAATACGGGTTGAACTCGTTGGTCCACAAGGCGATTCTGCCTAATTCGTCGCCAGCCGGGCACTCATTGGCATTGGAACAGGTAAACGTCTTCGCAAGGTCAGAATTATTCGACGAATTTTCAGTCGCCGAAATATTGTAGGTAGTAACATTCCCTTCGGCATTCTTCACAACTGCATTTACCTTGAACTTTCCGCCCGTATATTCCGCATCCTTACACTGGATGTTCGTCACGTAATCGCAAACGCTGCGAATTTCCGAGATCGTCACATTTTCCTGGCCTAAATTCCTGATAACCACGGCATTGACGTTTTCAACATCGAAACCAGAATTATTCGCAAGTTCGGCCACATTGATAGTTGCAGAATTCTTCGCTGTTGTATGCGCAGACTTGCTAAACATAACCCCATCCGATCCGTAGTAACCCGTCTTAATCTCGCTACGCAAGTAGATTTCCAGTTCCGAGGCTTGAGGGTTATCCATCGTAATCTTTAACGATGCCGCACGCAAATTGACCGTCGAACTAGAACTCAAAAGGAATATTTCGTTCGTGGAAATTTCCGTCTCGTCCAGGCCACCCGTATGCGGGGTTATTGTCCGCGTATCCCCAGACGTTGCCGGGAAGATAGTAACGTTTTCCGAGCAGTTCTGAATTGTCCCCACCCAGAATGTTCCACAACTAGGCTTTTCTAGCGCAAGCAGATTCATATTATCTTGAGTCAGGAACACATTGGTGCATTCAACAACAGACACTCTCGCCATTCGAGTTTCTGTTTCCGTACCCCCACTAACAGAAGTCGTTCCGTGGATTCCTTCTTCCGTAAACGTATAATACTTATCGGGATGACATTCCTTATAATCGGGGCTTCCGTCAACAGACGTATAGCAACCCGCCGTGGCGTCATCGCCATTGTACATATATCGCGGAGTACAATTCTTATCGTCAAACCAGCCAGAAAGTCCGACCCAAGGCCTTGTCGCCGTATTCTGGGGAACAATCCCGCCCAGGTACGCATCCTTGAACGAGCACTTCACCGTCGGGTAGTGATCCCAACATTCGGCGTTATAGTCCGCACTCTTCCAGCCCACATCATATATCTTGAACGCGGGGTCGGCAAGGGTCAATCCCACAAACTCGTTCGCCCTTGTCGAAAGGCTCGTATATCCCGTCAAATCACTTAATTCAAATTCCGCAGTCACCGTGGTATAGTTTCCAAAATTACCCTTGACCGAGGTTAGACTAAGGACATCACCAAATTCTCCCTTGAACAACTCGGCAGAAAGCGTGATGACATCCGTAGCATCGACTCTGAGGGAAGCACCGAAAACACTTTTAAGCTCTTGTTCTTCGCAAGAGGCGTCCACGCAAACCTTCGCCGCAAGGTAGCCATTCCTATTGACATACACATTCAATACTAGGGCCTGCTCGCCATTGTCGCTTGAACGCAGCAAGAAGCCAGACTTGTTTACCTTAACCGATGATTCATCGGCATCCCTGCCCACGCGCGGAGTCTGGAACTGCGCACGAAGCGTTCCATACAGACCTGCATTGACCGTACTCATCACTATGACAGGTTCAATTGCAGACTGGTTTCTCCCATGGAGTTGGCTGCTAGCCAAGGAAATGGACCCATTCTCACCGCCATCAAAGTTAATCTTGCCCTGAGCGGAAGCATCGCCGATTACAATCCACTTGGAATCACTATAATGCCCATTCCCTATCCGGCAACTGGCCTGGCCAGCATCCTTACAGTAATCAAGGCAATACCCCTTGGCATTTGTCACTGCCGGACAATTTTTAGAATACTTGAATTCATCAAAGAAACAATGCTTGTCATTTTGGCCGAACCACGCTTCAATAATATTATTCCCGCTCACCGCGTTAATCGTATAGCTTTCTCCCGGAGACGGCCCAGCATCATGGCAATTCACGCTTGTTGCTGGGTCACACTGCCAGTACGAGAAATCTGCTTTACCGCCATCTACGACAAGCGTAATGTTATCCCCGGCAAAGAGTTCAAAATTACAACTCTTGTGTTATTAAGACAAAGTGTTTTTGGAATGGAAGCTGAACGGTTATAGGCAAATCTCTTCTTTGTAGAAAGATTGTAGCAGTAAACTTTATTACGTCCGATATTTGTAAACAAGGTATTTCCGCTTAAATAAGTAAAGGCTTCAGCATCTTCTTCAGCAAACTTCAAGATGTTTGTCATCTGCTTTGTATATACATTATAAGAGAAGACGTAAGTATTGCGGCCTGTATCATCAGAAATAATGCTTAA
>CADARW010000203.1 GCA_902790405.1 uncultured Bacteroidia bacterium
AGGAACTTGTAGTTTTTCTGGGCAACGGCAGCATTGGTTATAGTGAATACGCTATTGTCCTTTTTGTATTCGTTTAGCAATTGAACGAAATCCTTGTGAGATTCCTCTTGGTTCTTCTTGAATTTCATTACTTTGCGCATTTCAGTAGCTGTCTTTTTCGCAGCTCCGTCGTATGCCATTGCCAAAGCGTCGTAGACACTAAATGGACTGACAAACATATTTGTTTCTGACGTGTCGCTCGAATTGAGATGCTTGAACATGTCAAACGTAAAATCATTGTTACTTTCCACAATCGAATTTTGTGAGCACATCGTGACACTTATTGCCAACGCGATTAATAATAAAAACCTTCTTTTCATATTTTTGTCTTTTTTGTTTGCTAATTTATAATCGTTTTTCTTGTTCTAAAATCGGGCAGGAGTTCAACTTGCTTCTTTTTTTTCAATCCAGAACCACTTAAAATGTATGTATTTGCAGTGTAACAAGCTGAAACATTAGTAGTTATATGGTATTTTTGTATGTGCATATTTTCAGATAATTTAGAAATCAATGATGAAATTGCAATTGTCGTGCCATTTAATTGCACGGTATAACCCCTGTCATTATCAGCAGTTTCATTTCTTTGTCCAAATACCTTATTATATATAGCCATAATAAAGGCAAAAATAATACAATGTTTTAATGTGTACAAAAAAAGATTCGTGCGATTAAGCAAATTTATTTTTTGCCAGATAGGAGAGCTAAGTTATCCGTGAACTGAAAACAGAAAAATACGCATTATCCAAAGATTCATTTTTAGGGGGTAAATAGGGGAGATTTTTTAGAAAGGAGATTTATGTCATGGCAAAGAAAATCGTTCGAAATACGAGTTTTTCATTTTTGTAAAACTCAACACTTACTTTACAAATGTAATCTCAATAATATCTCAATTTTATGAGTTTACAAACGTAAATAACATTATATTCATAACAATTGAGTACAAATGTAAATAGTTTTACAAAAGCAAAGAATAGTTTTTTAACAAACGTTAAAAGCAAAATCAAATTATTAACCTTAAAATCTAAAATACTTATTAGTAGTAATTTATGCAATTATCTTAAAGTGTTTGTTGTGGTATATTGCTGGATATTAGGTAGATTTGTTTTGATATTTAGGTAAATAGGCGTTATGTTGGTACAATTATATACATTTAAATGTTGTGTATCAGTATTTTAGATGTATTTTTATAATCTAATAGTTTATGTATGCATGTTTTTGATAAGTCTTTGTTTTGTAACGGTATAGTATATATTGACAAAAATATCACTTACTTTACAATTTACAAATGTAAACTAAAATATTGTTGATAACTTTTTACAAATGTAATCGGCATTATCATTACATTTGTAAACTGAAATTTTGTAAAAAAGATGATAGAACGAATCAAGAAAATAATAGAGGTAGAGAACATAGGTATGGTTAAGTTTGCTGATGAAATTGGCATCGGAAGTTCAGCCTTGTCGCATTACCTTAGAGGTCGAAATAAAATTTCGTTAGAGCTTGTGACTAGAATTTTGGAACGTTTTCGTGGGGTAAATCCAGAATGGCTTCTTTTTGGTCGCGGTGAAATGTATAAGTCGACCGATGCAAAAGTTTCGTCTCCTGTTAGTGAGCCAAGTTTGTTCGACAATCAGCCGTCGGTCTCTGCCAATTACCCGACAATCGAAAATGAGTCCGAAAATTCGCCATCAATTGACCACGATGAAGATATTTTCGATTCTAAACCGCTTAAAGATGAGCTTGAAGAAGACGTTGCGCCCATCCAACATATTGGTAAACAGGAGAATGACTCTTCTATTAAGCCTCAAAAAACTATTGAGAGGATTTTAATAATGTATTCTGATTCTACGTTTGACAGCTATTCGCCAAATGGACATCGGATGTAAGTTGGTGTTTCGCTTAAATTATATACCTATTAATAAAATATTTGTTTTTAACCTCAGAATCCCGACTAAAAGTTTTACCTTTGCAATCTTTAAATGAAAGGTAGAATGGAAAAGAATTATTCTGCGTCGCTGATAGAAACATGGCAATACGGCAAGGAAGAGGCCGTACGACTTGGTAGCAGTATGCTCTGTCCGGAGCATTTGTTGCTTGGTATTATCCGTAACACCGAATGCGAAGCCATGCAGAAGCTTAAGGAACTCAATGTTAATACGACAGAACTGAAGCATGCCATCGAGGTGAACTATAAGTCGTCGGAACTTGCGCTTACAAATCCCGAGGATGTAGTCGACAGCAAGCCAATATCTCGAATCCGCCTTTTCATGCACTCCGAAGCCATATCGCTGGGTAGCAACGAAATAAATACCAATCACTTGCTTCTTGCAATATTGAAAGTCCCCAGCAATCTGTTGTTGGTTCTCGACAAGTTCAACCTTGGGTACGACCTGTTCCGAATGACAATGGAAATTGGTGAATGGGAGATGGTGCAGGACGAAGACAACAGCGATATGGATGATGAATTGCCTGGTGACGAAGGCATGGAGTTCTCTAATATAGATAGGTTTGACGAAGAACCAAGAAGCCGTATGCGCAACCGACGAAGCAAGTCTAAAACTCCTATGCTCGACCAGTTTGGAGTAGACCTCACGGCTGCTGCTATGGAAGACAAGCTTGACCCGGTGTATGGTCGTGAAAATGAGATCAATCGTATAACTCAGATATTGTCGCGCCGCAGGAAAAACAATCCTGTGCTTATCGGAGAACCAGGCGTCGGCAAGTCGGCTATCATCGAGGCACTTGCTTCGAAGATTGTAAAGAAGGAAGTGTCGCATGTGCTGTTCGATAAGAAGCTTATAATGCTGAGAACTATCTATCGCGGTCAGTTCGAAGAGCGTATGACCGACCTAATTGATGAACTGAAGGCAAGTCCCGATGTCATACTTTTTATCGACGAGATACATACAATTGTCGGTGCTGGCGATTCTTCGGGCAACTTCGATGCGGCAAACATCCTGAAGCCAGCTCTTGCCCGTGGCGAAATACAATGCATTGGCTCGACAACCCTCGACGAGTATCGGAAGATAGAGCGCGATGGCGCATTGGAACGTCGTTTCCAGAAGGTTATCGTCGAATCGCCGACTGTTGAAGATACTATACAGATATTGCAGAAGGTAAAGGGCAGATACGAAGACTATCATAAGGTTGTGTATTCCGACAAGGCAATTGAGGCATGTGTGCGACTTACCGACAGATACATAAGCGATAGGGCTCAGCCCGACAAGGCCATCGATGCTCTCGACGAGGCTGGTGCAAGAGCTCACACCTTCAAGGTATCGGTTCCAAATAAAATCCTCGAACTCGAGTCGGAACTGCAAAAGACGCGTGAACAAAAGATGCAGTCGGTTAAGGATCAGCAATTTGAGGTTGCTGCAGCATATAGGGATAAGGAACGCGATATAGAAATGTCGGTCGAGCAGCTGAAGAAACAGTGGATGAACGACATGAACGACGACAAGAAGCTTATTACAGAAGAGGAAGTAGCCGAGGTCGTCGCTATGATATCAGGAGTTCCGGTAAAGAGGGTTGCTCAGACCGAGGGCGCACGTCTGCTAGAAATGGGCGAGGCTCTTTCGGGAAAAATCATTGGTCAGGACGAGGCTATAAGCAAGGTTGTAAATGCAATACACCGTAACCGTGCCGGACTTAAAGACCCGAACAAACCAATCGGAACGTTCATATTCCTTGGACCTACTGGTGTGGGTAAGACGCAGTTAGCTAAGATTCTTGCAAAATACCTGTTTGATACCGATGATGCTTTAATACGTATCGACATGAGCGAATACATGGAGAAGTTCGCTGTTTCGCGTCTGGTGGGCGCACCTCCAGGATATGTCGGCTACGAGGAAGGCGGTCAGCTGACCGAACGTGTTCGCCGTAAGCCGTATTCGGTAGTGCTTCTCGACGAAATCGAAAAGGCGCATCCCGATGTGTTCAATATCTTGTTGCAGATTCTTGACGAAGGACGTCTCACCGATAGTTCGGGCAGAAAGATCGATTTCAAGAATACCATATTGATAATGACTTCGAATATCGGTTCGCGCCAGTTGTCTGATTTCGGTGTCGGCGTCGGATTCGATACCAAGGCAAGGAAAGATGCATATCTTGAAAATACTAAGT
>CADARW010000204.1 GCA_902790405.1 uncultured Bacteroidia bacterium
AAAATTTGCCGCAAAACTAATAAATTTATTTAATAAGCTTATTAAATAGGACGATTATTTTTTTTATGATGTAGATTTTGCAAATTTCTTTCCCAATCCGATTAAAATACCTAATTTTGCCATCTAAAATTCTATTAGATGGAGAAGACGATATTTATAACAGGTGGCGCAGGCTTCATCGGCTCGCACGTTGTAAGATTGTTTGTAAATAAATATCCTCAATATCAGATTGTTAATGTGGATAAACTGACATACGCAGGCAATCTCGAAAATCTGAAGGATGTCGAAAATGCACCGAACTACAAGTTCGAGAAGGTCGATATTGTAGACTACGAAGCCATAAAATCGTTGTTTGCAAAGTATTCGCCCGATGCAGTAATTCATCTTGCAGCCGAAAGCCATGTCGACAGAAGCATTACCAATCCATTGGAATTCATTTACACCAATTTCGTAGGAACGGCAAATCTGTTGACTGCTGCACGCGACTTTTGGAAAGGCGATTACGAAAACAAACGGTTCTACCATATTTCAACCGACGAGGTATACGGTTCGCTCGGCAACGAAGGTTTCTTCAAGGAGACAACCCCATACTCGCCACGTTCGCCGTATTCGGCATCGAAGGCTAGTTCCGACCACCTTGTAAGGGCATACCACCATACTTTCGGTATGAATGTGGTACTGTCAAACTGCTCAAACAACTACGGTCCGAACCAATTCCCAGAAAAGCTTATCCCGTTGTCAATAAACAATATAAAGAATAATAAGCCGATTCCAATCTACGGCAAAGGGCTCAATGTGCGCGACTGGTTGTTCGTTATCGACCACGCACGTGCTATAGATTGCATTTTCCACAATGGCAAGAATGGTGAAACCTATAATATAGGTGGCAATAATGAATGGACCAATATCGCGCTAATCAGGAAGTTATGTGAGGTTATGGACAGAAAGCTTGGTCGTGAAAAAGGAACTTCCGAAAAGTTGATAACCTATGTTACCGACAGGGCTGGACACGATCTTCGCTATGCTATTGATTCAACTAAGTTGCAGACCGAACTTGGATGGAAGCCGTCACTGCAGTTTGAGGAAGGTATCGAAAAGACTGTTGATTGGTATCTAGCTAACGAGGAGTGGCTCAACAGGATCGTCTCGGGCGACTATGCAAAATATTACGAACAAATGTACAAGAACAGATAAACAAAAGCAATAAAAATATTTCAGAATGGAAACATATTACATTGGAACAGAAAGATTAACACTTGACAAGTTAGAAGAAATCATCGAAAGCGGTTGCGAAATCGCCTTGTCGGAAGAGGCAATAAAGAACATCGAGCATTG
Organism: uncultured Bacteroidia bacterium; assembly: GCA_902790405.1. Classification (GTDB taxonomy): domain Bacteria; phylum Bacteroidota; class Bacteroidia; order Bacteroidales; family ML635J-15; genus Bact-19. The sequence continues at coordinate 1,336 of CADARW010000204.1, forward strand.
CCGTAACTACTTGGACGAGAAGATGAAGAACCGTGAAAAACCTATTTATGGTATCACTACAGGTTTTGGTTCGTTGTGCAACACTTCGGTTTCGGAAAACGAACTCGAACAACTTCAGGAAAACCTTATAAAGTCGCATTCCTGCGGTATGGGCGAAGAGGTTGAACAGCGCATTGTCCGCCTTATGATGTTCTTGAAAGTCAAGAATATGTCATACGGTATTTCTGGCGTTTGCGTATCTACAGCACAGCGTCTTGTCGATTTCTACAACAAGGGCATTACTCCAGTTGTATATCAGCTTGGCTCTCTTGGTGCATCTGGCGATTTGGCTCCGTTGGCACACATTACCCTTGCAATGCTCGGAATGGGCGAAGTTTACTACAAAGGACAGAAACGCGAATCGGCAGACGTTCTCCGCGAACTTGACATGGAACCGCTTCGCCTAAAGTCGAAGGAAGGTCTTGCCCTCATTAACGGCACACAGTTCATGTTGTCGCACGCTATTGATGCTTTGCTTCGCGGCCGCAAGATTTTGAAGAATGCCGACATCATCGCAACAATGTCGCTCGAAGGTTTCAACGGACTTGCTGACCCGTTCACCGAGAATCTTCACACCATCCGTCCTCACAAGGGACAGATTAAGACTGCACAGAATATTCGCGCATACCTGACTGGTTCGGAATTGCAGCAGCAAAAGAAAACCACCGTTCAGGACCCATATTCATTCCGCTGTGTTCCGCAGGTTCACGGCGCATCGAAGGATGCTTGGGACTATGTTGCAAGCGTTGTCGAGACCGAAATCAACTCGGTTACCGACAATCCTATGGTTTTCCCGGATGACGACCTCGTTTTGAGTGGCGGTAATTTCCACGGACAGCCATTGGCAATCGTCATGGACTTCCTTTCAATCGCTATGGCAGAAATTGGAAGCATTTCCGAACGTCGTATCTACCGTCTTATCAGCGGTGATAGGGGGTTGCCAGCATTCTTGGTCGCAAAGCCTGGTCTCAACAGCGGTTTTATGATTCCGCAATATACTGCAGCATCTATCGTAAGCCAGAACAAGCAGTTGTGTATGCCAGCAAGCGTCGACTCTCTGTCGTCGTCGAACGAGCAGGAAGACCATGTGAGTATGGGTGCAAATGCAGGTACAAAGCTTCTGCGCGTAGTTGCAAATGTCGAGAGAGTTCTCGCTATCGAATGCTTTGCTGCAAGCCAGGCATTGTACTTCCGCGAGCCGCTCAAGCCGTCGCCGTTCATTCAGGAGTTTGTCAGCGATTTCCGCAAGGAAGTTCCAATCGTTCAGGACGATACCGTAATGTACAAGCTGATGAACAAGTCGCTTGAGTTCTTGAAGAACAGAAAATAATTAAACACAACTTTTGTTAAAAGGGTAATCAGAAATGGTTGCCCTTTTTTTTGCCATATCAAACGTAAAACATTGAAACGGCGTAGCCATTCAAACCTAGAAACGCCGCAGGCTTATTTATTTGCCAGCAACTCG
>CADARW010000205.1 GCA_902790405.1 uncultured Bacteroidia bacterium
GGGGTGGCAAACTTCGGCGACAATATCCTCGACATCGACGGCTACAACTGGTACGGCGGAATCGACCTCATCGTGCGATTCGGGACGCATTGGAGATAGACGGTCGAATTTTGTAAACAAATTTTTCTTGCCTTTTTCGAAACATTTTCCGGTTTCGATCGTTCTTGTGTATAGATAGGGGATAATCTCTCTATCCGCCATCGCGGGGGCGTTCCCGGAAACAAGAGAAATACGAAATGACCAAAGAACAGTATGCGGAAATGCTGCACGACATCAGCGAGACCCACAAGACCGGAGGCGACACTGCCGCCTGCATCGCAAAATACCGCAAGCGCTACAGATTCGCCTACATCTACAACGACACCATATTCAAGCTCCTATTCGGCACTCCAGAAAACATGGAATTCACGGCAAGCTTCCTCAACGCCATACTCAAGCTGGACGGAGGCGACTGCATTGACAAACTCACCTTCGTAAATACGGCAGTAGAAGGCGTCCTGAGCAAGAAGGTCATCTCGGACGTGGTCGTCGAAAACGAATACCTCGAACGAATCGTGCTAGAAGTCCAACACAAGGAAGACGACACCTACAGCGACAGGCTCGTGTACTATGTCGCAAAGCATACCGTGGCAAGCAAGGCCCACGGCGAAAGCTACTGGCTGCGGAACCTGAACCTCATCAGCCTCCAGATGTTCAACGGGTTCCCCGAATCCAGGAACTACCGACACAGCATCCGTCTCAAGAACCAGGAGAACGACGTGTTCTTCAAGAAGCAGACCATCACCCTTGTGGAGATTCCCAAGTTCCTGAAGGGCGATTACAGTTCCGACAGCAGCATGCTGGCCCAGTGGCTCCGGGCGATCGACGGTCTGAACAACGAAAATCCCGTTCCCGTGCCCGAGGGTTCGCTGTTCGCCCGCTTGCAGGAGAAGGCCAAATTGAGTATATTTACCGAAGAGTTCCTGGTAAGCGAGGCAATGAACATGAGCGACCGTCTGTACGAAATGTACGTAGAAAAGAAGCACGCCCGTGCAGAAGGGTTGGCCGAGGGCCGCGCTGAAGGAATTGATATTCTTGAATCCCTAGGTGTGTCGAGCGATTTGATCGAAAAAGCCCGGAAAATCGCAGCGGAAAAGGCCAAGGAATCCCCTAGCAAACCATAACCCACCCCATTCTTTTGTCATCCCCGCCCGTCATAAGGTCGCTGAGCTTGCCGAAGCGCACCAAATTTGGCGCGGATTCACAAAATCAATTCATAGGCAAAAGCCCCAGACGGTGTGTCCTGGGGCTTTGATTGTTTAGGGGTAAAGGGAAGGCTCTTTCGTGATTGGGAAATCTTAAAACAACTAACCTTCTAGCATTAATATACAATTACTTGCTTTGAACAAGTCAACGCCGCCGCTTTTTCCGCATCTGATATTTGTTCAAATTGACCCTGTGTACAAACAAAACTATACGTGGTGGTTGTATTAACAACTGGCGTTATTGTCTTGCTCGAAACATTTTGATTCTGGTTACCGTCCAACCAGTTTCCGTTAACCTTTATTCCACACGAATTTGCTTGTGCACCATAATTCGTATTTGCTGCTCCAGAGAAAGTTATCTGAGTTCCTGCCGGAACTCGCTCTTCAGAAATGCTACAAGTCACCGGGGCAACAACAACAATTGTCGGTTTTGTTGAACATACATCCGCATTATTATACTTAAAATCGCAAATATACGTCCCAGCAGTTTTGGGTGCTTGGAAATTGACCACATCACAGGATCCGTTAGGTCGACATGTAGGCGAAACAACCGTTTGAAGATTACATACCAAAGGTATATTTGTTGGATTCGTCGGCGCAGGATCCATCCCTGAAACATTGAATTTAAGATTAGGTTGTCCGACCTTAACAGAATCCGGCGCTTTACACGTTGCTTTACCAGTACCAGCATTTCCACCATTGTAATCCACTTCACAATCATGCGATGTAGTTCCCGATTCATTTGTCAACGACACCGTATAACTCTTTTTTCCCGTTGCTGTCACAGAATTGTCTGTAAACGAATTAAGTGCACCACTCTTATATCCCGAGCCATATGAAGAAGTCCCTTCAATAACATAACTACAATCATCTTCATTTTCATCACATCCAGTAACACTCCCTAGCGTAAATGTCACCGGTTTTTTTATTTCGACTCCAGGAGCCGTCGGACAGGAAAATCCAGGTTTATTCATCGAGATCGACACAGAGCAACCAGTTGCTTCACCATTTATATACAACACATAGCTACCATATCCATCAAAGTCAATATTATAAGGACCACTACCTAAATACGTCGTAGAACTGCCTGCTATTGTCGTTGTAGAATTCTTATACGTCCTTTTAACTTCATAAGAGCACGCATTATTCACGCAGGGATTACCTACCTCTATATGGAATTTGCCATTGTTAGTACAAGTCAATTCGACATCCGCAACCGTTAAATTCGCCGTACAAGATGTTTGATAGTTTCCATCATCATCTTTCACCTTTAACACATACGTTCCACTCTTGGCCGTATTTACTCCACTCGGATTAGGATTGGCCGTAGTATTAGAACCTGTGCCAGTATTTCCAGAAGCAATTTCTTTATCTCCCAAAAACAGCTTATAATCTCGATTTCGAATATCAATACCCTTTTCAAAGACAGAAAACCTAAATGCAGCATTTGCACCCGGCTGATTAATGCTAGGATTGTCAAATTTACATTCCGTTCTGACATCGTTTTCA
>CADARW010000206.1 GCA_902790405.1 uncultured Bacteroidia bacterium
TCAAATTTTGCCAAGATGCAAGCACTATCATTCTTCCAATCGAACTTTCAAAATTTGAAGCGAAATGCCACAACGACAAAGTTTACATTATCTGGACAACCTCAAGCGAAAAGGACAATGAAGCTTTCATTATCGAACGATCATCAAACGCCGTTGATTTCATCGAAATTGCTCGCATTGGCGGATATGGCAATTCTATCGAAACCATAAACTACCAGTACACTGACAAGAATCCCAATACTGGCGACAACTACTACCGCCTTGTACAAATCGACACCGACGGCACACGCACGCAATCGGAAATTATTGTTGCAAAATGCCACGACAGCAAACTCGATGACATGCAGGTAGAAGCCTACCCCAATCCATTCAACGATAAACTTACAATAAGCCTATATAATTTCGACGGACAAAATACAACCATTGAAATATTCGACATGCTTGGTAAAATTGTAAAATCAATATCTGTTTTGAATCCAAGCAATTACCACGAAATAACAATAAGCATAGACGGACTACCCCAAGCGGCATACAATCTCAGAGTAAGTGCATCTGGTCATGTCACAAACAAGATTGTTGTTAAGAATTAAAAAAAATATAGCAGCGAAGTAACACAACCGCAACTATCGCATAAACAAAAAAAAGCTCGGAACCAAAGTTCCGAGCCAAAACATTATTATTATGAAAACCTATTTTATCTCGAAAATCTGTCCGCTGTGAAGCAACTGGTCAACAGTCTTAATCTTAGTGGTTGCAACTGCATTGTCAACCTGCTCCTGCAACTTGGTTTCGTAGGTTGCATCGTCAACGCAACGGATAACACCGATTGCCAACGGGTAAGTCATCTTGGCAAGCAAGTAGTGGATGCTCGGATTCTTGGTTGTCATATCGTGAACCAAGATGTCCTTTTCGGTAATGCCGTTTTCGCCAATGGTAACAACCTTGAGGTCGGCACCGTCGAGTACAAGACCCTTGTTGCGTTCCTTACCGAAAATCATCGGCTTGCCGTGTTCGAGCATTACTACATTGTCGTCGCGAACATCCTTACCAATAATGCTTTCGTGAATCTTATCGTTGAAAATCACGCAGTTCTGCAAAACTTCAACGATTGATGCACCCTTGTGAGCATTTGCTGCGATAAAGGTCTTTTCGAGGTTACGCGGTTCCTTGTCGATAACTCTTGCGAAGAAGTTGCCTTCTGCACCGATTACGAGTTCGCCCGGCTTGAAAGGATTCTCGATTGTTCCATCGGGTGACGACTTTGTAATCGAACCGTAAGGAGTTGTAGGAGAATACTGTCCCTTTGTAAGACCGTAAATCTTATTGTTGAATACCAACACATTGATGTCGATGTTTCTGCGAATCAGGTGAATGAAATGGTTTCCACCGATAGCCATCGAGTCGCCGTCGCCGGTAGCAAGCCAAACATTGAGGTCTGGACGAGCCGACTTCAAGCCCGAAGCACCTGATACGAACACTATCTTTTCCTTTGGAACGCCAATCTGCGGAAGAGCATTCTGCACTGCAGCCAAAATTGAATAACTACCACAACCTGCACACCATTTTACCGGTCCTGCGGTCTGAAAGTCTTCTCTTGTAAGTTTCTGTACTTCTTCCATAACTATTATTTTTGTAACATTTGTTTAAACTTCTCTTTCAATTCACTAATAAAGAATGGCAAGCCCTGTACCTTGTTGTACTGTTCGTACGGATACTGCGGATACTGGGTGCGCAGATAATCTGCAAACTGACCAAGGTTCAATTCGCAAACAACGCGCTTCTTGAACTTCTTCAAGACATCCTCGGTGTTCTTTGGCAACGGGAAGATGTAGTTGAAGTGTGCCAAGCTGACATCGTAGCCTTCTTCTCTCATTTCCTTGACAGCCATGTTCAATGCACCGAAAGTACCGCCCCAGCCTATTACGAGGAGTTCGCCACCGTTCTGGCTACCGATGATTTCCTGCTGTGGAATGTAGTTGGCAATGCGCAGTACCTTTTCGGCACGGTAGTTTGTCATAACCTGGTGGTTCATCGGGTCGTGTGAAACATCACCGTAAACATCCGACTTTTCAAGACCGCCGATTCTGTGTTCCAAGCCCTTCTGACCCGGCAAAGCCCACATACGGTTCAACTTTTCAGCATCACGCTTGTAAGGCTGATATTCGGGGTCGTTGTCCTTTACGAACGGAGGAACAATCTTTGGTATTGCTTCGTAGTTGGGGATTTCCCACAATTCGGTACCGTTAGCCAAGTAACCGTCTGTAAGGAGGATAACCGGAGTCATGTGTTCAACAGCAATCTTGCATGCTTCGTATGCGAAATTGAAGCAGTTGCCAGGAGTCGATGCAGCGATAACCGGCATTGGAGATTCGCCGTGACGTCCGTGGATAGCCTGAAGCAAGTCGCTCTGTTCGGTCTTGGTTGGCAAACCTGTTGAAGGACCACCACGCTGAACATCAACGATTACCAATGGCAATTCGGTGATAACAGCCAAACCTGCAGCTTCGGTCTTAAGTGCAAGACCAGGACCCGATGTCGAGGTAACACCAAGATTTCCGCCGAAGCTTGCACCTATTGCAGTACAAATACCAGCAATTTCGTCTTCTGCCTGGAAAGTCTTAACACCCAAGTGTTTGTGCTTGCACAATTCGTGCAAAATATCCGAAGCAGGAGTAATAGGATAAGAACCGAGGAAGAGCTTCAAGCCAGCCTTTTCAGCACCAGCCATCAAACCCCAAGCGGTTGCTGTGTTACCTGTAATCTGACGGAACATACCCTTCTTTCCAGCAGCAGGCTTTACATAGAACTGGGTTGCAATAGCCTCGAGGGTGTCGGCGTAGTTGTAACCAGCGTGAAGAACTGCAACATTCGGAGCAATCAAAGCGGGCTTCTTTGCGAACTTCTTCTCGATGAACTCTTCTTCAACCTTCATATCGCGGTTGAACAACCAGATAAGCATACCCATAACGAACTGGTTACGAGTCTTGTCGGCTGTCTTGACATCGATTCCGAGGTTAAGGTCGTTCACTGTAGAACGCGACAACGAGGTTATCGGAGCCTTGATTACGGTGTAGTCGTCAAGGTCGCTGCTCTGTAGCGGGTCGTAGTCGTAACCTGCCTTTTCGCAGTGCTTCTGGTCGAAGCTGTCAACATCAACTATGATTGTTGCGCCCGGCTTTACCCACTTCATATTGGTCTTCAAGGCTGCAGGGTTCATTGCGATGAGAACATCTGCAAGGTCGCCAGGAGTCTGTACTTCCTTTGCACCGATATGTACCTGGAATCCCGATACGCCTGCTACGGTTCCTTGAGGAGCCCTGATTTCAGCAGGATAATCCGGGAAAGTTAATAATTCGTTTCCAAATGAAGCTGAAGCATCTGAAAACTGAGTGCCTGTAAGCTGCATTCCGTCGCCAGAGTCGCCAGCGAACTTTATTACAACTTCTTCAAGTTCTACTATTTTCTTTTGTTTATCACTCATTGCTGTGTATTTAAAAATTTTACCGCAAAATTATTTCTTTTATATCAATTACAATCGCTTTTTTAGTTGTTATATAACACATGTTTTTAAGCATCGATATTGGCGTATGTTGCGTGTGCCTCAATGAATTCACGGCGCGGACCGACTTCATCGCCCATAAGCATCGAGAAAATCCTGTCGGCTTCGCTTGCATTTTCTATCGACACCTGCTTAACGGTTCTGCCGTTCGGGTCCATGGTGGTTTCCCGAAGCTGGTCATGGTTCATTTCACCAAGACCTTTGTAGCGCTGAACCTTCAAGCCCGACTCGCTGCCCTTGCCCATCTCGTTGACCAGTGCGATTCGTTCTTCCTCTGTCCATGCATACTTGCCTACATTGCCCTTCTTAACCAAGTACAGCGGAGGCATAGCTATATTTAGGTATCCCTTTTCGATAATCGGACGCATGTAGCGGAAGAAGAAAGTCATAATCAGCGTTGCAATGTGGCGACCATCGACATCGGCATCGGCCATGATGATAATCTTGTGATAACGAAGCTTTTCGAGATTCAATGCCTTGCTGTCCTCTGCAGTTCCGATTGTCACGCCGAGAGCCGAATATATGTTCTTGATTT
>CADARW010000207.1 GCA_902790405.1 uncultured Bacteroidia bacterium
TGAGAGTGATAGATTAAGGAGGATATTTCCTGTGGAAATGTATTTAAGGTTGTACTTGTCGATAATACTTTGGGCTTGTGTTCCTTTTCCTGCGCCCGGGGCTCCGAATATTGCAATGTTAAGCATGATATTTTGTTTTTATTTGGTTTGATAAATGCTAGGTAAGTTTCTTCCGTATCCGTTGTAGTCGAGGCCGAAGCCGACGATGAATTTCTGCGGTATGTCGAAGCAGAAATAATCAATCGGATACTTGTTGTTGTAAATTTCCGACTTGTAGAGCAAAGCAGCAATCTTTATTTCCTTTGGTTCGTAGCCAATCAGCTGCTTTTCGATATGGTCCATGGTGATGCCGGTGTCAATGATGTCCTCGACAATAACGACGGTTCTGTCCTTGATGTCCTCGTTCACGCCGATAAGCCTTTTAACCTTGCCGGTAGAGTTTGTGCCTTCGTACGAAGCGAGCTTCAGAAACGAGATGTTGCAGTCGATTGTAAGATGGTTGAACAGTTCGGCGGCGAACATGAACGAGCCGTTAAGTATTCCAAGGAAGAGCGGATTCTTGTCGCGAAGGTCACGGTTCATTTTTTCTGCCATCTCCTTGATTTTCGACACAATAGTTTCGTGGTCGATGTAGGGTACAAACTCCCTGTCAAGAACTTTAATAGTTTCCATACCTCTTTTCTCTAAATTCAAGGTTGCAAATTTAATCAAAAAATGTTTTTCTGTGGTTTGCTAAACTAAATTTTTAATAAGTTTTCCTGACTTTTTATTTTGCGTTAGAGCTATCCAAATTATTTTTTTTGAAAAAAATAAAATATGGTTGTTTGAATTTAAAATTTTTTTAAATTTGCGGTGTTAACTTCAAAACTTGTTGCGTATGAGAAAAATTTTATCATTAGGCGTTTTTTTGTTTTTAGTGTCATTGTTGTGTGCGCAGACATCTGTGTTGAAAATCGAGAATGACAATAGTATAAAAGATGGCATCCAATATGCAAAGAATGGATATGTCAAGGTAAAACCGCAGCCAGTTAGTCATCCGAGGACAAGGAGTGCTGTGCTGTACGAGGACTTTACAAGTACAACATTTCCGCCATCGGGCTGGACAAAAATTGACGGTACAGAAAGTACTGGTGCTCAGCATTGGAATAGGGCTACAAATCTAACCCTCGGAACGTCGGAAGTGTCGATTGAAGGTCCTGTTGCATTCATTAATTGGACTGATGGCAACGGCGCAAGGAACCAGGATGAATGGCTGATTACTCCACAGATAACAGTTCCTGCAAATTCGTTCTTGAAATTTGAAATTTATACATTGATGCGCTATATGGTTGCTGGAGCAGGGTCGGAAGCTGGCGACGGTAACAATGGCGATTTCAACGTGAAGGTTTCTACCGACAATGGTTCAACTTGGACAAGCATCTGGAACGAAGACGATGCATATACCGCAGAAGGACTTGCAAATCAGGATTGGAACCAAATCAGCGTTAGCCTTGCTGCATATAGCGGACAATCTGTCAAGTTCGCTTTCCAATATATTGGCTACGATGGTTGCTGGCTTGTGCTCGACAATGTTATCGTTGATACTTTGATTGCCCAGGACTTTGAGTTGACCGATGCTCGAGTTAACTTCAATTCGCAGTACGTAAACTATGGCTACAACGGAAACTTCAGCCATTTCCCACGTCGCGAAATAACCTCCAGTTCTAAGGTTTGCTTCGAAGGCGTGGCAACAAACTACGGAACCGAAGCTGCAACTGTAAACTTGGTCGCAAAGGTGTACCGAATCGGGTACTGCCGGTTCGTACTCGGTTATACAAGCTTCGTTGTTCCAGATGAGCCAGATGACTATTGACGGAACATATAGGTTCGAAGTCTCGCTGCAGCCTGCATCGGGAAGCTATAGCAACCTGAACAACAGAAATCTGTCTATCAACCGCTATTCCACAGTCTCCGACGATTGCTTGTATTCGAGGGATGATGGCAATTATGCACAAGGTTCAACCTATGAGGCTTGCAATCCGCAGTGGCACAATTTCACTGCTTTCGGAACTCCTTACCAGATTTACAGCACTACCGACGAGATCAATTCGGTTGAGGCCTATATCAGCGGTGCTACAAATGGCGCTACTTTCCACTACGAGATTTTCAATCTGAATGATGACGAAACTTATACAAGTGTTCTCACTACCGAATCTTATACTATTAATTCAGCAACGTTTACTCCAGGCTTCATAAAGTTGTTCTCCGAGAATCCGTTGTCGTATTCCAACCTGAGCCTCGATTTTCAGGAGATATTGGTGGCTGTAGTTGTCGAAAACAACAAGCGCGTGAGGGTTGGTGTTGACGAGAGTGTACAGTCGGGAGTCTTCGAAAACAAGGCTTTCGATGGAACCAACTGGTACAGAATTACTGGTACAGAAGGAATACTGATGATTAGAACATACGTTTGCGGTCAGGGTGCATACATTACAGCCCTTAGCGCCAACGAGGAGCAGGGAACAGTTTCGGGAAGCGGTCGCTACGACATCGGCAGCACTGCTATCTTGGAAGCAATTCCAAACGAAGGCTACAGATTCCTGTCGTGGACCGACGGCAACCCCGATAATCCTCGCAATGTGACTGTAGAACAGGATGCTACATTTACTGCAACATTCGAAGCTATACCTACATTTACAATTACAGCCGCAAGCAACAACGATTCGTATGGAACAGTAACTGGTGGCGGTACATACTACGAAGGTACTGTTGTAAGTGTAAGGGCTATGCCAAATGATGGATACGCTTTCATTTCGTGGAACGACGGAACTACTACAAATCCAAGAACAGAAACCGTTACTCAGAATATCATTCTTATTGCAACATTTGCCGAAATAACCACCGTCAATATTACTGCTGTATCTGCAAACGAGGAATTCGGTACTGTTACAGGTGGCGGTCTGCATGAGATTGGAACTACTGTAACCCTTATCGCACATCCAAATCCTGGCTATGTGTTCGAATCGTGGAACGACAACAATACCGACAATCCACGCCAGTTTGTTGCGACGGTAGATGCCATGTATATTGCAACTTTCATACCTCAGTCGAGTGTGTCGGAGGCCGATGCAAATGCAATTGCATTGTTCCCGAATCCTGCTGGCAATGTGCTGAATATCCGTTCCAACGAACAGATGTCGAGAATCGAATTTGTTTCTATAACCGGTCAGGTTGTTAATGTAGTTGATGTTAATGGCGACAATGTAACTTGCGATGTGTCGAATTTTGCAAACGGTATGTATTTTATAAGAATACATGGCGCCGACGGCACGATAAGCCAGAGCAAATTTGTTAAGGAATAGGCAACCCTATTTTAAATAATAATCCCCGTCGAAAGATGGGGATTATTTATTTGTGGGTATGCTAAAGATGGAGGGCGATAACACACAGCAATTGATGTAAAAAAAACGCCGCAGTTGTGTGCTGCGGCGGAAAAACTTTACTTGTTATCTTAGTTTAATTAATCAGCTTTTTTTCAACTTATCAAATCTATGGTTCCGATATATAAATAATCTTACAGTCTTTGTTGTCGCGTTCCTCAACCTTTATGCCATATTGTTCATAAAGATGAGGAATTAGGATCTCCATATCCATTTGCCAATATGAATTTATGTTGTTGGTAATCCCAATTTCCTCTGCGCCATCGTCAAGCACGAACATTTTTCCATAAGCATGGCGTAAGTTTTTTACAAAATTGCCCATAGTGTTTTCATATTTCCCTTTTTCCCCCAGCCTTGAAGTATCAGTTATTTCCAAATAGTAAATCTTTTCGGGAATAACAGTATCGAGCCTCAAGTCTGTTTGCTTTACAAGTTCATCGAAACACTGCCTGCTGTTAAAATGTATAGAACTGTCTTTGTCCGTTGAACAATAGCAGTAATGCCTATAATTGAAACGCAGAACAAGAATAACTATTGCTCGTATTTGGCATCCACCTTCGATATCTCAGTACCCACTTGCTATGAATATGAGTCAATCAAGGATCCTTTGTTGAAAAGACAATCCTTCACTTGTTCAAGCTCAACACCAGATGAAGATTCTATCCATTCTTATCAAATATCCAAGATGGGATATTTGGAAAGCATTATGAGAACTGCAGAATATATAACATTGGATCACCTAGTACTTTTTGCTCCAAAAGAAGGAATAGTATTAGATCCCGATGGCAGTCCAGTGGAGGTGCCAACTAGATCTAACGGTCCGTTTACAATTGAATGACGTCTTGTATGCACTAACCAGATTTAGGAGCAATTCTACTTCCCGATGCAGCAAGATATGAACTTCCCAAAGTTATTTCTGCGCACGAAAAATATATTTGAA
>CADARW010000208.1 GCA_902790405.1 uncultured Bacteroidia bacterium
ATGCTACCGGTTGGAAGTCTCCATCCAGCCGGACAAATATCGTGATTCGCGTTTGCCGAATATGAATTTCCACTAACTTCGCCAGCCGAGGCAGCGTAATAATTATATAGGGTACCGTAAGCCGTGCCGGATGTTGCGTCAATGCCCGAAACGGCCATAACCTCGCCGGCGTCATTAGTGCCAACCGCGGAAGTTTTTATCCATCCATTAAAGGTAGCAGCCGGGATTGATGTACTAATATTGGTATTCGCGCTTGTAAGTGCTGTCGATAAGTTGGTGCGACCGAGGTCTAAGTTTTCCGCCAGCCAAATATTACCATCTTTCATTTTTGCAATAGTATGAGTTCTACCATCGCGATTGTCGGTTAGCTCATAGGTCGTGTTATATGACATCGATGAAAGTACCGAAACGGAATCCTCGTTAGAAAAGTTATTAAAATCTTGTAGATATGTCAAATCGGAAATGGTTTTTGTTTTATCTAGAATACATCTTATTGATTGACCGTAATATCTATATGAGTTTAAATCTGTTGTAACGGACGACGACGAGAAGGACATGCCATATACAATATTCGAACTTGCCGTAGCGGTTGATGTCCAATAATAACCATTTTTTCCAGTACCAGCCCCGGAATCACTGCTAAAGCGCGATGCTGTGGTAAAAGCAGCGCCATCGCTTTCGATTGGTGATCTTAATAGCGTAGCCGAATTGTATACAGAATACAATCCTGTCAGTTCACTGTTTGATGGCATTCTCCAACCAGCTGGACAGATATCATATTTCGCATTTGCCGAAACGCCTGTTCCTGAAATCGTTCCACCAGTTGCTGCATAGTAATTATATAGTGTTCCAAATCTTTCTGACGCATAAACATCAGTTCCATATCTACTAATAAATTCTCCGGATGTATAATTCGTACTAGAATACCTCTTTCTCCAACCATTAAATGTCGCCGCAGTAATTGTATTATTAATATTTGTATTAGTACTATCTAGGTCGATTTTAAGATCCATCGCACCTAGATCAAGGTTTTCCATCATCCAGCAATTGTCATCGTTTAATTTCATCACTTTATAAATTGCCCCATCGCGATTATCTTGTGCCCTAGTAGCAGTAAGGCCGCAGTCGTTAGCCGAATAGTTTTGGATGGTTGGACCAGAGAATGCAATCGTGTTGGCAGTTAATGTCGCATTTGTCGTTCCTATGGTATATGATGTTTCTATTTGTGTTGATGATGTGATTGTTCCTGATGTTTTTGTCCATGAACTGAATTCTCTTCCAACTTCTGGTGTCATCCTTATCGATACTGGGTCTCCTTCGTTTACCATTACTACACCACCACTAGCGACAGTCGCTCCGTTGACCGTTACGCTTGAAACGCCCGTGCCATATTGAATTGTTAGCTGATGCTGCTTTTTCAAAATGCATCTTATCGAAATACTATAGTTTCTATACACCGCGGAAGATGCGCTGATACTGGTTGTGTTAAATCTGAAGTTAGGCCCGTAAGACAGGTTCGAGTTCATAGTTTCGCTAGTTGTTCTAGCCCAGAACCATGCTTCAGAATCAAGATTGGTTGGGGTTGACGATGTTCTGATTTGACCGGCATATGGAATTCCTAGACCACCTTCACTGACAGGGGCTCTGATTTTGCCAATATTTCTGTAGTAGTCAGAGTATAAATTATAGTATTCCTTTGAAGTACTTGTTGTCGGTAATCTCCAGCCGGCCGGACAAATGTCGTAGCGTGAGACTTCGGCATTCGAGCTACCATAAATATAACCAGCAGTTGCTGCATAATAGTTGTAATACATTCCGTATTTAGTTTTTGCGACTGGATCAATCGAATTGCTTTGAACATATGCGCCGATGGTATAAGATGAAGACCCAGTGGTTTTCTTCCAGCTATTAAAGGTGGCCGCAGAAACGGTGTGTTCAATATTGGTGTTAGTGTTATCAAGTTGTACTGATAAATTTGTGTTCCCAAGGTCCAAATTTTCTATCATCCAGCAATTACCATCTTCGAGACGCCGAATTTTATATGACCTATTGTCCCTATTGTCTGTGGCCAGTTTAACCGTCTCTGTACAACTTGAGCTCGAAAGATTCTGCATTACACCAGCCGATTGTGTTGCTTGTGAATTCACCGTTATTGTGCCGGAAACACTGTAAGGCATATATGTTGTTACTTGACTGTTATATTTACCAATTTGTCCAGAAGAATATGTCCAACTAGCAAAGGAATAGCCGTCGTTCATTACAGCACTTACGTCATATTGCACGCCTTTAATGGCAGAGACCACATCTCCATTATGGTATTCTACGCCACCGAATTTGACCGCTGCTACACCTTCGCCATATTGAATAGTAACCCTACTTGTATCATGGTTGCTTCTTGCAACGCATCGGACGGTTGCTCCATAACTCCTCCCATTCGACGCGACTGTAAATTCTGTGTTCGCCGACGTTGAGGTGAATTGAGCAGTGCCATTAATCGAATTGCTGATTACTGCATTTGTAATAAATTCAGCAATTCTACCGCTTTGGGCAAGTGCCGACGATGTGCTAATATAACCCGCCCTTACTGCGTAAAACGGACTCGACACAAGTCCTGCATCAAGCTGCCCGCTCGCTCCTCCATATAGTGTATATAATTTCTTATATTCACTT
>CADARW010000209.1 GCA_902790405.1 uncultured Bacteroidia bacterium
CGAGAATTAGAGGAGTTTCTTTCTGCATGCGCTGGAGATGCTCAAGGCTGTACGCCTTTTCCAAGCGCGGGTCGATCTGCACTGTCTGTGCATAGCCGATTCCCGATATCATCAGGATTATCAGCAAAATATCAAACTTCTTTTTCATAATCTCTATATTTTTAAAATTAATACTCAGCCTTCTATACCTATGACAAACGAAAATGCGATTTCGTTGCCCAGAGTATTAAAGAAAAATTAAATAATATATAATATAGTGAAATACAATTAAAAAGGCTGTAATATTACAGCCTTCATTCATTGCCCACTACATACGGAAAGTTACTATCTTAACAACTGAACAGTTCCTTTTTGACTTATATTTTCCCCATTCTCGTCGGTAGCCGTAACTACATAGAAGTACACACCTTCCGATGCCTCATTATTTCCACTTATTTTGCCGTCCCAAGATTTGTCGGGTTGTTGAGTATGGAAAACCAACTGTCCCGATTTTGTATATATCGATAGGTCATAATTTGACAATGCACCATTGTACATTACAATAAATTCGTCACCTATTCCATCGCCATTGGGCGTAAATACATTCGGGATTCTGAAGTCGCTCGACATAACACCAATAGTTTCCGAATATCTGCTTTCGCATTCGTCTGTACGAGCAACAAGTTCTACCACGTATTTCCCGTTATTTCTGAATTCATAATCCAGATTATAATCTGTGCTTATTGCTGTACCGTTTATAAACCATTCAAAATCAATGTTCTGCATGTTTTCGGAATCGTCAATGCGTGTATAGTTGCGGAAAGTGTAATGCTTTTCGTTAAAGGCATCTTTCGAACTCTCGAAAAAAGTATTTAGGTATGATCTATCCCTAACGAGTACTGTATCGTATGCCACGCACGAATTAGCGTAGTTAATTTCCACCATATATATTCCGGCTTTCAGACTGGTGAATGATCCATTGTTTGAAATGTTTTTTCCATTTATCCGGCAATAATTCATAACCGATTTGTCGGCCTTGACCAGAAGTTCTCCATTGCTACCAGAACAATGGTTGTCTACCGTAGTCACAGAGTATTTCAGTTTGTCGGACATATTTATGTCAAACGCAATTTTTGAGTCGCAACTGCCAGTTCCTGTTGTAATAACAATGTTGTTGCTGCCGGGTTGCAATCCTGATAGTTCGTATCTTCCAGCATTTTGGTTCTTTACTGAATAGGAGACATCGTTCCACGACAGCTGGCCAGCATTGCCCGATACGTCAACAATCAAATGCTCTCCGTAGCATAGATTTGCCTTCGACACTTTGGCAGTAATTTTTTCTTGCTTTGCAAAGCTTATTCTTACTGTGCTTCCATTTGTCATTACAAGTTTATGTTCGCCATATGTCTTGCTGCTTAATTTGACTCCCGATGCAAGCTTTGACAAAACCAATCCATCCGATTCCTTTATGTTGGAAATGTCGAGGTTTTCTATCACAAGTTCGTCGCCGCAAATTGCTGTATCATTTAAGTTAAGTGCGTATATTTTATTTTCGGGTTGCTTCGAATGTACGGTATTTTCTGCTATAAAAGTCAAGTCGTTGTCGTTGCCCTTGATGTTGGCAGTAGATGTAGGTTCCGGAGCATTTGTCGCTGGGGTATTGGTAGTTGTATTGTTTGTCAGTTCTGCAGTTGGTTGAATAGGATTGTTCTGTGGCTTGTTGTCGGATGGAATGACGGCGATTATTGTTGCAGTGAGTATTCCAATTGTCACTATTGAAGCTGCAAGCTGATACTTATATGCCGACAAAATTTCAGTGAAGCTGCGCTTCGGGAAATTTTTGCTTATTTTCTCGAAGACTTCTGGTGGCGGAGTTTCCGTGTAGTCCTGAAGTTTCTGCTTTAATATTTTGTCAAAATCGTTCATTACCTTTTAAAATCGTTTTTAATAATTTCAATCAAATATTCTCTTGCTTTCTTCAGTTGCGAACGGCTTGTTGATTCTGAGATATTCAGGATTTCGGCGATTTCTTTGTGCTGATATCCTTCGATGACATACATGTTGAAAATTGTCCTGTAGCCATCGGGCATTTTGCCTATCTCTTCGAGCAACTCCTGCGCAGTCATATTTGAAATTATGTCTGAACTTACGTCTTCTTCATCCGAATCGTTGTCGTCAATATCGGCGAACGAACTTCGTGTAAGTCTCAAATAATTCAGCGACTCCCTAACAGTCATCCGTTGCAACCAGCCTTCAAAAGAACCTTCGAACCTGAAATCTCCAATCTTGTCCATAACCTTTATGAAACAATCCTGAAGAATGTCCTGGGCTTCGTCTCTGTTCTTTGCATATCGTAAGCAAATCCCGTAAACGAATGGCGAGAACTTTCTGTAAAGCTCTTCAAAAGCCTTCCGCGACTTTTGCTGACACTTCATTATCAGTTCCTCTTTATCGCCCATTACACCTATATGACAATTTAAAAATCGATTTCGTTGCCTGTAAAATCAAAAAAAATAGAATAATTTGTAATGCCTTAATTATCAGAAATAAAAAAAGGGAACAGTTTTCACCGTCCCCTTTTTTTTATCGTATTTATTTTATCTAACCAGATGTAGAGCCTTGTTTTCGTTGTATTCGACTCCGTCGTAACCCTCAGCTTCGATGATGACGTAGTAAA
>CADARW010000210.1 GCA_902790405.1 uncultured Bacteroidia bacterium
TCGCGAGCATTTGCACAAGTCGGTGGACTACAAGGAAGGAATGCGTGGAATTTACGAGATGCGCCGTCATTTTACCATGTACTTCAAGGCGATACCAAATTTCAAGGAAACAAGGCTTAAACTTCTTACTGCCAATACAGTAGAAGAAATTGAATCCATTCTCGACCTCATTGCCGACAAGTTTGGCAATGTTGAAATCAACAAGGATTTGGCAAATGTGGGATTATATTGATTTTTTGAATCCTTTAACCTTTGTTTTTGAAAAACTGTATTATTTTTGCATTCTAAATAATTAATAACAAATAATATGAAGAATTTTCTCACAATTATGCTATGCCTTGCACTTGTGGCTATGGCTGGCAATGTATTCGGACAGGTAAAACCTGGTAAAAAGCCTTTGCAGACAAATTCTGTATCACAAATTAAGAGCCCTGCTAATGTTCAGACTATTAATACTAATAATAAGGAAGCTTGCTGGGAAATAATAGGTCCGAATGGTTATAGAGAGTATTATTGGGATACGGAAGCTGGTGCTCAGCAGTGGATCAATGAAAAGAAAAGCAAGGATAACGCTGTTTATGAATATGCATTATGCGACCACATGACTATTGAGGCTTGTGATGCTAGCAACGAAAAAATAAATCCCAAAAAATGCTGGAAAATAACGGCTACAAAGAATGGCCAGACTATAGAGCAGTACCTTTGGGTGACTGAGATTGTTGCTCGCCGCAAGGCTTTAGCCATGAAAAAGGAAGGTTATCAAAATGCAAATTATGTTCAAACACCTGCCAACGATGAAAAGTCATGCTTACAGTCGGCAAATAATTCTAACGAACCCAATTGCTGGAAGATTACAATAGGCGAGGATGTTTCATATCTTTGGGGCTACGAACAGGATGCCCAGGCAACTGTAAACGCAGCACGGAACTCAGGAAAAACGGCATCGTACGAGTTGACGCCAAACAGGACAAAAGACTCTTGCCGTTAAAAAATATCAAGGTGGTGAAAGCCACCTTTTTTGTTTAGATGCATTGTCGGATTGGAAGAGATGGACATTGAACAGAAAGATATTCGCAGTTTGTCGTTGTCGGAACTTGAAGTTTTTATTGTCGGCATTGGTGAAAAGAAATTCAGGGCATCGCAGATAATGGAATGGATATGGAAGAAGGGCGCTGTCAGTTTCGACGACATGAGCAATCTTCCAAAACCTTTGCGCGACAAGTTGTCAGAAAATTTCAGATTCGGGAATGTTGTGTGCGTATATTCGGTTGCATCGGTAGATGGGACGCGCAAGTTTTTGTTCGAGACAGCCGACAGTTATCGTTTCGAGGGTGTTTTGATTCCCAGTGCCGACAGGGTAACGGCTTGCATATCAACGCAGGTAGGTTGCCAGATGGGGTGTGCATTCTGTGCTACCGGTCAACTCGGATTCAAGCGCAATTTAACGTCGGGCGAAATTTTTCATCAGGTATTTTCATTGAATAGGCTTTCGGAAGAATCGTTCGGTTTTCCCTTGTCAAACATCGTCATCATGGGTATGGGCGAACCGCTTATGAACTACGAAAATACGCTCTCGGCAATCAATATGATATGTTCGGCACAATCGCTGGGAATGTCGCCACAGCGTATAACCATGTCGACTTGTGGCATTGCTCCTCAAATCAAGCATTTGGCCAACGATGGAATCCGTTTCAACCTTTCCATATCGCTTCATTCGGCAATTGACAGCAAACGCAACGAAATCATGCCTATAAACCGCAAGTATAACCTTACGGAACTTTCGGAAGCGATAAGGTATTTCCACGAAAAGACCAGCACAAGAATCACATACGAATATCTTATGCTTGGCGGAGTTAACGACAGCCTTGATGATGCCCGCGCGCTGACAGAATTTACAAAAGTTTCGCCATGCAAGATTAACATCATCGAGTACAATCCGCACCCGGATGATACATTCCGAAGGACAAGCAGCGATGTTTTAGAAAAATTTATAAGGCATATTGAAAGCTGTAATATTGTGGTAACTGTAAGAAAATCAAAAGGTATGGACATCGCTGCGGCATGTGGTCAACTTGCAAATATGAAAAAATAATTTTCGCTATTCAAAAAAATATATATCTTCGCACCTTATTTACGTAAATAGTTTTTGAGATGAAAAAAATATTTTTGTTTGTTCTAACGGTTTGCCTGTGCGTTGCAGTTAATGCGCAGCAGAAACCGACTGCCAATTTCGGATATGACAAGGACATAGAACTTGCAGAAGGCAACGACTATGTAAGGATGATTGGTGGCGATTCAGACGGATTCTTCGCCATTAGGATGGATGCAGAGGATAAGTTGTGGCTCGAATATTTCAATGCCGCATCGCTCGTAAGGGAATCGTCAGCGCAGATAATTCTTCCTGTTGTCGATGGAAACCAGACCGAATATGTAGAGTCTTTCTACGTTGACGGACAAGTGGTTCTGTTTACTCAGGTCGAAGATTTCCTGAAGAAGGAAAAACTTTTGTACATACAGGAACTCGGCAAGAGCGGACAGGTGATGGGCGAACCACGAGTTATCGGTAAGCTTACAAACCAGAACATGTCGG
>CADARW010000211.1 GCA_902790405.1 uncultured Bacteroidia bacterium
GTTCACGAGTTCGGTCACGGCTTTGCTGGTCTTGGCGACGAATATGTTGGTGGTTCGGAGTACAACGATTTCTACAACAAGAAGCTTGAACCTGCCGATCCAAATGTTACAACTTTGGTCAACTTTGATGTGAAGTGGAAGGACTTGATAGAACCAGGCACTCCGATTCCAACGCCTGCAACTGCCGAGTACAAGGACAAAGTCGGTGTTTACGAAGGCGCAGGCTATATGAGCAAGGATTTTTACCGTCCTATGCAGGACTGCCTGATGAACCATTTCGGTTGCGATGCGTTCTGTCCAGTGTGCCAGCGGGCAATCGTGAAGATGATTGAATTTTATTGCAAGTAAACGTCAGCCATTCAAACAGCGAAGCGAGAACCGTCGTTAGTCATTGTTTTATCGGTAATATTGCGCCAAAATATACTGCAATTTTGGCGCAATCTGTATAAAAATAGAAGATTGCGCCAAGATTGTTGCTAAATAGTTGATATTAATAATTGTGAAGTTAAATCCCTTAAATTTTCAACCTTTAGCTCGGCGTAAGCCAACCTTTAGTTCAACGCAGTTAACCTTTAGCTCGGCGTAAGCCAAACAGCGCAGCCAAAATAAAATCGTGATTCGTAAATAATTTTGTATCTTTACGCCCAATTTTATTTTGCACGATTTAGGATGAAAAACAAAAATAAATTAGTTGTCATAATACTGCTTTTCGCTGTGAGTGTGGCGGTATCGGTATTTATTTTCCCGACCGAAGAGCAGTTCGAATATTCGTACGACAAGGGCGCTCAATGGCTCTACGATGACCTTTATGCACCTTACGACTTTGCCATTTGCCGTTCCGACGACGATATCCAGGCCGAAAAGGACAGCATTGTGTCCGACTTTATCCCGTATTATTCGTTCGATACATTGGAACCTCGCAAGTTTGTAAACACAAATTGTACTTTGTTGGAAAAGACAATAGGTGAAAAAACAAGTCTTGAAAAGGAGGAGGCAAATGCTTTTGCTCAGAATTTTAAGGATAAATTGTCGGCAATTTATGAAAAAGGCGTGATTAATCCTTCGGATAAGTCCGAATATGAGAATGCCGGCAATAAGATTCGCGTCGTGCGTGACAATGTGGGTGAACTCGATTTGATAAGCGACTTTTATACAAAGTCGTCGGCAAAAGAAGAAATGCTCGCTGTGTATGCTTCCGACAGACGTATGTACGAAGCCGATTCGCTTTCTGGATTTTATGTGCGCGATTTTATCGAAAAGACTGTTTTTGTTACGAATGTGGCCATCGATGAGGAACTTAACGACAAATATTTGCAATCGCGTATCGATGCTGTGTTGCCGATGTCGGGAATGGTGCACAAGGGCGAACTTATAATATCGAAGGGCAAGGTCGTAGACGAACACTCAAAACGTCTGCTCGATTCGTACAAGATGCAGTTCGAAAACACTTCGGGTACGACTTCGTTCTGGATGGCGGAACTAGGCGTGACAATAGTTTTCCTTATCCTTTTCGCGATAATTTTGTTCTATTCGCTGAAGTTCGGTCTTCGGAAAAACTGGGGCATAAGGGAGAATTTGTTTGTTCTATTGCAGATGATTCTGCTTTCGCTTGTCGTATTTTTCGTTTTCAAGTATTCGACGGTGAGCATCAACATTGTACCATTTGTGCTGGTACCTTTGCTGCTTGTCACTTTTATCGATTTCGACATTTCGTTTCTCATATATTTCATTTCCATATTCATTGTCAGCTTTTTTGCTGTAAACAGGTTTGAATTTGTTTTCATACAAACAGTTACGGGACTGGTGGGAATGTTCAGCCTCCGAAATACCTCGAAGCGTCAGCAGATTTTCATAAGCATGATTGTGGTGTTTGTGACATACTCGCTGCTACATACCGGCTTCTCTCTGATGCGGTTGGGAACATTCTCCGAGCATGAACTTGAGGAATTTATCTATTATGGAATTTCATCGGCAGCACTTCTGCTGTATCTGCCGTTTGTGTTCATTTTCGAGAAGATTTTCGGATTTATTTCGGGCTTTACATTGGTGGAATTGTGCGACACCAACAATCCTGCTTTGCGCGAACTGTCGGAGAAAGCTCCGGGAACTTTCCAGCATTCGGTGATGCTGTCGAATTTGGTCGAGTCGGTTGTGCGCGAAATAGGAGGGAAGCCTTTGCTCGCTCGCGCTGGCGCTTTGTATCACGACATCGGCAAGACATACGCACCCGAATATTTCATTGAAAACCAGAATGGTGGCAAAAGTGCTCACGATGGACTGCCATACGAGGAATCGGCACAAAAAATCATAGCCCATGTGACAAAGGGTGTGGAATTTGCCGCCAAGTACAAGTTGCCCGACCAGATTGTCGATTTCATCGAGCAGCACCACGGAACGTCGGTTACACGCTATTTCTACAATTCGTGGGTAAATGCAAATCCCGACAAGACAGCTGACATTACCAAGTTCCAGTACCCTGGACCAAAGCCGCAGTCGGTGGAACTTATCGCCATGATGATGGCCGATGC
>CADARW010000212.1 GCA_902790405.1 uncultured Bacteroidia bacterium
CTTTGCCTTCCCATATTTGCTACGCTCGAGGATAAAGACGTAGACAGAGTCATTGATGTCGTTTTCAACAAGAAATAATGTACAATGTTAGAACTCATCAAAAAAATTGATAAAGAATGCGGCACTCCGTTCTACTTAGTATATCCAGAACGGTTCGTAAACAACTTGCAAAATTTTCGCAAAGCTTTTACGGATATCTACCCAAATTTCATTTTGTCTTATTCGTTCAAAACAAATTACACGTCAATTTTACTGCAACAAGCCAAAAATATTGATTGTTTTGCGGAGACCGTGTCCTCCATGGAATACAACCTCGCAGTCCAAAAGGGCTTTGCGACGAACCGTATAATTTTCAACGGTCCCATCAAGAATTTCGAAGACATCAAGAAAGCTTTAGCAAACAAGTCCATCGTGCAATTGGACAGCGAATACGAAATTGAGCATGTTCTAAAAGTCCATAAAGAAAATCCAACTTTGGAATTGAATGTCGGACTCCGCATAAACATGGAGGTTGGTTCAGGGAACATCGCTTTGCAAGGTGGACTTCGCCAAAGTCGTTTTGGATTTACAAACGACATGCTAAAAAGAGTCATCCCCTTGCTGAAAGACGCGAATGTCAAAATCATCTCACTCCATGGTCATACATCATCTTCGGATCGCGTTGTAGAAAACTACAGACATATTTCAAAAAGACTCATGCAAGTCCGACATGATTTCGAACTAGACAGCATCCGATACATCAATGTTGGAGGCGGTTTTTTTGGTGCGGCCCCCGAAGGCATTGATGTATCCCAAAAACCTAAATACACCGATTATGCAAAAGGGATTTGCGAGACACTCCTTGCAGACAACTGGTTTAAAGAACACAAGCCTTACATAGTCATTGAACCCGGCGCATCTGTCGTCTCAAATGTATTTGAACTTGTGACAAAAATCTACCAGCACAAAAATATTCAAGGGCAAAATTTCGTATTCACAGACGCAAGCTATTTTCAAGTCCGCCCATTTCTCAACAAAATGAACTTGCCATTTACGGAATACAGCGAAAAATCGGAAGAACCCGAAATCCAAGCAGATATCGTTGGAGCAACCTGCATGGAAGTGGACAAACTTGCTGAAGGAGTTTCACTAAGACACTACACAAACGGAGATTATCTTTTATTTAGAGCTGTCGGTGCCTACAGGCAGAACCTTTCCCCTCTTTTCATTATTCCATGGAGTCCCGTTGTCGAGGTTTCTTCCACAGGCTGTTTCTACATTTCAAAAAAGAGACAGGACGCAACCGATTTATTGAACTTGCTGGAAAAATAAATATGAATATACTTTTAACATCAGCTGGACGCAGGACCTACATGGTCAAGTACTTCAAAAACGCCCTTGGCGGCTCTGGCAAAGTATTCGCCTCAAACAGCGTCTTAACAAACACGCTATTACAAGCTGATGAGTACGTTTTGACACCATACATTTACGACAACAAGTATATTTCGTTTCTTGTTGATTATTGCAAGAAAAAAAATATAGATGCCATTATTTCTTTATTCGATATCGATCTCCCAATACTATCCAAAAACCGTTCTGTTTTCGAAAAAGAAAACATCCAACTTGTAGTTTCCAACTATAAGGCA
This sequence comes from uncultured Bacteroidia bacterium, assembly GCA_902790405.1. Lineage (GTDB taxonomy): Bacteria > Bacteroidota > Bacteroidia > Bacteroidales > ML635J-15 > Bact-19. The sequence goes on from CADARW010000212.1 coordinate 1,626, forward strand.
ACTCTCATCTGCAACGACAAATGGGAAACTTTCGTTTTTTTGAAGAGTATTGGAATAAGCCAAGCACCATCATACATCACAAAAAACGACGTCCTAACAGCACTCAGCAAAAAAGAGTGTTCTTATCCACTTTATCTCAAGCCTCGTTGGGGAATGGGATCTATAGGCATTTACAAAGTAGAAAACGACGAGGAACTTGAAGTTTTCTACAAAAAACTCCATCGTGAAATTTTCAGCACATACCTGAAGTACGAATCCGCAGCTGACATTGACAAATGCATCATCATTCAGCAAGCCATAAAAGGGCAAGAATACGGCATTGAAGTTTTGAACGATTTAAACGACAATTACGTCACCACTTTTGCCAAGAAAAAGATTGCCATGCGTTCCGGAGAAACAGACATAGCCGAAACTGTGAACGCCACGGAATTTGAAGAAATCGCTAGGAACATTTCTTCCAACCTGAAGCATAAAGCCCTTCTCGATGTTGATTGTTTCAAAACTGACGACGGCAAAATATTCGTGCTAGAAATGAACTGCCGTTTCGGTGGGCAATACCCGTTTTCGCACATTTCCGGCGTTGATGTTCCTAAGCAAATCGTGAAGTGGTTGGCTGGGCAACAGACGGATTGGGACTTGCTTCACATCAAAACAGGAGTCGTTGCCTGCAAGGAAATTGAGCCATCAATCATTTCTAAATAAAGCGGGAAAACCAATGCGAATCGCCCACATAAGCCTTGACGAAAAATTTATCGATTGCGCCATCAATCAGTTCAGCCGCCTGAAAGGCGTCGACTCCGTTTTTTGCGTAAAGACTGAAAATA
>CADARW010000213.1 GCA_902790405.1 uncultured Bacteroidia bacterium
AAGGTGCCGTCAACGAGGTAACCTCCGACACAATGGTCTTTATCGCCTGACGGAACTGCCCAGCGTTTCCTGCATCGAAATAGTTACCCATACAGGCAAGCATATCGGCCTGCTTGACATCGATGTTGATACCGATAATATAAGGTTTCAGCACAACGCCTTTTTTCTGCAAGGCGGCACTAACCTCGCAGGGGTCGCCGTTGCACATTTCGATGCCGTCGGTAATGAGGATTATAATATTGCGGCTGTCGTTGCCTTCGGGGAAATCGCCCTCGCTTTGTCCGAGCGAATATGCAATCGGTGTTGTTCCTTTGGGTGTTATCGACATAAGCTTGTCGCGGATGATTCCGATTGTGCGCTCTCCGAACGACACTTCAAGCTTTGAATCGTGACAATCCTGCGGTGGTACAGGGCTTTGATGTCCGTAAACGCGCAAAGCCACCTCAAGCGGATGTTTTTTTTGAACCCTTTCGAGCGAATCAAGCAATTCGAACATCAGTTCGCGAGCCTTCACAAACTTCTGCGCCCCCTCCCACTTGTCGGACATACTCATCGACGCATCGAAGATGAAAAGTATGCGGGTTAGCGGTGGTTCAGGCTCTTCGGCAATGGGCTTTCGTGCTTGCGAAAATGCGAGCATTGAAACCAAGACGGACAATATGATGAGGACAATCTTCTTCATAAAAATATTTTATGGTGCAAAAATAAAAAAATAAAATTGTAATATGCACAAAACAAATTCGTGTTTGTGTGGTTGTTCCACATTGTAGGAGCAGGTTAGAATATGCCCCTACAGGCCGTATATCATATCTTGTTATTTTCTTCCCATCGTAATGGATTTTCCATTATGTAATTGGCAATCATGGTATAATCCTCGCCGTCGCGGATGATGTGTTCGTAATAATTGCGTTGCCATACGGATGCGCCTTGTGTTTGGCGTAATTCATTGATTTTGCGGGATGAAAATGTTTTCAACGCACGAACAATTTCAGGCAAACCATGTTTTGTGGGTGGTTGTCCATTTGTAGGGGCAGGTTTGAAACCTGCCCCTACATTGGAAACACCAACACATTCATTATCAATTTGTATTATCGCATGAAAATGATCGGGCATTACAATGTGTTCGTGCAAAACAACATTCGGATAATGCGACGGCAAACCATTCCATACGGATTCTAGGATTTCACCATATACATTTGTATTCATTCTGCCATCGGCAATCTCACCGAACAAACATTCCCTGTCCTTGGTGCATATTGTCACATAATACAATCCGTTTTGCGAATAATCGTATTCCTTTAGGCGGATTGTTCTGCGATGGTGTATATTCGGGTCGAATGGCATAAATGCATATTGTTTGTTGCAATTGTAATCAAAAAAAATAAAATGAAATATTACGTTTATTGTACGCAAAAAAAAAGCAGCCGACCAAAGACGACTGCTGTAAAATTTGTTCGTACAAATATGTCACAATCATCAAAACATTCAATTTCCAATAAAGACTCAAATGGTACTTAGCAAGTCAAAAAAAAATCTTATCTTTGCCTTATTATTACAAACATTTCAACAATGAACCTAAGGCCCTTTATTTGTATCGCATTAATTTCCATTCTTTTTGGCAATATATATGCAAAACCAGTTGATGAAACAACTGCTCGCACCGTTGCATCGCACTTTTATGCCGTGAAATTTAACCGTCAGCTCGAAACGCTAACTCCAACTATAGTTTATACTGCAGCAATTCATAGAGGAAATGGTTCTGAACCAAGTTTCTACGTTGTCAACTTCAACTCCGAAGGCTTTGTTATTGTTGCTGCCGACGACAGAGTGCAACCAATTCTGGCTTTCTCCGATGAAGGTGCCTTCGTATCAGAAAATATACCCGACCATATCCGTTTTTTCTTAGACGGATATACTGACGAGATCCAATATACAATTGACAATCAACAAGAAAACAATGCTGATGTACAGCAACAATGGAACGCTTTGATTTCAGAATCACACGTCCTGCCAAAAGATGGGAATGTGGTAGTAGAACCATTGTTAGGCAACAACAAATGGAACCAGACAAAGTATTACAACAATAACTGTCCTGCCGATGCGACAGGTAATGCTACATACGGTGGTCACGCTGCTGTAGGTTGCGGTGCTCTTGTTATGGGACAGGTGATGCGATACTGGCGATATCCAACTACCGGCACAGGAAGCCATTCGTATAACAGCAACAACTACGGCACACTTTCGGCCAACTTTGGGGCGACAACCTATCATTACGAAAATATGCCCGACGTCCTTAACTATTATAATCATCAAGATAGTTGCGTGGAAGCCATCGCTACTTTGCTGTACCACTGCGGCGTTGCCGTCAACATGAACTACGGGCCTTCTGCAAGTGTGGCGAATTCCAACAAGATCCTCAAAAAAATGGCGGGG
>CADARW010000214.1 GCA_902790405.1 uncultured Bacteroidia bacterium
ACGTTACAGCACATTCTGCGACTCGATTCTCAACAAGGAACTTGCACTCACCCGCTACAGCATCTTGTCGTGGGCGCAGAGAGACGGAATGACACAAGATGAAATCCAGGAAGTATTTGCCAGCAAATACAAGTCCCCGATACTCGACATGCTAAACGTAAAGTACATAATACTTTCGGAAAGAGCAAAGCCTCTAACCAACACCCATGCGTCGGGAAATGTATGGTTTGCCGACAGCATACGCTGGGCCGACTCGGAAATGCTGGAAATTGCACTACTTCAGCACATCGACACAAGGCACACTGCCATAGTAAACGAAAAATACAAGTCCGAATTTGCCGACGTTGAATTCGCCATGGACAGTTCCGACTACATAAATTTGACCTATGCCGAAGGCGACACACTGAAATACACTTCGTCGTGCAAAGGCAACCGCATGGCCGTTTTCTCCGAAATCTTCTACCCCAAAGGTTGGAAGGCATACATCGACGGGCAGAAAACATCATTTTTCAGATGCAACTACATCCTGCGCGGAATGATTGTTCCAAATGGCAACCACGAAATAGAATTCCGCTACGAGCCAAAGTCGGCAGAAATAGGACGAATCGTATCAACCACATGTAACGCAACATTGCTAGCAATTATCGCAGTTATGTGCGTTCTCGGAATAATAAAAAGGACTAGACAAACCCACACAACGGAATGAAAATGAAATTCGAAAAATACCAGGGAGCCGGAAACGACTTCATCATAATAGACAACACCGACAAGTCGACAACCTTGTTGCCAGAACTGATACAAGCATTATGCGACAGGCACTTCGGCATTGGAGCCGACGGACTTATAGAGCTGACCAGCAGTCATGAAGCCGACTTCGCAATGAAATTCTACAATTCCGACGGCAAAACAGCAAATATGTGCGGAAATGGTGGCAGATGCATAGCAAAATACGCATTCGACCATAATATTGCTGGGGAAAACATGAAATTCGTTGCCGATGATGGCTTCCACGAAGCAAGCATAATTGATGACGTGAATGTCAGAATCATGATGATAGATGTAAAAGGCATAACCACTTTCGACGATGGAATGTGGACAAACACTGGTGTTCCGCACTTTGTAAAATTTGTAGATGACATTGACAAGGTTGACATCGATAGCGAAGGCCGCAAACTTGCCGACGACAAGCGTTTCGCCCCCGACAGAACTAATGTAAATTTCATCGACAACAAAAACGGTTTCAGAATAAGGACATACGAACGAGGAGTAGAAGGCGAAACCTTGGCTTGCGGAACAGGAAACGTAGTTCGAAAAAAATAACGACGGATACAAAAACATCTGGCTCGAAGGTCCTGCTCTGAAAGTTTTTGATGGAGAAACCATATAAACTAAACATAACAAACTGATTATAAACACAAACTGTATATTATACAACCTAATGGGAACAGCAAAATTTGATTTACATGTGCATACTACAGCTTCGGACGGAAGCTTAAATGCAAAGCAAATTATCGCAGAAGCCAAACGCATTGGACTGACAACCATAGCGATAACCGACCACGACACTATTGGCAATGTCGAAGAATGCATTGCTGAAGGCAAAAAGAACGGCGTTCGTGTAATTTCAGGCATAGAACTGAGTGCCACAACCGATAGCGGCAAGATGCATATACTAGGATTTGGAATCGACACTAAATGCTCAGAATTCAACTTAGTGATGGAAATATTACGCGCAGCCCGAGAAGAAAGAAATAAGAATATACTCGATGCAATAAAATGCATTTTCGGCATTGACATAAGTATGGAAAATGTAAAGAAATATGCCAAGGGCGATTCGGTAGGAAAACCTCACATTGCAGCAGCAATAGTCGAAACTGGATATTGCAACGACATAGAAACCGCATTCAAGAAAGTTTTAGGTTCGAAACGCCTCGAATCGATAGAACGGAAAAAACTTCCGCCTAAGACATGCATTGAATTGATACACAAAGCTGGTGGACTTGCATTTCTTGCCCACCCGAAATCGCTGCAACTTTCACACGATGATACTTTTGCAAAAATAAAGTCGCTGAAACTATACGGCCTCGACGGAATCGAAGTCTATCACAGCAGCCACTCTCAAAAGCAATGCGAAAAATATGCCAAGATTGCAAAGGAACTTGGACTTATGATTTCGTGCGGTAGCGATTTTCATGGACAGGAAGTCAAAAAAGATGTAAAACTCGGACTTGGCAACAACGGAAACCTGCCTACCGACAACGAAGAAATAATCGCTCCGCTTTTGAAAGCATTAAATATGTAACAAAATGGAAAACAAGGTTTTTGCACATGAAGTTAGAGTCGGCAACATTCCGATTGGAGGCGAAAACAAAATTGCCATCCAGAGCATGACCAATGTGCCTGTGGGTGACATTCAAGCATCTGTAAACCAATGCAAACAACTTTTCGACGCAGGAGCAGACCTAGTCAGGCTCTCTGTACCACGCACTCCCGACATCGAAAGCCTAAGACTTGTAAAAAAGCAACTCGAAGCCGACGGATACAATAAACCGTTGGTTGCCGACGTGCATTTCAGTTCGCAAATTGCCGAAGAATGTGCCCGAATAGTCGAAAAAGTAAGAATAAACCCAGGCAACTATATTGACAAGCGAGCAAACTTCAAGGAGTTGAACCTCAGCGACTACGAGTACAACCTTGAACTCGAAAAAATACACGACAGGCTGTTGCCGCTTATCAAGGTTTGCCGCGAATATGGCACAGCCATACGAATCGGCTCCAACCACGGCTCGCTGTCCGATAGGATTTTGTCGCGCTATGGCAACACGGCACGCGGAATGGTCGAAGCTGCGATGGAATTCATCAGCATTTTCGGAGCCGAAAACTTCCACAACCTTGTCATCTCGATGAAAGCCAGCAACGTAAAGGTCATGACCGAATCGTGCGAACTGCTCACACAACGAATGATTGAAACTGGCTACGTTTACCCTCAGCATCTTGGAGTTACCGAAGCTGGTGCTGGCAACGATGCAAGAATAAAGTCGTGCCTCGGCATCGCCTACTTATTAAATAAAGGCATCGGCGACACAATAAGGGTATCATTGACCGAAAATCCTGTGAATGAGATAACTTTCGCCAAGAAATTCATGTCTGCGTTTGGTAAAAAGAAAGCATACACAACCCAAAACGTAAATTCAAACTATACTGGCATTGTCAACTTCTCGCCAAAGGCTACAGATACCGAAACCGCCATCTCCGAAACTTGCATTGCGCTTGCTAACGGTCTAATAGACCGAAAGATAACCAACCTGCAAATAAACGGCAACATAGCAGGAATCGACAACAAGGATTTCGTTGCCGACATCATGCAGGCAGCAGGAATATGCATCAGCAAGGCCGAATTTATTTCGTGTCCTGGTTGCGGACGCACCAACTACGACTTGGAGCGCATCTCGGAAGCTGTGAAACGTGAATTTTCGCACCTAAAAGGTCTGAAAATAGCCACTATGGGCTGCGTTGTGAACGGTCCTGGCGAAATGGCCGATGCCGACTACGGATGTGTTGGCAGCACCAAGGACCACGTCATAATATACAAGGGA
>CADARW010000215.1 GCA_902790405.1 uncultured Bacteroidia bacterium
TTATCAATTCCTTCAACGCCTCACGACGGAGGATTTCCTGTTCGCTTAAACCTAAATATTCCATTCGAAAAAAATTTTTGCAAAGTTACATAAAATATTCGGAATAGAAGAATAAAAAAACAGACCGCCGAAGCAGCCTGTTTCTATAGTTTTCATTACAAACCGACTCTATTCCTTCATCAGTGCAGATTGTTTCTTCAATACGAAATCGCCCTTGGAAGTTTCGACAACACACTCCTTTTCGTTTGGAACAGAAACAACTTTTCCAGTCTTGATGCCGAAAATTTTATTCCCGAACCTAACAGGATCCCCGACCTTGAAAGAAACAGATTCCACGCCCTTAATATAAATATTCTTTGCATGCTTTTTCAGTTCATTGCCATCGGCAGTTGCAACAATGCAAGTGCCGTCCGTCTTGACAGCCTTCACCAAAACTGGTTTGCATTTGCCAAAACTAAACATTGAAGAGCTATAAACCTCGTCACCAACCTTATAATTAACAGCAGGAGTTACAGCAACAGTCTTGACAACATTTTCTTTCGGCTTATCGCTTGGTTTTGCAACGTTGACACTTGCGCTTGTGGCGGCAGGCTCTGTCTGAATCACTGAAGTATTTCCAAGCGGCATAAGGTTGTAATGGATTTTCTTAGGTCTTTGCTTGTAAAGATTTCCCGTCGCCAAATCAATTACCAGCCATAATACTCCAGTACATATATCAAGTATAAAAAATCCTGCACTAAACTTACGATTTGTAGTAACAGTCTGCGTTTCATAGCCTTGCGCCTTGATGTCAATCGTATGCTGTGCGTTCTTCATAGTCTTATGAATCTTGAACTTGCATGGAGCAGTACCTACATAGTTTCCATCAACATAAACATTTGCATTTGCTGGAGTTCCGTCATATACACGAACCTTAGTCTTGCCACCGCTCAATATAGTGGCGCAACTCGAAAACAATATGCTTGCTATAAGCAAAAAGCATACAAAACCTATAAATCCTTTTTTCATATGCGAATATTATTCATTGCACAAATCCACATCTTCTTCCGATTCAATAGCATCGTTAACAGCAGCCTCTTCATCATACATATATTCGTCATTATTAAGACGTTCCGCCTCACCCTTAACATTAGTCGGAGCATTGCGTGTGTAGGTATAACCGCAGTCAACCTGTACCGTATAGGTTGAAGTCGAAGGCCAAAATGTATATCCGCTTTGCTGAGTAAATTTCACGGTATACTCACAACCTGCCTCAACGGTAAACGTATCCGATGAATTACCCTGTATCGTAGCGGAATAATTGGTATTGTTCGATGCACAAGTAATATCGACCGTATATGGCACACTGTTTCCGTTTACATATTTGATTTTAGAGGTATTGCATTTGATTGTATAATAGTAATATCCACCAGACGAAACATTGGAGCAATCAACAGTGAACGGCTCAATGTTGGTATTGTTCGGGTGTTCAAAATATCCGGAAGTCTGTTCGACCTTATGCACTTCAGTAGTATTGCATTTGCATTTTATAATCTTTGTGCTGTTCGCAGGAACCGAATATGTTCCAATAAGCACGCCATCGCGTGTCTGCGTAACGCGATATGGATACTTATGTGTGTTTATATACTTGAAGTCCTTGTAGTCATCTATTGGTTGACTTCCACTTGAAGAACCACCACCAGAGGCTGCATCAATAACATGCAAATATTTTGTCATTGTATTTTCTGCACGACTCGAGTATGCGGTAAGACTAACCTTTTTATCACCAGGAGTTGAAAATGTTACTGGCTCTGGTGTCCACGAATAATCACCTATGCCGTCTATCTCCCAATAAAAACTGGAAGCATTGACCGACAGATTCAAGAAATGGACTTTCTCATTAACATATACCGTGCTAGGTGTCATCGAGAAATCAGCAACAGGATGCCTACGGCAACCGCCCATAATAAGGGTCACTACAATTATTACTGCCAACAATTTCTTCATATTACTATCTATTTCATTGAGATTTTTATTAAACACAATTTAAAACCACACAAAAATACTTATTATATGCACCTAAGTATCAATACAGTAACTACACAAGGCAAAACAGTAACGGATTACATCGTTCTAATCCGACAATACTATATTTTTAACCATCTGTAACTTTCTGCGACTTACAGGAATCTGCATTTCTTTATTTTTTCCATCGTCGGACATATAACCTACGGTAATCTTCAATGTCTTTTCATTGTAATTCTTTAGCAGACTGCGGTTTACGAAATATCCGTTGCACACTTCAACAAGTTCTCCGTCTGAAAGTTTCATTTTTCCT
>CADARW010000216.1 GCA_902790405.1 uncultured Bacteroidia bacterium
GACTTACCTTCGTTCTTGAACTTGTACTCGTAAGTTACCTTGTCGCCCTGCTTGATAGTACCAAAATCGTACTCAGTCTGGGCAAAAACAATCTTAGGTGCATTTGCTCTTTCCTGTTCGGTAAGATGTGAGAAATCTTCAACGATAGTAGCGCTTACAGTTATCCTGTTCTTGTTGTTTACACTATCGTTAACAACAACCGTCAACCTATCCTGCAAGAATCCCCAGTCGTTCTTCTTGGTTGCATCATATGTGACATAGATTTTACCAGTCTGACCCATCTTCTCGTTCGGCTTCTTAGCTGCGAGTGTAGCAGGTTCCATCCATACCTTTATATGTTTAGGTACATTCTGGAAAGCAACATTCATCGGAGCATCGGTCATATTAACAACGCCAATAGTATCGGTAACAGACTTGGTATTATACACATTGTTCAATGCCAAATGTGCAGTTTTCAATCTCAATCCATTGAAATCCTTTGGATAAAAATCTTCAACACCCTTTTCTCTCGGAATTACTTCACCCGAAATAGTAAGTATTGTAGTAGGAGTTTCGCAGTTTGATGTAACCGTTATAGTCTTGTTGAACTTACCGGGACGGTTCTGCGGATTGTACGAAGCCTTTACAAAGCCTTTCTTACCCTTCTGGATAGGTTCCTTGGTATAGTCGGTTGCTGTACAACCGCAAGATGCCTTTACATTGGTAAGGTACAATGGTTCTTCGCCGACATTTGTAAATTCGAATATAGCAGTCTGCATGCCTGCTTCTTCCTTGAACACGCCAAAGCTGTGAGATGTCTTATCCCACGAAATTTGTGGCGCCTTTGTCTGTGCCATCAATGCGACAGCAGCAAACGATGCTAAAATAATGAAAAACAACTTTTTCATAATACCTTATTATTAATTGTTGGTTTCTTCTGGTTTTGGAGCTGCAGGGATAACTTCGCCGGTAATTCTTACAATCGAAGTCGGCTGGAACTCGTTTGTTGTTACAGTTATCTGCTTTGTGAACTTACCTGGTCTGTTCTTCGGATTGTACGAAGCCTTTACATAACCTTTTCCACCGGGCTGAACAGGTTCCTTGGTGTAGTCGGTTGCTGTACAACCGCACGATGCCTTTACATTAGTAAGGAACAACGGCTTGTCGCCAGTATTGGTAAATTCAAATATTGCAGTCTGTATTCCATCTTCTTCGTGAAAAGTTCCGAAATCGTGAACTGTCTTTGCCCATGAAATTGCAGGTTCTGACTGCTGTGCCATCATAATTCCTGAAAACACAATCGCCAATGCCAATAAAACTATTCTCTTCATAACCTTTAATTTTTATAGTTTGCAAATCTAATTATTTATCAAGCATACATTGCTTACAAATCACGCACCAAAAAAAGCGAAAATATCAATTCGCTGAATTAAAAAAATGTTAAACCTATATTTCCATGAAGTTTATCCGCGCCTGCGGTATGACCGAAAGCGGTGATATTTTTCCCTTCATATACATATAATATCCTACTAATGCAATCATTGCGGCGTTGTCGGTTGTGTAACTAATCTTTGGTATGTACACTTCCCACTTCTTTTTTTCGGCTGCCAGCAGCATTCTGTTTCGCAGTCCCGAATTCGCCGAAACTCCACCCGAAATGGCAACTCTTCTTATACCAGTCTGCTTTACCGCCTTCTCCAACTTATTGAACAGGATGTCGATTATGGTTTTCTGCAGCGATGCCGCCAAGTCGTTCACATTTTCGGAAATGAAATTAGGATTTTTGGCAACCTCGTCGCGTACCGTATATAAAAAAGAGGTTTTCAGTCCACTGAAACTATAGTCGAAGCCAGGAATCGACGGCTTGGCAAACTTAAACCTGTTCTCGTCGCCTATTTTCGACAGCTTATCGATGACAGGTCCACCCGGATATGGCAGTCCCATAACCTTGGCGCACTTGTCGAAAGCCTCCCCTGCTGCATCATCGATCGTCTTGCCAATAATCTCAAAATCAAGGTAATCCCTAACCAGCACTATCTGTGAATGTCCGCCCGACACAAGCAGACAAAGAAACGGGAACTGAGGCACGCAATCGTCCTCGCCCTTTTCCCTCAGGAAATGTGCAAGTATATGTCCGTGCAGATGGTTGACACCAACCAGCGGAATACCAAGCGATACCGAAAGCCCCTTGGCAAACGAAGCTCCAACCAGCAACGAGCCGAGCAAACCTGGTCCCTTTGTAAAAGCTATAGCATCAAGTTCGTCCATGCCTATTCCAGCACGCTCTATCGCTTCCTCACCAGCATCATCATGATC
>CADARW010000217.1 GCA_902790405.1 uncultured Bacteroidia bacterium
TCAGCGAATACATCTAATGACATATAACCGGCTGGAATTCCAGTCGTCGAAATCGGCTTAGGTTGTTGCGTTGTTTGATAGACAGCAACTGGCTCATTTGCTTCCGATACTGTAGGTTCGTTTGGTTTATAAGTTTTTCCCATTTTGATAAGCTTATCAATTGCAAAAGTATATCGTTTCTAGGTGATAAACAAAAAAATATTTATGCTACTTGTTAGCAGAATGTGCAATAAATAAAATTATGTTGAGAAACATGTTGCACCTAACAAAATAATATCTATCTTTGTCTCCGAAATCTGCGGAAGGGATTTATCGCTTTCAAAGAGTTCCGAAATATTAACTGATTCAAAAGTCTAAGTACTGATGGAGAAGAAAATTGGCACAATAAACATACTTATTACAGACACTAATGTCGTTGAGGAAGTCAACGCGCTGCTTAGTTCGTACGGCAGCATAATATTGTCGCGCAACGGGATGCCGCTTCACGACGAGAATATTTCCATAATTACACTTGTGGTAAAGAGCGACGGCGATACGATAAATTCACTAACGGGAAAACTCGGTCGCCTCAAAGGATTAAAAGCAAAATCAACCTTAATAACAACAGCATAAAAGAAAAAGAATATGGACGAAAAGTTTAAAAATTTCATTGATAGAGAAAAACTCTATAATTTGGTAAACGGTAGCATTCCTACCGAACAGGAACTCGATGCAGTGCTTGCAAAGGCTCGCAAACTGAAAGGCTTGTCGCTCGAGGATGTGGCTGTGCTTCTGCGTGTTACCGACCACGACCAGATACATAAGATAATGGAGACTGCTAAGTTCGCCAAGGAAAGCATCTACGGCAAGCGTCTCGTTTTGTTCGCACCTATTTATACTGGTAATGTTTGCGTCAACAACTGCGTTTACTGCGCTTTCCGTCGCGACAACAAGGCTATCAAGCGTAAGGTGCTCACCATGGACGAAATTGAACAGGAAACCAAGGTTCTGCTTCACGAAGGTCACAAGCGCGTATTGCTTATCTGCGGTGAGTCGCCACGCAACGACATCGACTATTACTGCGAAGCTATCCGTCGTACCTACGCTGCTCGCGACAACGGCAACTACATCCGCCGTATAAATGTCGAGTTGGCTCCGTTGACAATCGAAGAATTCAAACGCTTGAAAGCCGAGAAGATTGGTACTTACGTTTGCTTCCAGGAAACTTACGATCCGGTTGCTTACAAGGAATTCCATCCAGCAGGCACACCGAAGGCCGACTACCTCAACCGTCTGACCGTTATGGACCGCGCTATGGAAGGCGGAATCAACGATGTAGGTCTTGGCGTTTTGTTCGGACTCGTTGACTACCGTTTCGAAATATTGGCAATAATGGAACATGCCGCTCACTTGGAGAAAGTTTTCGGTTGCGGACCTCACACAGTAAGTTTCCCGCGTATCGAACCAGCCGATGGCGTAGAGTTCACCAATCACATTCCGCATCCAGTTTCCGATTTCGATTTCAAGAAGATTATCGCAATCATCCGTATAGCAATGCCTTACACTGGTATTATCCTCAGCACCCGCGAAAACGATGAGATGCGTAAGGAACTTATCGAGTACGGCGTAAGTCAGATTTCGGCAGGTTCGCGTACCAACCCAGGCGCATACAGCGAAGAGGAAGAAGGCACTGGCAGCCAGTTCTCGCTTGGTGACCACAGAACTATGGACGATGTGATTTCTAACATGATAGACGGCGGTTATATTCCATCGTTCTGCACAGGTTGCTACCGCAAGGGTAGAGTAGGTGCCGACTTTATGGACTTGGCAAAGCCGGGACTTATCAAGCAGTTCTGCATGCCTAACGGTTTGTTCACCTTCAACGAGTACCTCAACGACTTTGCTTCGCCTGAAACAAAGGCAAAAGGCAAGGCTTTGATAAAGAAACTTGTCGCCGAAGTTGAAAGCCAGCAGTTGAAGAATACCATCAACGAAAATCTCGAAAAGATTGATGGTGGCGAAAGAGATATTTATCTGTAAAAAAGTTTTTTGAAATATTTGTGAAAAAAAGCGGTGTAATGCCGCTTTTTTTTTGTTTCAAGTTTTTATGCCTGCGGCGTTTCTGTTGAGACGCAAAATTTTGCGTCTGTACAAACGTCTGTTAGCCTTTCAGCCTTTTCTTCTTTTAGCCCATTGTTAATTATACATTATTAATTATCCATTGCAAATTGCCCATTATCCATTAATTTTGCAGTTCGAAAAACGAATGTCGATGAA
>CADARW010000218.1 GCA_902790405.1 uncultured Bacteroidia bacterium
CGGCTATTTCGGCTGCGCGGTTGAAGTCCTTGGCATCGGCTTCGAAATAGAGAAATTCAACGCCGAGTGCCGATAGTTCCTTTTCGAGCGAATCTACATTTTCGTTGCGGTGGGTGGATGTAAATGCGATATTTGCGCCAGCCTTGGCAAATTCAATGGCAATCGCCCTTCCAATTCCGCGCGAAGCACCCGTGATGAGTGCGGTTTTCCCTGTTAGTAAACCCATAATTATAATGGTGTCAAATTTTGTGCAAAGGTAATGAAAATTCAATGATTTGAAAATTTGATGATTCAAATTTTACTGTATCTTGTTCAGATTCTCAATTGTCAGCATTGTTGATTTGCAGAGAAAAATATGCAGGAGAAAATCGGGCAAATTCGATGGTCCGCCAGTTTCCGTAAAATAATCCACTTCGGTTGAATTTTTTTTTTTTTTTTTTTTTTTGTATGTCGCTTTCAGACGTGTTATGCGCTCGTATTTGTCGTTACGCGGACGATAGTCGGGGAGACAAATGTTTGTAATGGTTATGCTTCCATTGCTGTTGTGCGTAACTGTATATCTTACAAATACTTCGCGGTCTTTCATGAAGAAGGGTGCTTCGATTATGTTGCGGAAAACACCCGATGTCGAATCCTTTTCCAATGTCTTGCTTTCTATGCAATTGTAAATCCATTTTGTATGGTTGGTTGCATTGCAGAAAATGTCGATGCACTTTTCTATCGGTGCGTTAATCTTGAACTTGCATTTTACCTGGTAGTCCTTTCCGCTTTCGCAGATGCGGTAATATATAGGGGTGTCGCAGTTGCAGTTGTGCCATTCGCTTTGGGCATTTGCGCGGATTGTTGGCAAAAAGACGGCAATCGCAATGATAATTATGTAAATGAGCTTTATCTTCAAGGTAATTTACTAACCAATATTCTGATTTACAACCTCGTTGAACTTCTGCATCAGCAGACGCAGTTTTTCGTTTTCGACGTCGAATTTCACTTCGTTGATGTTGGCTATAGGCAGAATCTTGGGCGATGTGCCCGATATGAATGCCGCATCGAAACTGGAAATCTCCGACAAGTCGATGTCCTTTTCTTCATAGACAAAACCATTGCGCTTGGCAGTGTCAATTATGTACTTGCGCGTTACGCCTTTTAGAATATCCTTTTCCTGTGCCGATACCAGTTTATCGCCACTGATGAAGAATATGTTTGAGCGTGTTCCTTCGGTAATCTTGTTGTGCTTGTTTACGTATATTGCCTCGAAAATTCCGTTGTCGGCTATGAACTTGTCAACGGTGTCGCGGAGGTTCTGGTTCCAGATTTTGTTGTGAGGGTTCTGTCTCTCGTAGGCGAATGTCAGTGTCGGCACGCCATTTTTGTACTGCTCGTCGGTGGGATAGTGGTGCGGAATTTCGTGGCAGATGTATTCCAAGGACTTGCTTTCGGTATCGTAAATGGCTTCGACCTTTATATTGCCGTTTTCTATGTTGTTGTCGGTTATGCATTTGTACAGCATTGATCCGAACTGTATGTTTTCAACCTTAATGCTGCTGTCGACCGATGCAAGAGTATTTTCGAACCTTGCGAAGTGGTCACTCAGAAAGAGAGGTTTTCTGTTTATAATCCTGATAACCTCGTAACTTGTAATTTTTGCCATTTTCAAATGTTTTTAATCGCCTCGACGAGGATTTTTTTCATCACATCGACGCTTTTCTTGAAATTTTCCAGAATCATTTCGAGCGATACTGGCTTTTCGTCGTCCTTCCAGCAGTCGTAGTCGGTAGCAATCGAAAGGAGTGCGTAATTAAGTCCAGCTTCGTTAGCCAGTGCTGTTTCGGTTGCCGTTGTCATATTGATAAGGTCGGCGCCCCACAGACGGAACATCTTCGATTCTGCCTTCGACGAGAACCTAGGTCCCTCGATGGTTATGATTGTTGCGCCATCGTGTACGCTGGCATTCTGTGCTTTTGTCGCATTGACAAGGATTTCGCGCAGGCGGTTGTTGTACGGATGAGCCATCGGGCAGTGTACCATATTGCCTGGTTCGAATTCCTCGTAGAAGGTGTTTGTGCGCAGACGGGTAAAGTCGATGAACTGGTCGGGAACGGCAAAATGTCCGGGTGCGATTTCTTCGCGCAGACTTCC
>CADARW010000219.1 GCA_902790405.1 uncultured Bacteroidia bacterium
ACGAAAGGTCTGTACCATCCAATATCATCTGATACTTTCCATCGAGACTTGCAATGCAGTACGGACCATGTGGAAAATCGCCCCAGCCAGTAACAGCGCCAAAGACAACCCTGTCGCCCTTGGGAGAAATTCCGCTAAAATTGAATTCTTCAGGAGTCGACTCAAACTTCATCTTGTTGGTAAGGCAAACTCCGCCGTCTCCCTCCGATCCGTAATAGTAGTTATACGACGAGCCTTCACTTTCTTCATCGTCATCATCAGCACCAGCCTCGTAAAAACTGGAGTAAGTAATTACTTCATCATCTTCGTCTTCCTCATCGCTTGACGAACTTTCAAAATAACTATACAGTTTTTCTGTATTCTGGGAAGTCACAAACTTGTGCGATTCATTGTCGTACACCTTTATCTTGGTAAACCAGTAACCATCCCAGCTGAAATCGTAGTTCACGCCGAAATATCTGCCGTCGTCACTCACCCTCAGCGCCGAATATGTGCCGTATGTCTCGGTTATGCAACTATCGCAAGGCAAGCCCCAGTTGACAATATGCTTAGGAGTAGGCTCTTCCGAATCGAAATCGATATATTTTAACACCATCATACTATCCTTGCATACCGAATAATACAAGCCAAGAGTACCTGGCACAAAACTGTAATTTACAATTTCATCTGTTTCGCCTTCATACACTACCGAATCCATTCGTTCTACACTGAAAAAGCAGAACTTACTACCCCTAAAATACATAATATCGCAATCAGCAATCTTCAGCGAAGTATCTTCCACTATGCTGTCTTCGGCAATGCTGTCGGCAACAACCTTATCCTCCTTTGGCGTTTCGGTCTTGTCCTTCGACTTGCACGAAAACGAAACGACAGACATCATCAGCACTGCACCGAACAAAAGACCACTTGCCAGATATTTTTCAAAATTCTTTATCATACCTATTTATTATTAATCAAACAATGTTTAAATATTTTTGCAA
Organism: uncultured Bacteroidia bacterium; assembly: GCA_902790405.1. Classification (GTDB taxonomy): domain Bacteria; phylum Bacteroidota; class Bacteroidia; order Bacteroidales; family ML635J-15; genus Bact-19. Next base: position 981 of record CADARW010000219.1, read on the forward strand.
AAATAAACATTTTGGGGGAAACAGCGACAGAATGCCGAAGGAATATTTGTTGGGTGTGGGCGGTAGATGCGTAAGGCCTTACGCTAGAACCCCAATTTTATTTTGTCCTTTATCTTCTTCACCACCTCGTAGGTCTTGAGGATGGTATCAACATTGACTTCGGGCGATTTATTGTAAAGAATAGATTTTGCAAACGATGTGAACTCGTCGTAATATACATTGTTCGGCTTTACCATAATCTGCTCGACGCTCAAATCGCCTACCGACTGGCTGAAAAAAGAAGGGTCGTCAATCTCTCCGCGCTTTTTCACCAGCGACGCCTTGTTGTTGAGCATGTCGATATTTGTATAGCTGTCGCGACAATAGAATGTCATCTTGTGCGAATCCTCCTCGGCAATGCGGCTTGCCACGAAATGAGCCACACAACCATTGTAAAACTCGATGCGGACGTTAATTACATCTGGCGTCACCGATGGCATCTGTGTAATAGCAGAAGCACTTGCGTAAATGTTCTTCACATTCGACTTAACCACGCTCAGCACAATATCGACATCGTTTATGAGCATGTCCATCAGCACCGAGCAATATTCGCTTTTGGAATTGAAACGCCTATAATTCATCGACTGTATGAAGCGTGGCATCACAATGAACGGCTTTGCCGAAAGGAAAGTATTGTTGAAACGATGATGAAATCCTGCCTGGACCTTCACATTTGCCTCATCGACTATGCTCGACAGTTTTGTGACATCGGTACTGCAATACGACGATGCCGGCTCGAAAAACACATGCTTCGATGACTTTACCAATGTTTTGATTTCTTCCAAGCTTGTTGCTGGCGAAACGGCGATTACCGCATCGACATTGTTGAGGAAAGCCCCCTCCTCGTCAAACTCGCGTAGATGCAATTTCGAATCACAATGTTCGGGAGAGGCAGAATACATGCCCACAATATCCAATTCAGCAACATCGAGAATATTCTCGACCATGCCTACCGTGCTGGAATCTATGCTGCCGTAAACGCCTGTCCTAATCATTTTTAAAATTTGATGCACAAAAATATCCAGCCTTTCATTCTCATTTTCAACCTTCCGACAACTTTTTTCAACTATATGATGTTAAAGGTAAAACAGAAGTGTAAGCATAGC
>CADARW010000220.1 GCA_902790405.1 uncultured Bacteroidia bacterium
AAAGTCGCCATCTTCGATTCCCTTTGCGCTAACAGGCAGGAAATGCTTCGGTTTCAGAGGAACATTTTTCTTTGAATATTTTGCCGGTGAACCATCGGGAGCTGTGTAAATCCTGAACATCGAGAAGTCGGCAGTATGGCGCGGCCACATCCAGTTGTCGGTATCGCCACCGAACTTACCCATCGATGAAGGAGGAGCACCAACAAGGCGAACATCCTGATAAGTAACATATACCAACAGGAAATACTGGTTTCCACCGAACATATCCTTTACCTGAGCCTTGTAGTTGGTTCCAGCAACAGCATTGTCGATTATGGTCTTCGAAGCCTTTTTCAATGCAATGTTGCGGTCCTTTTCGGACATATCCTTCTTGAACGACTTTTCAATTTCGGCGGTAACATCCTCAATCCTAACAAGAATCGAAGCGGTAATACCTGGATTTGAAAGTTCCTCTTCCTTTGAGTATGCCCAGAAACCATCTTTCAGGTAGTCGTGTTCTACTGTCGAATGGGTCTGAATCATTGAATATCCGCAGTGGTGGTTGGTGAACATAAGACCTTCGCCCGAAACGATTTCGCCCGTGCAGAAATGCCAGAAAGGAGAACCTTCCCTACCCAAACCTACAACTGCATCCTTGATACAACCTTTGTTTACACTATAAATATCTTCGGGTGTCAGCTTGAAACCCTGCTTCTTCATATCGTCGTAGTTCTTGCCAATCATCGACAATAGCCACATACCTTCGTCAGCCCTTGCAGTGAAACCAAGTGCAAAGACAAACACGAACAAAATTGCTGCAAATCTTCTCATAAATCCAATTTTATACATTTATATATTTCTACTTTTTATAATTCTTCAATCCTTCGTTAAGGAATTCCGTAAACTCCTCAACATTAGTGTTGTACGACATCGGTTTTGTAAGCACCTGACCTTCGGGACTTACAACCACATAGTACGGCTGGGTGTTGCACTGGAAGTTGACAATCTGGATGTCGGCATTAACCTCGCCCAAAGTCTTCTTCACCTTGCCGTCGTTCGACGATGTAAACTGCTCTTCTACAGGCACTTCAACCGATTTCTCATCTACATACAAGGCTGTCATCACAAACTCGTTGTTGAACTTTTCGGCAATCGACTTGTTTGCCCAGATTTCAGCCTGCATCTTCTTGCAGTTTGCGCACGAATGTCCTGTAAAATAAAGGATTATCGGCTTGTTCTGAGCCTTTGCGCACTCGAATGCCTGCTTGTAGTCGAAATATGCATTTACGCCGTATGCAGTGTGCATCGACTCCGAATACTTTGGCGTTCCGCACAAAGCGCCTTCGGAAGCAGCTCCGCCATCATCGGCAAGGTTGAAGTTCTGCGTTGTCATCGGCGGAAGCAATCCAGATACCGACGAAAGGTTTGCACCAAACATTCCCGGGAACAAATAAAGTGCGAAAACAAAGAACGCCGATGCCAAAATCATACGGAAGAACCCAACAGTCTTGACCTCGCTGTCCATCTTGAAACGAATCTTGCCAAGCAGGTAAAGTCCGCACAAAACGCTGATTACAATCCATATAGCGATGTAAAGTTCGCGGCTCATAATGTCGAGATGATAGTTCTGGTCGATATTTGAGAAGTACTTGAGCGAGAATGCCAACAGGCAGAAGCCCATGACAACCTTCACCGAGTTCATCCATCCACCCGACTTCGGCAACTTCTTAAGCCAGTTAGGAGCTATTGCCAAAATTGTGAACGGCAAAGCAAAGCCTAGTCCGAAGCCCAGCATACCGATTGTAGGCTCGAGAACATTACCGCTTGCAGCCTTTACCAACAAAGCACCGACAATTGGCCCCGTACAACTAAAACTTACGATTACAGTGGTAAGAGCCAGGAAGAACGATGCGAAAATTCCGCCCTTGTCAACCTGCTTGTCGCTCTTGTTTGCAAGCGAAGTCGGCAGAATGATTTCGAATAGGCCAAACAAAGATGCAGCAAACACAACAAACAGCAAGAAGAAAATCAAGTTTGGAATCCAGTGCGTGCTAAGTACAGTTGTCAGACCTGCGCCAGCGTTTGTAAGCGACACAATCACACCTATAATAGTATATAGTACTG
>CADARW010000221.1 GCA_902790405.1 uncultured Bacteroidia bacterium
GGGGTTGGGGCGGTCAGCAAAACGGATACTTTGCCCTGACAAATTGCAGTTCGTATGGTTTCAATAGCAATCACGCCATAATCATAGGCATTAGAGGACCAGAATTGCCTGAAAGCATTGAAGAACTCAATTCACAAAATATAAACCTCTACCCCAACCCGACCAACGATATCCTAAACATCACATCGTCGGAAACAATTTCGGAAATCGAGATTGTAAATGCTATGGGGCAAGTTGTAAAGCGCATTGAAGTGAATGCCGACAACGTGGCTTGCAATGTGGAAGATTTGACTCGCGGGGTGTATGTGGTACGCATCAGTACCCAAGGAACGATTATTTCCCAACACAAATTCGTAAAGGAATAGAAAAAAACGGTGTTCCCTACATAGGAAACACCGCTGTTCTAAAATCTCGCAAATTCTTTTTTAATAATCTCCTAGTGGAGTTTCAGGCAATTGTGCCAAGGCTGCAGCAAGCTGCTCGTCGTTTGGAGGTGTGCCGTGCCACTTATGGGTTCCCATCATGAAATCGACACCCATACCCATTTCGGTCTTCATCAGCACAACAACCGGCTTCTTGTTGCCAAGGTGGCCTTTTGCATCGGCGATGGTCTTGCGCAAGTCGGCAATATCGTTGCCATTGCACTCGAGTACATACCAACCAAAAGCTTCCCACTTAGCCTTTACATCACCAAGTTTCATCACATCCTCGGTTGTACCGTCAATCTGCTTGCGGTTGAGGTCGACGAAAGCAACAAGATTGTCGATTTCGCGGGCGTTTGCAAACATTGCAGCCTCCCAAATCTGACCTTCTTCGATTTCACCGTCGCCCATGAGACAGAAAACGGTATGGTTATCTGCGTTTAGCCTCTTTGCCAATGCAGCACCGCAGGCAGCCGACAAGCCTTGTCCGAGCGAACCCGAAGCAATGCGGATTCCTGGCAAACCTTCGGCAGTAGTCGGGTGTCCCTGCAAACGCGAATTTATAGCACGGAAAGTCTTGAGTTCCTCAACTGGGAAATATCCACAACGAGCCAGAACGCTGTACCACGCAGCCGATGTATGACCATTGGAAAGGAAGAACAAGTCCTGTCCTTTGCCATTGATGTCAAAATTCTTGGGATCGTGTTCCATCACATCGAAGTACAATGTGACCATCAAGTCGGTAACACCAAGCGAACCGCCCGGATGTCCCGATTTCTTTGCGTGTATCATTCTCAGCAGGTCGCGTCTTACCTGCGTAGCAATTGTCTGAAGTTCGGCAACTTTATCCATATCCTATTTATAAACTTTTAATCTTAGCTTTTTAGCTTCAAGTAATACAACTTTACCACCTTCCGAAACAACTATTGTTTCGTTCTGCTGTTTTCTAGCCTCCAATAATTTTCGATAAGAAAGATTCAATCCATTAAGAATTTTCTTTCGTAGTTCTTTAATTTCGCAATTTTCCATCTATAATTATTTGATTAAAAACATCTTCATCATAAACATTCAACAATTCCTCTTTAGCTCCGTCGGCAACAAGCTTGAAAGGATTGTTCGAATTGTCAATTATCATCCAGTAGTCGGAAATTGGAATGTATATCTGCGAGAGATAGCGCATTCCTGCCACATACCTTCTGTAAACCACATCCTTAGGCACATCATGTCCGCCATGTTCAACACGCTCCTGAACACGACGCAAAGCAAGTTCTGGTGTATCGAGCCAAAAGTAAACCAAGGTCACCTTATAGCCTTTGTCCTTCGCTTTCTTTATGATAGCCTTGAATGTCTTGGTTGCCAAAGTAGTCTCGAAAGCAAAGTCGCTTCCTTCTTCGATTAGCGCATACATGCGCGACAGCATTATTCGCGTAGCTTCGAACTTTACGCCTTTTGCCTGTGCCGACAACTCCTTGGCAATCTCGTCGGAATTGATGAACTGCGTACATTCCAGCATTTCCGGAAGTATGGAATACGAAGCGGTAGTCTTACCAGCTCCATTACAACCTGCTATTACGTACATATTCATATACATCAAATTTCGACGGTGCAAAATTACCACAAATATCACAAACTATTACCCTTTGCTATTGCCTATTTGTGAACAATCAGATTTAATATCAGATTTAATAAAGATGGTATTTATTTAAAAATCAACACTTTACTACTCACAAACAACAGATTTATTAACAAAACATTTAATAAAATTGTTTGTTATTAAACAACTTAACAAAAGATACAGCTTACCTCTTATTCAATTCGACATATATCATCCTGGTAACCCACGAATCGGTTGCCGCATAGCGAATCTGCTTTTCGGTAAGCACATCGCTCTCCCAGTTGCTAAGCTGCTGTGCCTTCGAAATCCTAAATCCCAGCACGATAGCAGCCATCTTTCGCAGACTCTTCTCCTCTATTCCATAATCGGGTGCAATGCTCTGCAAATCAATAAATCCAGCAGGTGTAAACGGAGTAAGCTTCTGCAAGCCTTTAATGTCGTCGCGGGACGAAAGTCCAATCTTTGTAAACCTGTCGTACGAAAGGAAGTCGCAGAGTTCCTTTGGCAAACCGATTTTGCTAAGCCTGAAAATGTAAGTTTTTTCCCTGCTGCTCAGTTGCAGAAGCGCAACATTCTTCCTATTCGAAGCGCCTTTTTTAAAGCATGGCTTAGTCTCGGTATCGAAGCCCCAGAGCGGTTCGAGAAAAAGCTCGTCCTTCACCTGATGGAACTTCTCCATAGTATCGACACAGACCACTTCGCCGTCGTAGGCATACAACGGCAAGGTCATCAGTTCTTCGTTGGTAATATTCTGACTATACTTACTTTCAGTCATCTCTGCGATACTTTATCTCATGCAACGCTTTCAAGAGCGACAACAGTCTGACGCCCCAATAGTCGGGGAAATTGCTGCGGCAGCAAGCCAAGGCTGCAAGCATAACATCATCGTTTGCAATGCGATATGCACCGACAAGGTCACCCATCTCCTGATACAAGTCTGCATAAATTTCCGACAATCCAACACTCATTGAGTCCATCGAACTCATCATTGCTGCATCCTGAACCTGAACAAACTCATCGTCCTCGTCGAGGCGTGTCGACACCGTCTGCTGTATGTACGACCATGTTGCTTCATCAACAAACTTCTCGGAGAAATCCTCGTCGTAATCGGTAATTTCGGGCAACATAACACCTTTCTGGTAAAGCAAGGGCAACATTTTCACCGAATGGTCGATAAAATCATCCTTCGTCATGTTGCGAGCATTCTCAAGCAAGCGGACAAACTCCTTTGCCACCGTCACAAACTCAATTGCTTCGTGCTGATATACAACATTATACTCTTCCATTACTTCAAAAGTTTTTTATCAGCCATAAACCAGAACTTCACCGTATTGTATTCGTAACCTTCCTGAGCTTCGGTGCCACCTATATTTATTGTAAATATAGGCGCAACAGCCAACACCTTTTTGGTTATAATGCCATCGTCGATGCGCCATTCCTCCAGAAACCTTAGCTTCAGAATCCTTGTCTGGTCGAGTTGAAATTCAACATTAGGTCTTGATATATAA
>CADARW010000222.1 GCA_902790405.1 uncultured Bacteroidia bacterium
TACATTATTATCGCTAGCTGAGCTCCGCTCAAGGGCGGCTATTTATCAATTGCCTCCTGTTCCTCGTCCAAAAATGCTGTCAGCGGAGATGTTGCGACAGCCATGTTGCTGACGCTGCCCAAACCGGACAAGTATGCCATACGACCAGCCTTTATGCTCAAAGCAAATGCCTCTGCCATCTTCACGGGATCACCGGCAATGGCAATAGCGGTATTTATCAGACAAGCATCGGCACCAAGCTCCATCGCGTATGCAGCGTGAGATGGTGCACCAATTCCTGCATCAATTACAACTGGAATATTGCTCTGTTCGATGATTATGCGAAGCATTTCCTCGTTCTTTATGCCCTTGTTGGTTCCTATTGGCGAAGCCAACGGCATTACGGTTGCAGCGCCCATTTCTTCCAACTGTTTGCAAGCCACAGGGTCAGCCTGAACATAAGGCAATACCTTGAAGCCAAGTTTTACCAATTCCTCGGTTGCCTTTAGGGTTTCGCGAGTATCGGGAAGCAAATATTTGGGGTCGGGATGGATTTCGAGCTTCAGCCATTCGGTACCGAGAGCAGCACGGTTCATCTTTGCAGCAAAAATAGCTTCTTCGGCATTGCGCACACCAGATGTATTTGGCAACAAAACGCACTCCTTCGGAATGAAATCGAGTATGTTTTCACTTCCGCTATCCTGAGTGTTGAGTCTCTTCAGCGCGGTTGTAACCATTTGCGAGCCAGAAGCCACAATTGCCTGTCTCATCACTTCGTTTGAAGGGAACTTACCCGTGCCGATAAACAGCCTCGATGAAAATTCTCTTCCTGCAATAACTAAATTGTCATTCATTGTATTTTACCTTTTAAAATGTTTTCAAAATTTGTTTTATCGTATTGTTTGGATCCTGCGAGTCGAGTATTACTGACGAAATCGCAACTCCATATATTCCAGTTTGTTTCAAGTCATTCAAGTCGTCAACGGTGATTCCTCCGATGGCATAAATCGGCATTTTCAGACCTCGCGACTGCAATTTCTGCATTATGTTGCTGTAACCTTCAAGTCCAAGTATTGCCGAAAGGTTTTTCTTTGTAGTCGTAAAGCGGAACGGGCCCATTCCAATATAGTCGGCACCGTCGGAAATTGCACGAAAGACATCATCTTCGGTATTGCAAGTCGCACCAAGAAGAAACTTACTGCCTGTCAACTTTTTAGCCTCTGCGATTGGCATGTCGTTCTTGCCAAGGTGTACGCCATCAAACAGACCGCTATCGAGAAGATTTATCCTGTCGTCAACAGTAAGTAACGCAGCATATTTGTCGCATTCAGGACGCAAAATCTTGGCAGTTGCTACAACTTCTTCATCAGAAGCGTCCTTCATCCTCAGCTGCACAAACCTGATTCCTCCGCGCAAAGCCTCCTTGCAACCCGAAACATAGTCGAAACGGGCATTCTGGTGCGAAATAAACATTGTGCGTGGCAAATCCCACAAAGCAGACAGAATTGCAAACGACGAAAATCCGACTTCCTCAAGTTTGCCAATATTGTCAAAGGTTACACCCGAAAGCGCACAAACTTTTTCGTCGAGAATTTTCTCGTCAAACAGTCGCTTCAATTCCGCCAACTGGAATTTTGAGCAATAACCTTGCTTGCTTATCGAATCGAAAATCGGCGAAAGGAAGCAATAGTCAAGTTTGTCCTTGCATTGCAAAACTTCCTCTATGCTATGGCACGAACGCGAAATTCGTCCGCCGAAATTCTCGGGCGGATTGGGATTTCTGCCGTTTAGGTGTACACCGCCAATGCCCATTTCCACAGCAAGACGGTGATGGTCGTGCAACGACAATTGTTTCCGCACATCGGCATCGAAGTGCGAAAGGTAGTCGCGCATCTGTATTTCGGTGAAATCGGGCTTACGGATGTGGAAATACGCCACCCTTCCGCTACGAATCATCGCCGAAATCCGTTCCTGCTCGCGGAACACATTTTCCTGTGGTGTTATGCCAATCAGCCTCCGCATGTAGCCCTGATTATTGTTACATTGTCGCCTTCGTTCAAAAGCGTAGCACTCCACATATTCCTGTCAATCACATCCTCAATA
>CADARW010000223.1 GCA_902790405.1 uncultured Bacteroidia bacterium
TACCTTTCAGGGTCAGTTATGCTGACGCTGAAAGGTTTATTTTTAGCCATCGCGAATGGATTGCCGAAACCATGAAGGCTCAACAGCAGAAAGGTGCAAGACGCAAATTTACCCCGCAGTCTCATTTTACCTGCCGTAGTACAACGCTCAGGTTCGAATCTACTGGCAATCAGAAGAAAATCCTTTATGCCAAAGTCAACAACTATGTTGTGACTGTTTTCTATAATCCCGAACTCGTAGATTTTGATCTTGATACAGTGCAGAATTTCATAAAGAAGGTGCTTTTGGCATCTATGCGCAAGGAGGCCGAATCAATTCTTTTTCCTCGAGTAGATGAGATTTCGCAAAGGACGGGATTGAAATTCCGCAAGGTTTCGATAGGTACGGCGCATACGCGTTGGGGGACATGCAGTTCGCGAGACGAAATAATTTTGTCGTGCCGGATGCTTCTGCTTCCAGATTATCTCATTGATTTCATTATACTCCACGAGCTATGTCATATCGCCCACAAGAACCATGGAGCAAAGTTCCATGCCCTTCTCGACAAATTGTCGGGCGGAATGGAGGATAAATACGACAAGGAATTGAAGTCTTGGAACGGCAGAATATTGCCGGATGCTGAGTCCTAGTCCTGCGGTTTCTTAAAAATCTTACTCCTGCAGATATGCATTTTATTATATAGGTATAGGAATGAGGTGTGAATTACGCCAAATCCATATTTGCAACTTCTCCTGAAATTTATAGAACTTGCTTCCTTGAAATACTTGGTAGGGCAGGTGACTTCGGCAATTTCGTAGCCGGCGTAGAAAATCTGTGCAAGCATCTGGTTGTCGAAGACAAAATCGTCGGAGTTGACGTTGTAGTTGATTGCGCGAAGCACCTCTGCCGAAAATGCGCGGTATCCGGTATGGTATTCCGACAATTTTTGGTGCATAAGCAGGTTCTGCGTGAAGGTAAGCATTCGGTTGAACCAATACTTGTAAAGAGGCATTCCGCCCTTGCGAGCACCGCGACCAAGTATGCGCGAGCCAAGCACCACAGGATAAACACCATTGGCAATGATGTATGACATCGATTCAATTAGCTTTGGCGTGTACTGGTAGTCGGGGTGGAGCATTATCACAATGTCGGCACCAAGTTCGAGAGCCTTATTGTAGCACGACTTCTGGTTGCCTCCGTAGCCCTTGTTTTTCTCGTGGACTATTATGTTCTTGATACCAAGTTTTTTGCCGACTTCCACGGTATTGTCATGGCTGAAATCATCTACTAGAATCACATCGTCAACAATGTCGAACGGAATCTCGTTGTATGTCTGTTCGAGCGTTTGTCCTGCGTTGTAGGCGGGAAGTACAACAACTATCTTTTTATTTTTTATCATTTTCTGCCTTTTTCTGTTTTAGCATTTCGCCCTTGCTTATATATTCCTGACCTTTGGCATTGTCGCCGAGATTCATGTAGGTGTAGCCGAGGTTGGTGTATGTTAGGTCGTCGTCGGGGTCAAGCTCGATGGCCTTTTCGAGGGCGGTGATTGATTTTGCGTAGTTACCCGAAATGCCGTATGCCACGCCCAAGTCCTTGTAGTACGATGCATTTTTCTCGAATTTGCAAGTCTCAGCTTTCTCGAAGCATTGTATCGAAGCTTCCATGTTGCCGAGTTCGCGGCCATACATAACGCCAAGCACATAATATGCTTCACCACATTCGGGCTTTACTTGTATAAGGGAGCCAAGTACTTCGAGAAGTTCGGGTACCGTTGATGTGGTAAGTTTATTGCGGAGCATTCCAGGAGTTTGCATCAGTACCACATGTATGTTGCCGTTTGCAATGTCGTGCTGCGGATATAAGGCAATGATTTTTGTGTACGAATCCAGTGCTTTGGCAATGTCGCCAATTTCGAAATAGGAGTTGCCCAGAAGGTTCATCGCGTCGCTGTAAACGGCAGTCGAACTGTGCTTCTTAGAGTCCTTTTTGCCGTCGCTTGCGTAAATTTCATTGGATTTCTTGAGGTACTTGATTGCTTTTTCGCAAAGTGCGTCGTGAAGTCCCTTGTCGTCCTTCACTGCTTTCGACTGTGCGCGTTC
>CADARW010000224.1 GCA_902790405.1 uncultured Bacteroidia bacterium
AACTTTATGGCGTAGAAACCAAAAGGTTGAATGAGGCGGTTAAGCGTAACATAAATCGTTTTCCCGATGATTTTATGTTTGTACTGACAGATGAGGAATGGTTGCGTTTGAGGTCGCATTTTGCGACCTCAAACATAAGTACCGAATCTTTGAAGTCGCAAAATGCGACCTCAAAAAGATGAGGAAATAGATACAGACCTTTTGCATTTACTGAATATGGCATAGCAATGCTCAGTTCCGTATTACATTCAGAAACAGCTATTCAAGTTAACATAAATATTATGAGGGCATTTATATCCATTAGACATGCTGTTGCTGCAATGATGTCTGCCGATTTGCGCTATGAGCAGCTCTCCCACAAGATTGACCAATTGAATGCTTATGTAGAGGAAATTCTTCATGATCAAAACGATATTAAAGCTCAGCAGGAGCAAACAAATAATGAAATTGCGATCCAGATAGAAGCCCTTAACGATGCTCTTGATAAATTTCGAGAAACAAAATCGGAACCAAGAAGACAAATCGGTTTCAAACAATCTCAAACAAATGAATCCGTTAAATTAGAATAAGTTTAATCCTCTCAACTAGCTTCACGCTTTCCCATATATTCCAACTTTCATCTTCCCAGTGATGATAGATGTGCATTAGGATAGGATTTGATATGGTTTTGAAGCCATCGCGGGTGTAGCCCTTATTGGCAGCGTAGTCGATGTTTGTGTCGGCAAATTCGGCTATCCAGTTGAATTCTATGGGCAGAGTAGGGTGGTTTTGCAATCCGAATTTCCATACTGTTAGAGCCAGCATGCCTTGGTCGCGAGTCTTGGTGTATGGATTTGCAAATTCGGCAATGGTCTTTTCGTGCCAGTTGTCAAGAAATTCTGCCGACGAATCTTCGAACAGAAATACGCCGCCGTTCCAATGCTGCCAATTGTCGGGAATGTTTATGCCATATTTTTGAAAAATGTAGGCAGAAAGGTGATTGCAATGTGGCACATTGTGTTCAAAATTTGTCCAATCGGCAGGATTTTCGCCAAGTTTTGGAAGAATATGCCGCTTATAATAACGGAAATCTAATTCTACGACTTCTCCATTTCTATTTCTCCAGCACATTTCCGACTTGCGGAAAGTAAACTTTTCCAACGTAAATGACCGTACAAAAGGCAGATACCTTAACAAAAAGTACCGGCTTGCGCCACAAACGCTGTGTTTTGTTTTGGTAAACAAATCGGCTAGCTCTTTTCTGTCGTTTTTTACAGAGTAGGCATCAAGATCAAAATCACCGATGTGTTTTGCAACTTCTGCCTTGAATTTTGCAATAATTTCTCCACGATGTGCATGGTTTTCGAGGCATTCGCAGTTCATTGCATGCGGACTGAAATACTCTAGAGGGGCATTGTCGTTGGCAAATGTTATTGGTGCATAATAATAGTTGAAAATTTCGTCAACCTTTTCGGACAGGCAAACCACATCGCTGTCAAGATAGCAATAGGTATGTCCGTGTGGAAGAATTTTATGCAACGAAGTTTTCAGGTATATGCTTGCCTCGTGGTCGTTGTATTCGCTTGGTGTTGCGATGTCAATAATATTTTCGTACGAAATAGGAATCTCGTTTCTGCGGCTGTCGGTAACGACAATAATATCGTTGTGCGTAAACCTTTTCAGTCTTCCGATTGAAAAGGTGAGTTGGGAAATGCACCTTTCGGGACCACAAACTGCAAAGACGAATTTGTTCATTGTTAAATTTTTCGTTCGTTCATATATTCATAATCGTGCAAAAATTGTCGTTTCTCCGCTTTTATTTCCCTTCGCTGGTAAGTTCTGTATTCCGACAGCAATTTCCGATATTCGCGTTTGGGCAGACGAAGCCCTTCATCGCTCTTTATCAACATACGGAACTCGGAGCAAATTGTCTGGTAAATTTCCGGTGCATAAAACCTATAGAAATCATCATCAAGAAGCGATTCCAAAATGTTGATATTGTTGCGTTTGAAGTTAAATAGGCTACCACGCTTCGAGATCCCGCCAGCGTGGTCGTTGTAAACCGACCAGCACTCGTTGAAATATCTGAACTTC
>CADARW010000225.1 GCA_902790405.1 uncultured Bacteroidia bacterium
ACCAGACATTCGTGCTTCTACAAACTCAACGAGGACACCTCAACCAACCCAAGCCTAAACTTCTCCGACAAGGACGATGCAAACGCCTTCTACGACAAGGCTTCGAAATGCAAAACCATCGATATTGACGGCAATACCTACTACATTCACCCGAAAGGCGACGGACAAATATACATTGAAACGCCCTACGGCGACGACGACTTCAACACACACTTTGTACTGTATCGCCCTGAAAAAAGCGGAGATTTCTACAGAATTAACGTTGAAGTATATATGTAGAGGAAGGGCTGACAGGCTGACAGGCTGACAGACGAGAAGGCTAAAAGACAAAGGAAAGGAGAATTAACAATAAAATCATCGAATGTTCAACCTTTAGCTCAGCGTAAGCTAAATTTTCAAATCATCAAACAATTTCAAACAACTTTAAACTTTTTCCATCTCAGCAGGCAACCTTACACTAAAAAATCTCGTTATACTACCAACAAAATAACTTACTAGACATATTGCAGTTTCTTTCAATGACAAAAAGCATAATTATAGCACTGATAATATTGAGCCTCGCGTTTGGTGGTTGCAAAATATACATCTTGACGGCAGAATGGGAAAAAGTTGAAAATTATAAGATGAGTCCCGACAAAAAGCCATCGGAAATAGTTAATGAGTATCTTGGCGATAAGGGATTTGTTGTTGACCCCACAAAAAAATATTGCATAGACATTTTTGACCCGTATTGCGGAGTTAGGTACAGAACTATTCCATATCTAAAAAGACTATACAACGAAACAAGAGATGAATACGAATGGGTTGCCGTAACAAACTACAGTCCAAAGCAAGTTGCTCACGGCCTTGATGTTCAAGTCGAAACAAAATGCACAAAGAAATCGGGACTTGACCCGGAAAAATACCGAAAACTAATAACTCTTGAATATCCTATGTACGACAGCATAGTAGGACTAAGGTCATCGCTACGCAATTTGTTCCACGCCAACAATCCGCCAACAGACCATTCGTCTATGCTGGTAATAATAGTAAACGATTCCATTATACGAATAACCACATCAGAAGAACCGATTGTCAATGAAGAAAGGTACATTGCCTTCAAAAATTACCTCGATTCTGTAGCAACTGCATCAAACAAATTCAAACAACATTAAACTATTTCAAACCATCTCAAACTACATCAAACATCCATACCCCCCAGAAAACATGAAAAACCTAATTCTATTCATTACATTCCTTCTCTTTGCCATTTGCGCTTTTTCGCAGAACATTACCGGCACTGTTGTCGATAGCGAAACCAAGCAGCCACTGATGTACGCAAATATCTCGGTAAAAGGCAAAAGCATTGGTGCGATTACCGATTCTATCGGGCATTTTGAACTTTTGCGCAAAAACCTGTCCAAGTCCGACACTTTGGTATTCTCTTATCTCGGCTATTCTGTGAAACCATTGCCTGCAAAAGATTTCCTTGATGGAAAGACCGCCGTTTGCGAACTGTCACCATTTGCCGAAACCTTGCAGGATGTCGATGTGTATCCGTTTACATACTGCCAGATAGCACACAAGTACGATTCCATTATTCGGATTAGCAGGAACTTGCCTGCATTCAACACAACAACTGTATTCAGACAGTTGATTGTTGAAAACGACACAATACGCAACATACACGAAATCACACTGCTAACATACAACAACTACAGCGAAGGCGTTTTCCAATGCAAGGTTATCGGCGAAAAGTCGTACTCGTGCAACAATTTAGGAGTATCCCCACCAAATATAATCTATGTTGCAAAACTTCTTGACTTGAATACGTACAAACGCTTGTTGGTGGAAAAGAATTGCGACAAATACAACTACGAAATTGCCGAGCGTTTTGGCAAGGACACCATAGGCGTGGTTGTAACACCGATGAAAAAGTCGCAGGAAAGTCGGTTTGACTATGCGCAGATAGTGTTCGACACGGTTCGTGGCATTCCGCTTTCATATTCAAGTCGTAGTAAGCAAAATATTGTGTCTTCTAAAGCAAAATACAGGTTTTTCGACTGCTACGAGACTGACCA
>CADARW010000226.1 GCA_902790405.1 uncultured Bacteroidia bacterium
AAACATTTGATAAGAATGCTTGCAATTGCTTCTGTGTAAAATGGTTATGACATTAAACGCAATAAGGTACACGCTTGGCTGTTTGGCTGATGTGGCATTTCCTCAGGGAAATTTCTCTGTTGAGGTGTCGCCTGTGCCTGCTATTGTTGTAGATGGTTGCATTTCCATAAAATTCCCAGTTCCCACTAATGAGAACATGAGTTTGTTGTTAAATGGAAGTGGTTGTTATTCAGAAATATATTCGTATGATAATAAAGTAAAGGTTAAAGCGTTCGGGCTTGCCGAAGGCAAGGATTTGTTCACGCTTGAGGATGGTGCAGTGTCGGTTAATGCCGACTTGCTTTCGGTGTCGTTTGCTTTGCTTTCACGTTATGCGGAAACATGCGTGGATAAGCGTGATAAGTACGGTAGATTTGCTTATAGCGATAGTTTAGTTGAAAAATATAATTTAATTGATATTCCAGTTGTTGACGAATATGCAATGTTGTTGAGAAAATTTGTCTGCGACAATTTTCCTGCAGTTTCAATATCACCTCGTAAGCCAAAATTTATTCCAACTCACGACATAGATTTTCTGTTCCGCTTTCCAAATTTTGGAAAGGCGGTAAAAACCATTGCAGGCGATTTATTCAAGAGGAAAAGTCTGCGGATGTCGTGTAAGTCTTTGGCGGCATATATGAAATCTTTGTGCGATTTTAGGCGCGACCCGTATGTTTCGGCAGTCTACGAACTACTTAAAGTGTCTGTTGAAAATAAATTAGATTCTCAATTTTATTTCAAGGCATTACGTAATAAAGATTTCGATTCTACATACAATATTCTTTCGCAAAAATCGCGTGAGTGCATTAAGGATTTGCAGTCGCAAGGAGTGACCGTTGGGTTGCATGTTGGCTTGTATTCTTTCGGCGACAAATTCATTTTTACAATGGAGAAGAATCGGCTTGAGATGGTGTGTGGACATGGAGTTGCATCTGTGCGTCAGCATTTCCTGCGCTTCGATGCTCGCAAAACTCCACAGATTTGGCAGGATTGTGGCATTCGTAGCGATTCTACTTTGGGATTCCCCGAGCATGAAGGTTTCCGTTGCGGCACTTGCCATCCGTACCGCCTGTATGATATTGAAAACGATTGTGTTACTGATGTTGTTGAGCATCCGCTAGTTGCAATGGATACGACTTTGTTCCAATATAGAAACTTGACAGAGGAAGAGGCGTTTGCGAGCATTTGTAGTTTGTACGAAAGATGCGTTGCTGTTGAGGGGGACTTTGTGCTTCTGTGGCATAATACCACAATGTTTGGCGAGTTGGAAAATTGGTATAAGAATGTGTATCTGAGATTCTTGGAATATTGTAGAAGGTATTAAGTGGGCAATATTTTCTTCCTTTTATTTTTTGCAAAAATTCTCGTATAAAATACTTGTATTTGTATAATTTTATTATATTTGCAACTGATTGAGTTTTTGGTTGTGTTTATTTGTAAAATTTATGTAGTCGCACAATATGGGATTGTATAACCTAACAACTTGTAATAAAGGAGTTTGCGCTAAGGTGGCATTTTGTGTCATGCTTCTTCTTTTTTTCGCATCATGCCAGCGCGATCCGCTATATATGCAGACTGCGATGTTACAGATTGAACTTACAGAAAGCAATCCAAATAATGCAATTGTCAGCAAGGGTGCTGTAGATAATTTTAATGCCGATGTTTATGTCGTGTATGAGAACGCCGAGACCAAGTACTCCTGTTCTTTCGGTGACCTTTACAATATGGGTGTTTATACGATTGACAATGCCAATAGTGATGTCGTATATGTTTCAGTAGGCGTTCCGTTTCACATAAGAGTGGAGACTGAGATTAACGGGCGGAAACTGCGTGGCGAGTCTGAGGTGCTTGTTATAGATGATGTTTCGATGGTAATTAGTATCGAATTGTATGCTGGTGGTTTCAGAATTCACACGCGCACTCCCCGCGAGGAAGATCTGTCTGAAACTATGGCTTTGGTTGGTGGTGCAATATACGAACTTCAGGAAAATCAGACTGCTACATACGGCG
>CADARW010000227.1 GCA_902790405.1 uncultured Bacteroidia bacterium
GCTGCCACAAGACGCAAGACACCTTTCTTGTTGCGTTGCAGGAAACTGATGAATCCTTCGGTATTGCCCGCCATGGAATAGTCAGCCGCACGTTTCATGATGCTGTTCACCGTAGGCTTTGGCATGACCGACCAGTCGTTAATCGTCGTCTTGGAGGAGAGTGCGAAGTTGATGCCCACATGAGTGCCTGCTTTGATCGTCACTTTGCCCTCCGTGTCGTAGTCATCGGTGACCTTGAAGCTTGTGAAGCGCCAGTTGTCGTCCAACTCGAATGAAAGCGTCTTGAACGTGTCGTCCTTGAAGGTATAGTCGGCCGCGTGTTTGTCCTTCAGAAAATTGATGCCGCCGAGGAGCTTGCCGACGGCTGGATACTTTTCCGCCAGCTGTCCTACAGTTGAAAATGAAACATCATTGGAACAAGCATAAAATTCCTGATCGAATCGTTCTACTTGTACATTTGCGTCAATATCGGACACATCAACTTTCAACTGATTACGGTTGCACGATGTTATAATACAAGCACTCGCACACACAATGGTAATATAGAAAAACAATCTTTGCATATTCGCGTAATTATTGACGCAAAGTTAAAAAGAGAATTGCTAAGAGCGAAAAAAAAGATTGGATAATGACAATAAAATATATAATTTTGCGTTTCGATATTTAATTTTTGTTTAATGTAAATATACTAAATACTAAAAATATGAAGAAATTTATTAGTGTTATTGTAATAATATTGCTTTCAGCAGCATTGTTATCGGCTCAAGAGCAAATCCAGAGCCAGAATTCGAATCCGTACCAGAACAATGTACAACAAAAGCAGAAAAAGAATAAAGTTGATGGAGGTCTTTACCTGAAGGGCGGTGTATCGTGGATGATGTCAGACAGCAAGGCTTATTTCAAGAACGAAAAAGCAAAGATGACCTACGGATTCGGTGCCGTAATGGACCTGAACCTTACCAACAACTTCGCACTCAACATATCCGGAGGCTTCTGCAACATAGGCGGAACCGCAAATTTCAAGAACGGAGTTGTTCCTTTCAACGATATCGACGGAATTGCAATCGGTGATTCAACAATGCACAATTACAAATACTCGACCTCGTATATAGAAATTCCTGTAGGAATTAAGGGCTGCACCAACGAAATAGGCTACTTCACCTATTTCCTGAAACTTGGAGTTGACCCTATGGTAAGAGTTAAGTCGAAAGTAACTCTCGAAACCAAGGATACCTATATTGCCACAAGGGAATTCAACTTGTTCAACATCGGATGGCATGTTGGCGGCGGTGCAGAATGGACTATAGCTGGAAATACCAAACTTTTGTTTGAGCTCAACTATCTAGGCACCTTCCTCGACATTGACAAGATAAGATCGTACAAGGACGACAACACACCTACAAACACCAGCACACTAAATCCTGGTATTAGACTAAACGACATAAGCCTGAAAGTCGGTGTAATATTCTAACCCGATGCCAGCAAACAGCAACATAATTCCGCCCGTAAGCAAAAAGTTGCTGCTCAGCGAATTGACCAAGGACAAGATGCTGAGAAAGACGAATTATGGAGCTAACGAAATATATGTTTTCACACACGACCAATGTCCCAACCTGATGCGGGAACTCGGTCGCCTGCGCGAAATAACCTTCCGCGCTGCTGGCGGCGGAACAGGCAAGGAAGCCGACATCGACGAGTTCGACATTTCCGACGATGCCCCATACTGCCAGATGATTGTGTGGGACCCACAGCACAAACAGATTATCGGCGGCTACCGATTCATACTCGGCGAATACGCAACCGACAATCCAAATGCGAAACTCGCCACGGGACACATTTTCGACTATTCCGACAAGTTTGTAAGCGAATACCTACCCTACACTATCGAACTGGGACGTTCGTTCATACAGCCGAGCTACCAGTACCTGAAGAATTTCCGTCGCGGAATATTCGCCCTCGACAACCTATGGGACGGCATCATGGCCCTCACATCCGAATACAAGCACATAAAATA
>CADARW010000228.1 GCA_902790405.1 uncultured Bacteroidia bacterium
TCTGCTTGTCAAGGACAAGAACGCCATTGAAAAAATAATGCAGGTCTCCCCCACCATAATCGCAGCCCATTGCGAGGATGACGGCATAATTGCCGAAAACCTAAACCGCATGAAGGAAATTTACGGCGATGACATACCAATGGAGAAGCATTGCGAAATAAGATCTGCAGATGCCTGCTATAAATCGAGTAGCGAAGCTGCAGAAATAGCGAAACGTACTAGCGCACACCTACATATTTTCCACATCAGTACCGAAAAGGAAATTTCCTTACTATCGGACAAACCACTGAACGAAAAGCAAATAACCGCCGAAGTCTGCGTACATCATTTGTTCTTCAACAGTGATGACTACAAACGGCTCGGATCGCGCATAAAATGGAATCCTGCAGTAAAGTACGAATCGGACAGACTTGCTCTTATACAAGCACTTAAAGATGGCAAGATAGATGTAGTCGCTACCGACCACGCTCCACACACTTGGGAAGAAAAATGCGCACCTTATACAAAATGCCCGTCGGGAGCGCCAATGGTGCAGCACTCGCTACAAGTAATGATTGAACTGGCAAAACAAGGAAATTTCGGCATCGAAGATGTTGTAAAATGGATGTGTCACAACCCTGCCAGACTATACAAGATCGATCGTCGCGGATACATACGCAAGGGCTACTTTGCCGACCTCGTACTAATCGACATGAACGCAAAATACGAAGTATCAAAGGATAACCTACTATATAAATGCAAATGGTCGCCACTGGAAGGCTACACGCTTAACTCAAAAATTGTGTCAACCTTCGTAAACGGCAAACTGGCATTCAACAATGGCAAGATTATTGAAGAAAACAAAACTGCTAGGAAACTGAAATTTAACAAATAAGACTATGGAAAAGAAACTTATAATTATTGCACTGACTTTCGTACTTGGTTCATTCAGTGCATTTTCGCAACTCAACAGAACCATCAACGACAATGGCAAAGACATCCTTTACGGATTCTGCACTCGTGATGCACTCGAAAACAACGGCGACGGTTGGTTCAAGGCTGAATACGATGCCTACACCGTAAAAACCGAGACCTTCAACTTCGAACTTCCTGAGAAATTCGACAGCGTACAGGTGTTCATGGGAACATGGGAAAGCAATTCAAGACGCGAAGTGCCACGCTTCTGCAAGATTTTCGACCTCGAATACTTTAAGGACATTCCTGTGACATTCATCTGCCTCAACAGCAAAATCACAGTCGATGTGCTTAACGTAGATGACTACTACGTGCAGTTTCTGCCAGCAATAGTCTTTTACAAAAAAGGCGAGGAACTTTGCAGATTTCTCGAACAGCCTAGAACAGAATCAATGGAATCGGACATAATGGACCTAATGGAAAGAATGCAATAACCATGAAAAAGACAATATTTGCAATTGCACTGGGCTTTGCAACAATATTTTGTGGATGCCAGAACAAAGCAGAACAAACAGCCAGCAACGAAGAACCCAAACTACAGACTGGAGACCTTGTCTTCGTCGCCCTGCCGCTCGACTATATGTCCGACACCACTGAAATGGGTTCCGCAATAGCCGCCTCCACTGGCGACAGCGTAGGAATCAACTACATACATGTCGCAATAGCCGAAGTCGCCAACGACAGCGTCTGGATTATCGATGCAACCTTGAAGCACGGCGTTGACAACGCTGCAAAGTATGTCGAAAACGCCAAGCAGTTCACTGGCCGCGACTACGACCTATACTTCCTGCCCGACAACGACGAACAGTACTGCAGCGAACTTGTCCGCAACTCCTACATCGACGAGAAAGGTGAACACCTTTTCAGCGACGCCCCAATGAACTTCAAGTCCGACGACGGCACTTTCCCGCCCTACTGGGTTTGGCTTTTTGAACAAATCGGGCAACCTATCCCTCAAGGACTTCCAGGTACCAACCCAAATGCAATGTCAAAGGAAAAATGCCTAAAAAAAGTTGACATCGACATAAAAAAATATTCTACAGCCAAATAGCTATGGACATAGAGAAATTCCGTGAATATTGCCTGTCGCTTCCCTGCACCACCGAGGTTTTTCCCTTTGACGAAACCGTACTGGTTTTTCGTGTGAAGAACAAAATCTTCGCCTGCATAGCCCTCGACAATCCCGAACTTGGCGTATTGAAGTGCGACCCCGACTATGCCGTCGAACTTCGCGACCATTATATGGCAATCGAGCCGGCTTACCATTGGAACAAGCAGTACTGGAACCAGATTTGGTTCAACCGCGATGTAAACGACGAACTGCTATGCAAGCTCATCAACCACTCCTTTGCCGAAGTGGTAAAGAAACTGCC
>CADARW010000229.1 GCA_902790405.1 uncultured Bacteroidia bacterium
ACAATTGTGCATTTGCACTTACCGCGAAAATGAACGGTAGAAATAAAAGAAAAAAATTTCGCATAATTTTAATTATTACGAAGTTAATAAAAAGCAAGGCATTCGCAAAGAAAGCGCGTAATTGCACCGATTAGCACCACCCTTGTTCCCGAAGGCTTGCCGTTAATTAGGCGTTTGGCAGGTCTTCTGACTTACCCGAACCAGTCACCTTCCCATCCATATTAGGAGGACAGTGGTTTGTAACCGACTGGTCTTACACGGGTTTACAGCAGCGGGCACTGTTGCCGATTTGCACGGCATTCCCTTAACCAAAACGGGTGCAAAAATAGTGATTTTATAAATAGGTTTATCCTAGGATTGAAAGATTGTACAACATACAATTATTTGTGGATTAAATGTTGTAAATGGCATAAAACCCCTCTGGCTTTGAACTTTGAACACCGATGCAAAGCATTGCGTCGCTACAAATCCTTATCCCTTGATTTGTACAGTCGCGGCGCGGCGCGCCACGCCACGACAGAATCAAATCTTTGAACCTTGAACTCTCTTGCCCTTATATTTCCACAATGAATATCTCCACTCTTCGGTTCAGTTCGCGGCCTTGCTCTGTGCTGTTGTCGGCGACGGGGACGTTAGGACCAAAGCCACGGTATTTCATGCGGGTTTTTGGAATGCCTTTTTCCATTAGATAGTTGTAAACCGATGCAGCACGGTCGACCGATAGTTTCTTGTTGTAGCCTTCGCTGCCTATGTTGTCGGTATGGCCTCGTATTTCGATGCGCAAAGATGGCTTTTCCGATAAAATGTTGTACAGCGAGTCGAGCTGTATGTTCGATATTGTTAGCAGTTCAGACGAGTTGAACTCGAAATATATCTGGTTCAGTCGGAAGCGGTCGCCAATTTCGGCATTGTCGAAGGCTGCCTTGGTTATCTGCGTCTTCAAGCCGGTAACATCGGTTTCGTTGGGGTCGGCCTGTGCATGGTTGTTGCCGTCTTTGTCACCTTGTTCGTTTCCGTTTGATGACGACGACGAATCTCCTGAGCCGTTGCCCTGTCCGTTTCCGTCGTCGCCATTGCTTGCAATGTCGTAGTCGCTGATTTTCTTTGTATTGTAGCCTGTTGTGGGGTCAAATGATTCTGATTTCCAGTCGGAACTCCATGCGAGGTCGTTGAGGCATCCGCATTCAAATTCCGATTCTATTTCAAAAACCGACACATTGTCGATTAGGTAGTAGGCGTAGAAAAATGCCGAATCGGAATATTCGTTCTTGTTAGTTACATATTGCGTGGTGCTGTTGTCCCAGAAATTGCCTATTGTGAGGTAATTCTCGCCGCCACGTGCGCGGTAATAACCGCAGAATTCTGTCCAATCGTCCATATTGTCCATGATGTGTCCGGGACGGTTTGTTATTTGCGGTCGCTGCAATATGCGGTCGGCATTTTTTGCTTTTATCTGGTTAACTGTAAGTGTAATGCCTAGAGCGTCAACTGAATACATTGATTTCTTGGCGTTTACATAGTAGAACTTCACGCAGTACAAGGTGTTTTTTTTCAGAGGTTCTGTAAGTTTTGTTTGAAGGTATTCGCGAGAAACACCTTTATAAACTTTCAGCGAATCATCGAACATTTCGCGCAGTATGATGCCGGCGTATGCTCCGCCGCACGCATTACGCTACAAGCGTGCATAAGGTCGGGAGTGCCGTTGTTTGGATTTATCCATTCAGGAAAAGGGTATTTTACGGCATATCCGTTGTAGTCCTCGGGACACGACCATGCACTTTCGAAGCTGTGATTTTTCACGAGGTTCTGCGAAAATGCCTTGTTGTAAACGAATGGCACACTGCAGCATAGCAATATGACAAAGAGGAATTTTCGCATTTTATTTTTGTTTGCTCGGGTAGATTGAGTTTAGGTCGATGAGCGACTTGTAGTTCTTTAGGTGTCGCGAACGTTGCGAGTCGTGAGTGTCGGCTATGTTTATCAGTATTCCAGTCTCCTCCACATCGCCAAATTCGGGATTGTCGGCTGTGCCAAAGACTTTCATGGTGTCGGAAAGTTTCATGTAGGCGTTTACTAGCGGGGGAATCTTGGAATTCAGGTTCTTGAGTTCGGCTTTAAGCTTCTTGTAGTCGTCGGAGAAATTGTCGCCCGAAAATGCAAGTTTGTTTTTTTTAAACTCGAAGTCGATAGGCCGTTTTGGCGCTACCAACATTTCGTTGTCGGGGAAATATAGCTTCAGGAACGAGAGCAGGAAGTTTCGGGCTTGAACGTTGTAGCTTTTGTACATTGTGAATTTCCCGAACCAGTATTTTATGTGCTTGTATTCGGATGTGAG